>JAACFF010000006.1 GCA_009937635.1 Chloroflexota bacterium
ACCGGAAGTTAAATGCTAAAGGGGCCACGCTATTGTTGAGCAATTCCGATCCCAAGAATGTCAACCCGGGTGACGATTTTTTTGAAGACACCTATGCAGGATTCCACATCGAACGCGTTCAAGCAAGGCGGCGGATCAATAGCCGGGCGGAAAGGCGTGGACCTATCTACGAGTTGTTGATCTTCAATTACTGATGGCCGGCTCACCTCCTTGCTGTAAACTTAAAGCCTATGAGTAATTGGCGAAAAGTGCCGGCGACGTTTTGGCATTTATTGCTCGTCACTTTTCTGAGCTTGCCCCTGATTATGCCGCTATTGCGCTGGACGGCCGTGCCCTGTACGCATGACGGCCACCTCCATGTGCACCGCGTTGCCGCCATGCGCCACGCATGGCAGAATGGCGTACATTTTTCACGCTGGCTGCCCGATCTTGCCTTCGGCTACGGCTACCCGTTTTTTATATACCGTGAACCAACACCTCTTTATGCCATTTTGTGGACCCATTTGCTGGGATTTCCGTTGCCCGCTGCGTCAAACTTGTTTTATGCCTTCTGCATCCTGGCCGCGGGATGGTTCATGTTCCTTTGGGTCAAAGATGTTGCCGGACCAAGGGCAGGAATTGTTTCCGCTGTGGCTTATATGGCGGCCCCTTATGTCTTGCTCGATGCGCTCGTGCGCGGCAATGCGCCGGAGTCTTTGGCTCTGCCTCTCCTTCCACTGCTGTTGTGGATAGGGCGGCGCTGGATCATTCAGGGATCGCTGGTAACGTTTCTTCTTAGCGTTTTCAGCCTGGCATTTCTTTCGCTCAGCCATAATATCTCGCTGTTAATTTTCACGCCTGTGCTCATGCTGTACCTGATCGCCGTTGGCTGGCTGCACCAGCTCGCCTGGCGCCCGCTCCTGCTGCGGTTGTTGCTGTTGTTTGGCTTAGGTCTGGGTATGACGTTCTTCTACACCGGTGGTGCGTTGCTGGAAATGGACCAGGTTACGCTCAATCAATCGACGGCTACGCGAAATAATGACTTCCACTTCAATTTCGCTTCCTGGACGGAAATCCTGGCTCCCGTCGCAGCGGAAGATCCAAACCTGCTTAACCCACCTCTACCTATTCGCCTGGGTTGGGTTCCAGCGGCGCTGGCCCTGTTGGGCGCTTCCACTCTTTTGTGGAAGAAGCCGGGTCGTGAGCAACGATGGCATGTGGTCATGATGCTGGTGGCAACGGCCGTGTTTCTATTCATGTCTTTACCCGTTTCGCTGCCCATATGGGAAGCACTGCCTCTCATTGACTTTGTGCAGTTTCCCTGGCGATTTATTGGACGTGCGGCCTTGCCTGTAGCCTTTTTGGCCGGCGCGCCTTTTGCGCGAAACGAAATGGCCCCTGAACGATACACTCAAGGTAAGGGCCGTTTGATATCAAAATTGGCCTTGGTTGGCGTGGTAGGCTTATTGCTCCTGGAGGCATTGCCCGGCCTCTACCCGCGAACTTGTGAGGAGAACAGTTTCCCGACAATAGTGAATGTGCATAATTATGAGCGAGCGAGCGGCTTGGTGGGCATCGATCCGGAGGGCAGCTATTTTCCGCGAACGGTACGACAAAGGCCGGACCAGTCGGCACTTGAGGCTGATTACCAAATTGGCGCAATACCGCAGCGCTTCGACATGTCTGTGCTTCCGGATGGGGCCACGGCCCGCGCCGACTATCGTGGGTTGTCAGCAACCGTTACCGTTGAGTCACCATCGGCGTTCATCGCTCGTTATTTTAGTTTCGCGTTTCCTGGATGGGTGGTGACAGTCGACGGCCAGGTGGTGCCGGTCACGCCTGATGACCCGGATGGGCTGATCACTTTTGCTATACCAGCCGGCGAACACATTATCGACGTGCGTTGGCAATCTACCCTATTGCGTACAACGCTTTCACTACTAAGCATTCTGGCTCTTGTCGGCGTGGGCGTGACGGCCGTGCTCTTGGCACGCCACCCGGCGCCACATTCTGGCGATCAGCCGCGCCAATCGCGGCCGGTCGCCGAATTCTGGTTCCTGGTTGTCCTGGGCTTCGGACTGCTGGCTTTCAAGCTAATGGTTGTTGACTCGGGTCAAACGCCGTGGCGAAGGAGCGGCGAAGCACCCGTGGCCAATCCAGCAGCGCTGACGGCGGGAGAGGTACGATTTGAGGGTTATTCTCTAAGCGAGGATAGCGTCGAGGCTGGGGAGACTTTTGACATCGACCTGGCTTGGAGCACACTTGCGCCAACTTTAGTTGAGTACCAGTCAAATGTCTGGTTATCCGATTCCGCGGGCATGTTGTGGAGCGATAAGGAAACGCAGCGGCCGCGTCTCTACGAGGATGCACCTCCCACATGGGAAAGGGAGGCCAACCAATGGGCCTGGGATAGTCGCGAGGTGCGTGTGCTTCCTGGCACGCCGCCCGGCCAGTATGATCTTGTGCTGACTTTGTTTGATCTGGCTACGTTACAACCGGTGACGTTCCAGGATGCGCAAGGCGTTGTTGTTGGCCCAACGGCCGTGATCGGCCAGATTGCGGTAGATATGCCGCAAGGTAAGGTATTGGCGAAACCACAATATACCAGCGGCGAGACAGTGCCTGGCAGCGGTCTGGTTTTGACGGGATACAACCAGGATCGGAAATCGATGGCTCCAGGGGAATTGTTACTGATTACACTTTTCTGGGAGCGAGCTGTGGGTTCGCTTGCCGATACGTTTGCCTTACAACTGGTGAGTGAGGAGGGGCAGACAGTCCGAACGTGGGAACACCCTATTTTGCGTTCCGATTTTGATACAAAGGTGTGGGAGCAAGGCCAGATCCTGCGTGGGCAGTATGCACTGCGGTTGCCTGCGGCATTGGAAAGCGGGACGTATCAGTTTATGTTGCAGGAAGAGATACCTTTGGGCCAGTTAATGATTGTTGCGCCGCAGCGAAATTTCGCACAGCCAGCGATGGAAACGGCCGTGCAGCTCCCATTTGCCGATAGAGCTACGCTTGCCGGGTACACTGTTATTCAGGAGGATCCACCAATAGTGGAATTGGTGTGGCGAGCTGAAGGCGCAATGGACAGTAGCTATCATGTCTTTGTGCATCTGGTCGACGTTGAGGGAAATATCATAGCCCAGTCTGATGGCCAGCCGGCGGAGTGGACTCGACCCACTACAGGTTGGAGTCCCGGCGAATATATTATTGATGCCCACGAATTGTCTCTTTCTCAAGGCGAACCTCTTGAGAACATGAGTCTTCGTGTTGGTTTGTATGATCCGGATACAGGAGAGCGCCTCCCGGTTGGTGATGCCGATTACGCTGTGCTGCCGCTGAACCAGTAATTAAACAGGCTCTACAAATATGGGTAGTTGAAAATGGCCCTGTTTTCACGATCGCGTTGGATGAGGATCGCAGCCAGTACGCTACCATAGGGATTCCACCTCAACGTTAACACAATGCCTACATATCTCAGACAATCTTCTTACGTCCAGTTTATATATTTCTAACACGCCCGTACGAGAATAAGGACGGTTGAAAGAAACGAAGTATTTATCACCAAAGTGTGAACTATAGATTTAAAGAAGAAACCTGGAGGCACAATATTATGAAGATCGTACGTTGGAATCCCCAAATTAACCGTATGCGCCATTTTAATGAGTTTGAGCGCTTTTTTGACATGCCACGTTGGGCGCCTGCTGCAAACCTGGGCTTGCCCCTAGATGTGACCGAGAATGAAGATGGCTTTGTCGTCAAAGCATCGGTTCCTGGTATCAATCCCGAGGATGTAGAAATCACTTTTGAGGAAGATGTTTTAACCATCAAGGGTGAAGTTGCAGAGGAAAGCGCGACTGAGGAAGAGAACTACCACATTCGCGAGCGACGCACGGGCGGTTTTGCACGTAGCATCAGGTTCCCGGTTGATGTGAATGCTGAAGAAGTTAAGGCCACTTATGAGAACGGTGTGTTGACTCTCGACGTCCCAAAGGTCGAGGAAGTGAAACCGAAACGCATTGAGATCAAGGTCAGCTAATTAACAGTGCAGGAAGTATAAATGAAAGGCGTTGGACTGATTGTCCAACGCCTTTTTTGATTACTGTAAATTTGGTGGGTAGCCGGATGTAAGGGGGAACCACCAATAAGGCCATCTCGGCGGATTGTTTTGGGGGGCCAATCTTGCTGCCGTCTCTGTAGGCGCAATTGTCGCTGTAGGCGTTGACGTGGCTGTTTTTGTAGGTGCGACGGTGGCTGTTAGCGTTGGCATGGGGGTTGGCGTGGGAATGGAGGTGGTTTCTAAGGCGACATAGGCGATGTTTACCTTTGCTCGTGAAGTGGTCGAGTCGTCTCCCAGAAATAACAGATTTGGTGTTTCATACGGATCAATAAAACCTTCGAAGGCCGTGTAGTCACGTAAAGGGCCAGATAGAAGCGGTAAACCATCAGCCAATAAAGTGTATTGATCGCCGGCGATCTGTAGTTCATAAGTAATCAGGGAAGCGGTCGTATCGAAGGCAATTCCTTCAGCATGTTTAAACAGATTCTCCCTACCGCCCTCTTGGGCCCATATTTCATGGGTCCAAAACCCCAATTCTATCCCCTGCAAGTCGCTGCTCAATACTAAAAGGCTAAAGCCCGCCCGATTTCGTCCACGGTGGACTTCTTCGAAAAGCTGCACAGTGAATAGCACTGAATAGCCTAGTTCTCTCTGTAGTGCAGGGTTATTAAAGGCAAAATAACCTGCCTGGTCAGAACGTTCGGCCATTGTATCTAGTGTTGTAACCCCGCTGGCAAAGCTTTGCGTTACCGAGGGGGCTAAAGCCACATAATCAAGGTTTTGCGTATCTGGCGTGCCACCCAAGTCACCATAATACAGTACATGGGTCTGCGTTACGGTCTCGCCTGGTTGGAGGGGGGTTAGCTGCGCGGCAGAGAGCAGAAATGCAGCAATTAATAAGGCGATATAGGGTAAATGTTTACTCAAAGTCCTTATTCCGAGGATTATGCCGAACTTGGCTGCTCCTGCCGGTTGCGATACAGAGCAGGATCAACAACGGCCGTCATTTGGTCCGTATCCAGTTGCCCCCCAAGGAATTGGTTAATCTGACTTATCTGCGGCACGGGGTCGGAAAGAATTTCGCGATAATGGACGTATAGCACAGACATGTTGGATTGTTGGCTTAGCCAGGCTTCAACTTGTGAGACGTGCTTGGCGAACAGCTCAGCCATTTCTTCGTCATCTATCTTATCCGGATCTTCGCCGCGGCGGACGAGCATTTTATGCTGGGAGGCGAGAATCTCCGGCATATTGCGGCGGATGAAAATGATCCTGTACTGATATTCGGCCGGCAAGTACTTGAGTAAAGCAGAGATGACCTTGACAACTTTTCCTTGCGCATCCGCCAGCCACGCCGTATCCCCTTTATCCATGGCCTTTACGCGTTCAAACTCGTAGTAACCTTTGGGGTTGTCATCGTCGGCGGTGCGGATATTGTCTATGAGGGGTGGCAAGCCTCCCGCTTCGAGCATCTTCATTAGCATCGAGGTGCCGGAACGAGGCAAGCCGGAAACGACAGTAATTGTTGCGGCGGATTCTGAGTTGAATAGTTTTTTGAATAGGCTTTTCATATCATTCGTGTCATATCGTTAATCGTCGTTACAAAGAAGCAGACCATGAAGGTCTGCCAGACGCTCAAATGTTAACACAAGTGCCGGGCGAGCCAAAAATACACTAAGATGTTTAAGCACGCGGAGTAGGATGACGCAGCAAACGCATTCCGTTGAGTGTCACCAGCAGTGAGGCTCCCATGTCGGCAAAGACGGCTAACCACATGCTGCCGTAACCCAATAAAATCAGCAGCAGGAAGATGACCTTGATGCCAATACTGAAGGCTACGTTTATCCATATCGTGCGCATAGCGGCTTGGCTTAGTCGAATGGCAAAGGGCAATTGACGCAGATTGTCGCCCATGAGGGTCACATCGGCCGTTTCCATAGCTTGCGCCGTATTACCGATGGCGATGCCCACGGTAGCGGTTGCCATAGCGGGCGTATCATTGATGCCGTCGCCGACCATGGCTATACCCCCCACCTGTTCGCGCAACTCAGTGACGGCCGAAACCTTGTCTTCTGGCAGGCAATTGGCGCGCACCTCAGTGACGCCAACTTGCTGCGCTACTAACTGCGCAGTGTCCTCATTGTCACCGGTTAACATGACTAATCGCTTGATGCCAAGCTCTTTCAGCTCATCGACCACCGGCTGGCTGCTCGACCGTACCTCGTCAGCCAGAGCCAGGTAACCCAGGTATTCTTCATCCTGACTGACCAGCATGGTTGTATAGCCCTGGGCATCGGCGGCCGACACCTCTGCGCAATATTCCTGGTGCGGAATGGCGCTGTCAAAATACTTGTGGCTGCCAATCGTCACGATACGGTTGTTGACCTGACCTTGCACCCCTTGCCCGGCCAATGCTTGCACACTTTCCGCCACGTGATAGCGATGCTGAAGACCTTGCATTGCTGCCCGGTCAATAACGGCCTGGGCCAGGGGATGTTCACTACGTCGCTCTACAGCGCTGGCCAGGGCCAACAGGTTGTCACATTCGTCACAACCCTCTTCAAGGTTCTTGCAGGTTGCAGCTTGAACTTTGATCAACGCCGGCTGTCCCCTGGTCAGGGTGCCTGTCTTATCAAAGGCGATGGTCCGTATCCGTCCCAGCGCCTCTACGAAGGCTCCGCCCTTGAAGAGCACGCCGTGCCGCGCGCCGTTACTAATAGCACTGATGATGCTGACCGGGGTGCTGATTACCAGTGCGCAAGGGCAGGCGACGACAAGCAGGGCAAGGGCACGATATAGCCAACCTTCTGACGGATTTTCTGGAACCAGAAGTGGCTGGTCAAGGAGCAGCGGAGGAATCGTGGCAACCAAGGCAGCTAGAATGACTATAGCGGGCGTGTAATAGCGTGCGAATTCATCGACAAAGCGTTGTGCTGGTGCGCGCTTCTCCTGAGCCTCTTCGACCATGGCAATCAGAAGGCTAATGGTATTATCCGCGGCCAGGTGTGTGACTTCTATCTCCAACGATCCTTGGCCGTTGATGCTTCCGGCAAAGATGGAGTCTCCTGCCTCTTTGTCGACCTGGCGGCTTTCGCCGGTAATGGGAGCTTGATTAACGGTGGATATGCCGGAGAGGATACGGCCGTCCATAGGAATGCGCTCGCCAGGTTTTACGACAATAGTTTCGCCAAGGGCTAATTCTTCAACCGGTACCTCATGGGGTTCCAGCCCGCAAAACGGGCAGGGGCCGCCTGTATATCCATCTTGTCCCAGATGTCCGCTGCAATCCATGCAGGGCCGCAATACCGTGGCACGATTCGGGGCAACTTCCATTAGACTGCGGATCGATTCTCGGGCACGATTGGCCGTGTACCCTTCCATCGCTTCACCCAGAGAGAAAAGTACCATGACCAGCGCCGCTTCTACGAATGCCCCGATGAGTACTGCACCTATGGCCGCAATGGTCATAAGAACGTTCATGTCAAGTGTACGGTTGATCCTGAGGGAGCGCCACGCCGTCCGTGCTACAGGATAGCCAGCCACCAGCATCGCTATTATGGCGAGCAGATCTATGAGCCAGTGGCGAAAACCCAAGCCAGGCAGTAATTCATGAAACAGCAGGCCGGGTAACAGGAGCAAAGCGCCAAGCAGCGCCAATTGTGTCTCGCGGCGCCGGCCCATATAAGCGGTGAAACTGGTTATTTCACCGGCGTTTAGCTGCGCTAAATTGTGCGCGTGCTCATCAGGATCGACGACATCATAACCGAGATCACGCACGCGTTTTACCACGGTTTCCGCTGGGATGTCTCCTTGCACGCGCAACTTGCCGGTTGTAAAGCTTAATGCGCAGGAATCCACGCCCTTGAGGTTGTCCACGCCAGTTGCGATATTCTGGGCACAACTAGCACAGTCCATGCCGGTGACCAAGAATGTCTGTTCGTCAATTTTAGATGTCATGACACTATGTTACAGTTTCTTGCCAATTACGCCCTGGTATTGAGAACCAACTAAGGTTTTCTATAATCGGGTCAAGTCTTATTTTCGCTTTCCTTGGCTTCGCTTTGTTTCACTTTGGCTGCCAATGATTCGACTCGATCTTTAAGCCTTCTAATTGTTTTAAGCAGGTCTTGTACTTCTTTCTTCACGGCCGATCCGTCACTTTTGTCCATGTTGCTCAAGCTCAACAAAAATCCTTCCGGTAATGCTCGGTCCCAGCACGGCCGTTTCTTCGCGCCCTTCGATTTGTACATGAAGCGTCTGATCAAAGTGTACATAAGCGAGAACCGTGAGCCTGGCACCGGGCTGCAAACCTAAATCTGCCAAGTAGCGCAATAGCTCGGGATCATTATCATGCACACGCTGAACAATCGCATTTTGAGGAGGACGAAGTTCGCCCATGGGGGTGTCGGTCAGGGCCTGTATCTCTAGTTTCTGGGTGGGGATAGGCTGGCCATGAGGGTCACGACTGGGGTTGCCAAGGACAGCGGCGATACGCCGTTCCATATCTTCTGAGATAACGTGCTCTAAACGCTCCGCCTCTTCGTGAACTTCATCCCACGAGTAGCCTAATATTTCGTGCAGGAAAGATTCTAGCAGCCGGTGATGGCGCATTATTTCCAGGGCGGCCTTCTCGCCATCACAGGTCAAGGTAACCCCCTGGTGTTTCTTATACTCCACCAGTGGCGGATCTTCCTTAGCCATCTTCTGCAACATGCCTGTTACCGATGCCGGTTTGATCTCAAGTTGCTCCGCGATTTGTGATGTTGCGGCACGGCCATGCTGCTCAGAAAGATCGTAAATCACTTTCAAGTAATCTTGCGATGCCGGAGATATATTCACAATCATCAATCTGCTTCAACTCTACTTGCCTAAATCAAGCTAAATAGCAATTTAGGCAAGGCTAAAAATAAGACTGCTGGAATTATACCTTGAGCGGCGCGATTGTCAATTCAACCGTTTACAGAGGTAAGGAAAGCACTCCCTTTACGTTCTCGGCTGGCAGCAGTTTGAATAAGCGTCTGGATTTTGTTGAGTCTTCAAGAGGGAGTTGCGCTGAGTGAATGGCTAGCAGATTTTGGTTTGTCACTGCCCACCTACCGGTCCTGGCTATGGCGACTGTCGGGCTGCGCCGGGCGATGAGGGACTTGCCCTTTCTGTTGGGAATGGATGGGAAAGGGATCCAATGGGCAAGGAGGCGACGGCTGTAGCCATCTTCTGTGAGCAGAATTAACTCTGAATCTGGTTGCACCAACTCGGCAGCAGTTACCCGATCATCCTTGCCACAGTTGACGACCTGGGTTCCGGTGAGACGCAGTGCCTGAATAGACCATCGCATACCGCGTCCATTGGCCGTGATAAGCAAAAACTCTTCTTCACCTTGAACACCTCCGGCGAGAACCGGAATACCAGGCAATGGGTTGTCCAGCATCAGAGGTACTGGCGCTTCAATGTTTTCACGTAGGACCCTCAATGGGTAAGCGCGGGCAAAACCGCGAGTGGTTGCCAGCAAAAGTCGTTCTTTTTCACGGGCGCGCGTCCAGGAACAGAATGTGCAAAGCGTTTCTCGCTCGGCTAAACGATGTAAGTCACTCAATTGCATGCCCAAGGTCTGTAGATCTAGGAGCTGGCGAGGAGTTACCAGAAGAAAGCGGTATTTGGAAGTAACCAACAACAACTGCTCATCTATGCCCGCAGAAATGCCATGTACAATAGGTGTCGAGATGCCAATATCGGCCAAGGGCAGGGAGTGCGCTTGCTGGAGACTCGCAATGGGGAGATCTACGGCGGTCAAGGTTCGACCTTGGCCCATCAGCACAAGGATCGGTTGTTCTTGGCTAGAAGTCTGTTCTAGCGCACCTTCGGTCATGAGGATGCGTTTTTTCATCAGTTCGAGATTGACCTGATTGATTCTGGGTCGTGAACCCCTTGCCTGTGGCGGTGGTGTCACGTCGTCCGGTGTGTAGGTGCGCGCCGGTACCTCGCCGTTCTCGATTCTACGAGCGAAAACACCCAATCCTGAGGTGACGCTGCTGAAGGTATCTATGGTTTGTACCTTTTCATGACCGAATGTGCGGGAAAGCATTTCAAAGAATACTGGTATCTGCGCTGAACCACCGGTGCGAATGACCGCATCGATCTGTGACGCGGCCAAACCCGAGGCGATCAAAGTGTCGTTTAGCTCGGTTTCAATGGCCAGAATGTCAGAGCGAATGATGTGCTCGAACTCACTTCGGGTGATGAATTCGCGGACCTTGAAGTCGGGACCATCAAGACGAATTTCCGCGCCCCGTTTTTGGGACAGGAAGCGTTTGGCGGTTTCCACTTCGTCAAACATCCGTAAACCATAATTGCTCGTTACCAGGCTGATTAAGGCCTCTATTTGATAGCGGCGTTGTGCTGTACGGGCGATATCCTGTAGGACTTGCCTGTTTTCCTGAGTTTGCAATTCAATGATAGTTTGCCAGCCAGAAAAAGCATCATATATCCACCGCGGAGTGCGCTTTGCTTTGTTGCGTGATCCGTAGAGGCTGCCTTCGCCAAAATGCCGTGGTAGCTTAGTGCGGGTCAGTTTCTGGTCGAACACATCACCGGCCACTGCAATACCGCCTGTGGAGAGTACTTTGCGACCTGCAGAATCCCCGAGACGCATGACGGTGATGTCTAATGTACCTCCGCCAAAGTCAAAGATGAGTACGTTTTGCGGGCGATCGATGGTGGTTTCATAGCTTAGGGCGGCAGCAACTGGTTCGTACTGTAAATAGACCTCTTCGTAGCCGGCACGGAAGGCGGCTTGCAGCAAGCGACCCTGAGCAAGCCGGTCGTGTTCGTCGTCGCTGGAAAAATGCACAGGACGGCCGAGTACCACTTGCCGGATATCTTTTCCTAGAAGACGTTCTGCGCGTACTCTAACCACCGAGAGATAGAGAGCGATTAAATCCTCCAAGGTATAAAAATACTGGCCGACAACCGCACCTGGGTGATCTTCTTCTCGTAGGCGCGTCTTGATAGAGAGGAGTAGCCGCCCTGGTTCGCTTACATCGATCCAGGCGTAGGCGTCAGTTACATAATATAGATCTTCTGCATATACTTCGATTTCACCGATCCAAACCTTGCGAGTTTTGACTACACGGCCGATATTCTGCTCATAATAACGATCAACAGCCTCCCGTCCGATGTGTACAGCTTGTTCTGTGGTAATGTAAAGCGCAGTGCGTAAGACGCGTGGGTTTGGGCTGGATGGATCCAGTGGAAGAATTTGAACTTTCTGGCCGTCATAAATAGCCATTCCAGAATTGGTTGTGCCGAAATCCATGCCCACGATCATGATCGGTTGCCTCCTGGCAAATGAATCTTACCGGTTCTCTGACTACCTTGCATCCGGCTGAGACCAGAAACAAAGAGCTGGTTTATCAACCCCGAATAGCCAAAGGGGAGGGGATTTTACCTGCTGTACACCAATTGGCCAGCGAAGAAGGTCTGTTCAACTGTCGTTTCGGCAATGGCATCACGGGAACCCTCGAACAGATTCTGAGTGAGTACAATAAAATCAGCCCACTTTCCAGGGGTGAGCGAACCTGAAACGTGTGATGTACCGGAGAGGTACGCGGGTCCCAACGTATAAGCGTGAATCGTCTCTGCCAAGTTGAGTTGTTCCATGGGGTACCAGCCACCTGCTGGTTGCCCGTTAGCATCCTGGCGAGTGACGGCCGATTGGAACCCCAACATCGGATTCAATGGGGCTACCGGCGCATCAGAGCCAAAGGCCAGGTGGGTGCCTTGGTTGAGCAGCGATCGAAACGCGTAGGCATACCTTGCTCGCTCGCCCCACGTACGATCGGCCGTGGCCCAGTCGGTTTGTACGTGGACTGGCTGCACGGAAGCGACGATGTTGTTCTCCGCTAGCCGGCCGAGATCATCAGGATGGATGAGTTGTACATGCTCTATGCGATGGGGCATGGTCAGATTGGTGGCGATATTTGTTGTTTCCAATTCGCTCAATACATCTAAAATATCGCGCACAGCGCGGTCGCCAATGGCGTGAACCGATAGAGGAAATCCAGCTTCAGCCGCTTGTATTGCCAATTCCCATAATTGGTCTCTGTCAGTTACCGCAAGACCTAAGTTGCCCGGCATATCGGTGAATGGTTGCAGCATAAGAGCTGTGCCTGAACCCATGGTGCCATCGGCGAAGGTCTTTACATGGCCCAGCCAAAGCAAGTCGTCGCCGAATCCAGGTTGGAGGCCCAAGGTCGCTGCCTCAGCCACGAAGTCAGAAGCAATGTTGGAATGGACACGATGCTTCAAATCGCCTTCCTGGCGCAGCTTCTGAAACAGGCGCAGACTTTGCTGTCCTTCCCTCTCTACGCGCTGATCATGGAATCCGGTCAATCCCAGCTGGTGTGCTTCGACCAAGGCTTCGCGCATCCACGCCAACTGGGTGTGATTGTCTGGTTTGGGAATATACTGTTCGACCAGGGCAATGGCATTCCACTCGCGCAAGAGGCCGGTTGGATCGCCATTTGCGTCTCTATCAATCACACTCTCTGGCGGATCGGCCGTCTCGCGGGTGATGCCGGCTTGATCGAGCACCCTGCTGTTGACCCACCAGGTGTGCATATCCATTCTTGCCAGAACGACAGGGTTGTTTGGGGCAATTTCATCGAGGTGTTTAGCGTTCGGCCGAACATCCCATAGATTTTCATCCCAGCCCCAACCCAAGATCCATTGACCAGGCTCCGCCTGAACCACAGCGTTCGCCACCCTTTGCCGAACTTGAGCAAAATCGGCGACATCAAATAGGCTGACTTGCTGGCGGCGGATCGCATATTGTAAGAAGTGGACGTGAGCATCAACCAGACCAGGTAGAACGAGCCTTCCGCAAGCGTCAAAGTGACTTGTACCTGATCCAGCCAGGGCTAAGATATCACGATTGCTGCCTACAGCCAGGATACGACCATTGCGGCAAGCCAGTGCCTCCGCCCAGGGTAAAGAAGGATCTACAGTATAAAGACGGCCGTTGCTTATGATTAAATCTGCTTGCATTACTGTGATACCTCCTGAAGGACAAGTAACAGAATACCTATAAGCTCTCCAAGTTTATTCATCGGCTATGCCTATGCTTTCCTTCATGATCTGATTATCAGGCTTTTGTCCCGTCCAGAGTTCAAAAGCTATGGCTCCTTGGTGGATGAGCATACCCAGCCCATTACTCGTTCTACACCCCGAGTCTAGTGCTTGCTGCATGAAGCGTGTCTTTGCCGGATTATAGACAAGATCATAGACAAAGGAATCTGCAGGAAAAGGCTGGCGATCCGGCCAGATTGATCGATCCACTTGTGGTGACATACCTAGTGGTGTCGTATTGACGATAAGAGGCGCTTTTAGCTCATTGGCATACGCTGCCAGATCGGGGAGGGAACCAATTTGCACAGAGGCCACATCTTTAAAGTCCGAAGCCAATTGGGCGGCCTGGGCGAGTCGTCGTGCCAGTACATGCACGCGGGCCCCGGCCTGCGCCAGCCCGTAGACCACGGCTCTTGCCGACCCGCCTGCTCCGAGAACGAGGCAATCACGCCGGCCTACTTCTACCTGAAGTGCTTCCAAGTCTGCAAGAAATCCGAGCCAATCTGTATTATATCCGCTTAGCTGCCACGGATTCTCATTGCTGCGCGATCCCCTGTTGATGAGGATTGTATTGACCGCGCCAATGAGCCTGGCGCCGTCCTCAATGGTGTGCAGGTAGGGTATCACGGCCTGTTTGTGCGGTACTGTTACGTTGGCACCATGAAAACCGAGCGAAGACAAACCATGTAGGGCTGATTCCAGATCCTTTGGGCGCACGGGCAAAGGAATATAGACCCAGTTTAATCCCAAGGCAGCAGCGGCTGCATTGTGCATCGCTGGGCTGAAGCTATGCGATACCGGCCAGCCTATCAATCCAATCAATTGTGTCCTGCCGTCAATAGCCTGTTTGATATCCATCCCTTTGCCTATTTCATTTCCCCCAATTCGTTGAGGATGAGTGCTGTGGCTACAATTGCCGCTGTTTCTGCACGCAGGATACGCGGTCCTAAAGTTACTGCAATCATGTTTGCTGTCTGCGCATGCGCCACTTCCTTTTGCGTGAACCCCCCTTCAGGACCAATGAAGAGCGCAACCGTAGGCGAGAGGGGAAGCGTGAGTTGATTATTGGGCATGAATGGTTCAGATAGGGTTCTTTCCGATTCGTTTTCCCAGGGAATCAATGCCATGTCGTGGGATTGTGTCTCTACGAGTGCATCGACAAATTGAACAGGTTGGGAGAGCGTCGGGATGCGCCCTCGACCGGCCTGCTCGGCCGCTTCACGAATGATTCGCTGCCAGCGAGCCATTTTGTTCTGCTTCAGTTTCGTTGGGCGTACTATGGTGCGCTCTGTAACCAGTGGCACAAATGATAAAACGCCTAATTCTGTCCCTTTCTGCAAAATCCATTCGAATTTGTCTTGTTTGAGCAAGCTCTGATAAAGCGTTAGCCGTGCTGCCGGTTCACCACTTGCTTCACTTTTAGTCAAGATGCGACCGGTGGCCTGTTGGGGATTAACTGTCAGGAACTGTACTTCATATTGCCAGCCTTGGTTGTCCAGTATGCGGATGCAATCGCCTTTTCGCAGACGAAGGACACTATGTGCCTGGCGAGCCTGACTGCCGGACAGTATTACCTTCTCACCACGGATCTGATTGCGGTTGACAAAGAATCTGTGTTCGGTCATGGTTAAACAAAATTAGCCTACCTGTTTGGGTCCATCAAGCAAGAAAGATTGCCGGATCCATTCAAAGTGATTTCTCAGCCACAAAAACCATCTCCCCTGCAAACATTAATTCTGTGACTGGCCAATCTTTTCCTGTTGTAAGTTGATCGAAGAATTCGCGATAGCGCTTCACAAGGTTGCGCCCACTATGCGTGCTGATGGTGGGAAAGGATATCACTAGATAGCGTACTTGGAGCGCAGCTAGAAAGTCACGGCCATTGCCTGGGTAATTGCGTTCAAATCGAGGCATTTCCTTTAGGAAGATGGCCACGTCGGCCGATTCCTGCGGATAATGCAGCGCCACATCTTGTGCACGCGCCAGGGGCGGCAATCCCTGCAAGTTGAAATAGAGGTTGATAAAATCAATACGCGGCTCGTGGATGTCATAGGCAACGTACTCTACACTATTTGGCAAGCCCATCCAGGGGAAGGCCAAAGGGTTGAGACCACAGGCGATGTCCAGCAATCGATGTGGGATACCGGTAATGCGGAAAATCTGGCGGTAAAACTCCGCCAAGATAGGCAATCGCTCCCGCGTAGAGAGATGACTAAAAAGCGCATCGCGGCAAACCTGATTGATCGACTCCTGATCACCGGAGGCGAAGGCGGCTAGTAACGCTTGCGATGCGGTTTCGTAATCAGGATCACCCAGGTAAGGAGCCATAATGCTGTGCAGACGCTTGCGCACGGCCTTGGCAGCCTGCTTCGGCTTCTTATGCTGCTTTAGGGCCGCCTGGGCCAGGCTGCGAATCGTTTCTTCG
This sequence comes from Chloroflexota bacterium, assembly GCA_009937635.1. Taxonomy (GTDB): domain Bacteria; phylum Chloroflexota; class Anaerolineae; order Promineifilales; family Promineifilaceae; genus JAACFF01. Next base: position 15,591 of record JAACFF010000006.1, read on the forward strand.
TGCGTGTCACGATACTTCTTAGATTGTTTGATGGCTGCCACAACCGCGTCTAGGTCAGTTTCTCTGGTCATGATCGAATCAGCCGTCGCGGGAACCGGAATTTCTTGAAGGTAAGGAATCCAATTGCGCAATGTTGTTGTTCACTTTTTCATCGCCCGTTTCGACCAGATAGGCTAATTCTGTAGCAAATTCGAAACGTTTCACTGACCAGGAGCGATCGGTCGCGAGGCTACGAAAGTGGTTGTCATAGTTGGTTATCATGCCTTTCCTACGACCGCCTAGGCTGGTTACTGGATAGGAGATGAGTAGATAACGAGCCTGGATGGCATCTAATAAGATTGTAGCGGCCATCTTGTCGAGTTGTTCCAAACAAGGCAATGTTTTCAGAATGAAGGCCAGATCAACAGGCTGGTTTGGCGGATCTTGGAGGACATCGCGCGTCTGGGCTCGCCCGTTAATCCTAGCCACTTGCATATAATCCTGGACAAAACGCATGGTATCGGCGTAGATGTCATAAGCTATATAGTTTACTTGGTCATCAAAGGGCATCCAGGGCCAGGCGACAGGGTTTAACCCACAAGCTACATCCATCACAGTGCGCACAGGAGACACATTCAGCAGGGTTTCGGCAAAGAAATCGCCCAGGATGGGGAGACGCTCGCGCGTGGATACATGCCAGCGCATGATCTGGCGGCAGGATTCACGAAATTCGGCCGGGGAAGCGGCTGTCTCGCGTAGCATGGTCAAAGCTTGTCCATAGTCAATCTTTGTTCCTTGATAGGCACCAGCCACCTGGTGCAGCTTGTTCTTCGTCGCTTTGACTGCCGCTTTCCAAGACGGCCGAATTGATAATTCCCGCTGCCCGACTGCGCGAATGAGGTCGGGGCTGACCTGTCTATACTTTGTGCTGGAAGAGACAGCCTCTATTAACGCTTGCAGCTGTTTTTCGCTGTTGATCATATCGCGGCTCGCAGATTCTCCATAAGTTGCGTCATGAACCGCAAATTATGCATCGTGGCCAGGCGTGGATATAGGTGGTCGTTTAACTTGTAGAGATGGTGCAAATAGCCTATAGAGTAACTGCGGCAGCAAAGACAATCACAAAAGAGTGACACTGGTTCAGCCCGTTTTATGTGCTTTTTATCGGTGATGTATAGGTATTTGAACCAACTTGTACCATCTAGTTTGTGTTCCGCAGGATTTTGGGTAAAGGTGTAAAGACGGCCGTGCCTCGCATCACGCGTGGGCATTGTGCTGTCAAATAACTCATAACCCATTTGTACGCAATTGAGGACATTAACGGGATGGCCCACTCCCAGCGCATGCACCGTAAACTGTTTGGGAACCAGTTCCCTCGTATAGTTAAGCATGTCCTCTAGCAGATTTCCCTGGTTGTCCAGAGGCCAACCACCGTATCCATAGCCGTCAAACCCGATCTCCAGCAGGCTTTCGGCGCAGTGGCGGCGCAATTCCCGCGAGTCCCCTCCTTGAATGACGGCTATTAGTAACGGCCGTTTTCCATCTTCCAACTTTTTATCGGCAAGGAGGGCGACAAACGTTTCTTTGCATCGCCGCGCCCACTGTATTGTCCTGCTAACCGAAGTCGACTGTTCCGCGAACGGCGCTTCTACATGCGTACAATCATCAAGACAAATGACGACATCCGACCCATAGCTCATCTGCAGTTGCACGCTTTTCTCAGGTGTCAACTTAAACTTGCGTGACGAGCCGGATAGTTGGAAAGTCGCTCCACGTTCGTTGATGCGACCATATTTGGGGTTCTGCCGGATGAGGGAATATACTTGAAAGCCACCCGAATCGGTGAAGATTGGCCTTGCCCAGCCGGACATCCTGTGCAAGCCACCAAGGGCCCGAATTGTTGACGAGCCTGGCCGCTGCATCAAATGAAATACATTCATCTGTATTGCTTGTATCTGACAAGCCAGAATGTCATGGGCATCAATGGCGCGAACAACTCCTTGAGTGCCATCAGGCAAAAATGCTGGCAAAGACAATGTTCCGTGTGGTAAATGTAACTGGTAATTCATCTTTAATACCTTTTAGGCATCGATTCTTGATTTTATCAGCAAAATTCCTTTTTTGCCTTGTTGTAGTGTCGTGCAGGGAACGTAGTAAAAAAGAAACCCCTCGAGTCTTGGGAACGCGAGGGGTTTGGCGTGTCATTGTGGGTTGTGACGAGCAGGCTAAGGTGTGCTAGTCACCTTGCCACTTACTATGTTATTTGTTTCATCAATTTCGTCATCGATGTCATTATAGCTGTCCAGCTTAACCCAATAGGTATGAGTTCCTTCGGAGACATCATCCCAAGTGATCGATGCCCATTCGGTGATACGTCCCCAGGCGCAGCCATTGATCAATCCAGTCCAACCAGGTTCTACTTTCGTTTCGCCAATTTTTTGCGTCATAGCGGCATCTGCATAGAATGTAACAAGGAATCACGGATGCCAGCCAACGCCAGGTTGACCAAAGCGGAGCCTATGTTTCGAAAAAATATCGATTCAGTGTGTTCGCCGTAATGATTAAACAAGGCCTCAGTATCATTTAGAATTCCAGAGTTCCCATAACTCTCTATAGCTGATGGCCAATCTTGTAACCTTGCCTGTGTATCGGCTAAGAGCCTCCAATTTCACTTCGCCGCCAATACAAATTCGCTAGGTAACTGATTTTTTTGCCTTCCGCTCACTCGGTTTAGGGGTTTAGAGTGGTGCTCCTCACAATCATGTTTCGGCCGACTTGGAATACCAATCCCAAAACTTGGACACGCCTTCATTAACGGATACCTTAGGCTGATAATCCAACAAGGTTTGTGCTTTGCTTATGTCAGCTTCATTGCGCAAGAAGTCGGCGGCAAGCTTGGGCTTGTGAATGACGTTGGCTTTGCGTCCGGCGAGGGTTTCGATCATCTGCACGAAGTCGAGGAGCAGAGTCGGCTCACCACGGCCAAGGTTGATAATCTCGTAACCTAACGGCCGTCTTAACGCCGCCACTACCCCGTCCGTGATATCGTCAACATAGGTCCAGTCTCGATACATCTGACCGCCATTATAAAGTGGGATCTGGATACCTTTTGTCACACTCTCAGCCAGCAGGTAAGCCATCATGTCCGGACGGCCGTTTGGACCATATACAGTAAAGAACCGAATTGCCGTGAAATTAAGGTCAAAGAGATGATGATAAGCATATCCCAGCATTTCAGCCGCACGTTTGGCTGCAGCATAGGGCTGTAATGGCCGGTCGCAGGGATCGGTTTCTACAAAAGGGATTTGCTTTGTGTTGCCATAGACCGAAGAAGTGGAGGCGAAAACAAAGTTTTGTACACTGTTTGAATTGCGTGCAGCATCCATCAGATGCTGCGTACCATTGAGGTCTACTTCAACATATAGATCGGGATGCTTCACGGCATTGCGGACACCAGCCATGGCCGCTAAATGGGCAATAGCCTCAAAACTCTCCTGTTCAAAGATCTCGAACATACGCTGGCGGCTGCGTATGTCAGCTTCAATCATTTTGAAGTTTGGGTAGGTTGCCAACCTCTTTTCGTTTACCCGCTTTTTGCGCGGATTATAATAATCGTTAAAGTTGTCCAGGCCGACGACTTCATCGCCACCCTGGAGAAGTTTTTCCGCTAGATTACTGCCGATGAAACCGGCTGCTCCAGTAACTAAGACTTTCATATTTCTCCTACCTAAAATAGTGTTGCCAAATACCAGCCTTCAGCGTAGTGGCCACAAGCTCATAGTTTATCCACTTTGGATGATAACTGAAAAGATATTCGCCGCACCTGACTGGCACGCTCCGCCCTTTCCGACATAGGGAAATATGGTCAAATGAACAACTGTTTGTCGCAAGACCGGTTAACCGATGCCACACATTACCCAAAAATCACAAGGGCATTGTAGCATAACCGGCGGCTGGTTAACGATACGGGCTACTGACGATTGGTGAGCACAAGACCTGTTGACATCAAAGAAGTCCCTTTTATCATGCATGTCCTAAACACCTAAAATCCTGGTTATGGAACTACAACCCATAACAACATCCCATTCCACAGCACAGCACCTCCTGTATTCGTAATCCAGGCGCATTATCGTCATAGCGGGAGGGACGGTGAAAGCCCGTAAATGGGCCGTACTACTTATGTGAACAAATCATGAATTAGGCTGGTGGAGTGAAAAGGGCGGCGAACGTGACAACTATGACGACAGATTACTTCTTGATCTTTTTGATATCAACCACGTCCAGCTCAACGGGCTGGGGGTATTGGCTGAGAAATGAAAGTAGGACCTGAACCCGATCCTTGCCCGGTAGGCGCATATTGAAGATCGCCTCGTAACCTGTGAAAGGGCCTTCGACGATACGGACTGGGTCCCCGGGCTCCAGATCTACCATTACCAATCCACCCTCCGCTTCGATTTGAAGTAGGCGTTGCTGGATTTCAGTGATCAGGTTATTGGGAACCACGGCCGGCGTACCACCGAACGACACCAAACCCAGGGTGCCAGGCATCCAGTTGATGGTATTGGCTCCGATGCCTTCCAAATCAATGTGCACGAACAAGTATCCGGGAAAATAGGGTTTTTTCTTGGCGGCGCGGGGGTTTTTGGGTTTGACACGGAGCAGGGGACAATAAACCTCGACTTCCCAACTCTCAAGATGCTGGGAAACCGCGTTCTCTTTATGTGGTTTGACGCGTAAAGCGTACCATTTTTCGTTTGCCGACATTGTCGATAGATGCCTCAAACAAGAAATCCTATTTTGCCTTTATTAATAATAAGGCCACTGAAGCCTGACACTAAATGCAAATAGTTACTTGCGTTTATCATACCGTTGGCAAAGCGGTTAGGATGCCCTTTCTTCCCATTTTGCGAATTTAAGCTTACGAATTAGCTTACAAAGAGCTGCAATTTAACGACCGGCGTTCATTCAATATTTACCGCCAGGTGGTTTGAAAACCACCTGGCGATTGCTTTATCTTCACTCCAATTTCCAAACCGTGCCATCTGGACGATCTTCCAATGTCACTCCCAGCTTACTAAGTTGCTCGCGTATCTGATCGGATGTAGTCCAATCTTTTCTGGTGCGAGCTTCAGCTCGTAGTTCGACCAACAAGCGCAGCAGACCATCTTCGCGCCCCGCGTCTCCACCCCGATCCAGATCCTCGGGGATGATCCCGAGAACGTCACCGCCCAATTGTCGATAGAGCTTGTCAATTGCCTCCAATGTGCCGTAGGTATGCGGGCCAAATTCGTTCAGTAGGATATTTACCTGGCGGGTCAAATCTTGCAGGATTGCCAAGGCGGCGGGTGCGTTAAAATCTTCATTCATTTTTTGAATAAAGCCAGCCTTAGCTGAAGCCAATGTATCCAGGACGGCCGAGCTGGGTTCGCCTGCCTCCGCATTGCGCATCCGTTCGCGAACCAATGTCACGGCACTCCAAATGCGCTGCCATCCTTTGAAAGCCGCTTCCACAGCATCTTCTGACAAGTCTATGGGGTTGCTGTAATGACTTGATAAGATAAACGTGCGCAATGCCTCTGGACGCCAGCGGGACAGAGCCTCTTTGATGGTCAGCGTATTGCCCAGGCTCTTGCTCATTTTGACGCCATCCAAAGTTAATGAACCTGTTAGCATCCAATACCTTGCAAACGGTTCACCATGGGCGGCTTCGCTTTGTGCGATCTCACATTCGTTATGCGGAAAGATATTGTCTATACCACCGCCATGAATATCAAATGTTTGGCCCAGGTACTTATGGGCCATTGCCGAACATTCAATATGCCATCCGGGGAAACCATCCCCCCACGGACTGCTCCAGCGCAAAATGTGCTCTGGCTCCGCTTTTTTCCATAAAGCGAAATCGGCCGGATGGCGTTTCTCAGTGCGCACAGCTTCGCGAGTGCCTTCTTCCAGCTCTTCAACACGACGGCCGCTTAGCTTGCCATATTCGGAATGCGAGGAGACATCAAAATAAACTGAACCATCCACCACATAGGCATGCCCACTGGCGACGAGTTGCTCAACCATAGCGATCTGTTCTGGGATGTGCCCACTGGCGCGAGGGCTAATGTCAGGGCGCTTTACACCCAATGCATCCATATCCGCGAAGTAGCTACGCATGTACGTCTCCACTACTTGCATAGGTCCTGATGACAATTGGCGCGCCTTCCGCAACACACGATCTTCGCCTGTATCCAACATATGGCCGACGTCAGTGATATTCTGAACATATAAAACATCGTAGCCTACATATCGTAGATATCGTGCGATGACGTCGAAGCCGATGTATGTTTTGGCGTGCCCGATGTGCGAATCATCATAAACGGTAGGCCCGCAGACATAAATGTTTACCTTGCCATCAGCAAGCGGGACAAATGGTTCTTTTCGCCTGGACAGCACATTGTAGATTTTGATTGTCATGAACTTCTCCGGTTCCGTCGCTGCCAGACGGGTTGACCTGGCAGCCGAAGCCTCTTGATTATGTGGCGCACAGCTACTCCAAATCAAGGCGCCTTTTTCACTAAATTATACTCAAATTATTACAGCTCAGCCCAAAAGGTGTGGACACATGATAGCACCCATGGAATCACCGCTTATTATGGGGCGTGAGTTTTACATACGGGCGAATATCATGCGACCGGCTGTGGTTTGTAACACTTTGGTGACTGTTACGTTTTGTAGTTGGTTGATGTGAGCTCGGCCGTCTTCCACGACCACCATTGTGCCATCTTCCAAGTAACCTACTCCCTGACCATATTCCTTCCCTTCCTGGATGATTTTTACATCCAACTCTTCACCAGGTAGGTAGAGAGCCTTCACTGCGTTGGCCAGGTCATTGATGTTAAGAACTGTGATTCCTTGTAATTCGGCCACACGATTTAGATTGTAATCGTTGGTCATGATAGGGCAATGAAGGTGGCGGGCCAGGGCAACCAGTTTGCTATCGGCTTCCCGAACTTCAGTGATATCCATGTCGGTAATGCGAATGGGGATATGGGTCTCGTTTTGTAAGATGCTCAGCACTTCAAGCCCGCGCCGTCCCCGGTTTCGCCGCAGTGCTTCGGCACTGTCGGCAACATGTTGCAGCTCCGAAAGTATAAAGTTTGGTACTAGAAAAGTTGATCTAATGAATCCTGTTTTGCTGATATCGGTGATACGGCCGTCGATGATAACGCTTGTATCCAAAAGGATTACATCTTCTTCTGATTGAGCCGCAGACGGCCGTTGATTGGTCGGCCGAAAATTGCCGAGAATTCCTTGAAGGTCCTTGTGCCGCATCATAAGCAATACCACGCTTACGTACACCAGCGCCAAAGCGGCAATTAGGGGCAAAATCTCCCGAAAAGGAGAGGGCAGCAATGAAAGCGGTAAAGAAAAAAGGGCTGCCGCTACCAATCCAAGTAAAATGCCGACAATCAACGCCAACAGGCGTTCTGGGGGCATGATGGCAAGACTGTTGCGGATTGAGCGCATCGGCCGTGTCGTGAAATAGGGCGTTAAAATGAAGCCGCTGATGGCACCCAGAAGACCGAAAACGACAATGAAAACATCTGGCGAATATCCAAGCGTCTTAGCCAGGCTGTTTCCAAATATCCCCAACAAAACACTGCCAACAATTGCTCCAAAGATCCTGACCAGAAACTCAACGTTTAGACGCATGATAAGACCACATAGATCGAGATAATAAAAAAGGTGAACGCCACACATGCGCTCACCTTACCAGGACCAGTTTCTTACCCAGCTAAAGCTTTCAAAATGAAATAGATTGGCAAAAAGAATATAAGGATACCAACCTGTCAATAATTGCCAGTCTAGCGTGAGAAAGTTAGTTTTACAATCACCACAAAATAGCCGCTACAATAAAAAGAATGAATGATTCCCTTTGGATGAAAGCTTGACGAAAAGGCCTGGGAATATAAACGCCAGATAAACCAAATTATTAATGCATAGATCGTATCACAGGGGGGGGTAAATCGCAATGAATAGAAAATCCTTTCAACACGACGTTGACAGGTGGAGGCAAATGAGAAACAGAGATAAGGTGTAGTGTTGTTGATATAGAAGGGTATGCTTGGCAGACTGGCCACATTTATGTCCAGATTTCTACATTTTTCTTGTACTCCAAGCAGGGAAGGATGTTTGACTAAGAAAGTGCCCACCGATAGAATCCAACGACGATTAGAGGTCGGCCTTAGGCGAGAACGTTGTTATGCGAGTAGTGATTGATGCAATGGGAAGCGACAATTATCCAGTACCGGATGTGGCCGGTGCTGTAATGGCCGCACGCCAACTCGATGACACAATCGTCCTCGTAGGGAACGAGTCGGCTATCAAGACCGAATTAGCCAAACATGACAGTGGTGGACTTGCGCTTGAAGTGGTACAAGCTGATCAAATTATTACGATGGAAGATAAACCCTCCCAGGTTGTACGCGAAAAGAGGGGTTCTTCCATGCATGTGGGAATGAACCTGGTAAAGTCGGGAGATGCCGACGCTTTTGTCACGGCGGGCAATACGGGCGCCGCACTTGCCGTGGCCATGCTGCGTAGCGTTGGCTTAGGCCGTATTCCCGGGATTAAACGCCCGGCACTGGGCGTCATTTTTCCTACACCTGAACGACCATTTCTCATCGATTACGGCGCTAATGCCGATTGCAGGCCGGAACATCTGCTGCAGTTCGCCATGATGGGCAGCCTTTATGTGGAACGTGTGCTTGGCATTAAAGAGCCACGTGTGGCTCTCATTTCCAATGGTGAAGAAGAAGGCAAAGGGAATATTCTTGTTCAAGAAACCATTCCATTACTAGACACCAGTGGCCTGAACTTTGTAGGAAACATCGAGCCAAAAGAGCTTATGCGCGGTGCGGCCGACGTGGCTGTGACCGATGGCTTCACAGGCAACATTTTGATGAAGACGGCCGAGGCTGTGGCCAGTTATATGTCTGAATCGATTCGCAAGTATATCAAGTCGAATCCATTCACCGCTGTCGGTGGGTTGTTGGCTCGACCTGCCTTCAATCGTGTGAAACAGCATCTGGATCCTGATGAAGTAGGCGGCGTGCCTTTATTGGGCATTAATGGCGTCGTCATTATCGCTCACGGTAGTTCCAGTGCAACAGCCATAAAGCGAGCTATAGAACAGGCTAGGAGCGTGGCTGATAAGGCAGTTGTTGAAGCCATTGCAGTAGGCATTAAACAAGAAGGCTAAAGTTAGATGGATAATAGCTTTGACGAACGTGGCCGCCCCCGGGTAGTCATAACCGGTATGGGAATCATGAGCCCACTGGGCCATACGGCGGAAGAGAGCTGGGATAGTTTGCTCAAAGGCCGTTCCGGCATAGGTCCTATAACCCAGTTCGACACAAGTGGACTGCCTGTGTCGATTGCTGGAGAAGTAAAGGACTTTTCACCGCGGAAATATATTGATTTTAAGGAAGCGCGGCGCATGTCGCGCGTTTCGCAGCTAACGGCAGCCGCAGCGTACATGGCCATTGCCGACGCTGATTTTCCCATACCCATTGGAACTGTTACCGACGCTGAACGTGTCGGTGTTCTAGTAGGAACCGGTGTGGGAGGGTTTGAGGTTGCCGATCGCAATCTGACGCTCCTGCGTACGAAAGGGTTTAACCGGGTTAGCCCGTTCGCTATGACCGCTTTTCTACCCAACATGCCCAGTTACTATGTCAGTTTTATGGCGGGAGCCTTGGGCCCAATCAGTACGGTCAATGCGGCCTGTGCTACAGGCACGCAAGCCATTGGCGAAGGATCGGAGATGATCCGGCGTGGTACGGCCGACACGGTTATTACAGGGGGCGCAGAAGGGTTGATTCATGAGGCGGCTGTCGCCGGCTTCGCCAGGATGCTGGCACTCTCGACCGCATACGAGGATGAACCTGAGCGCGCCAGCCGGCCGTTCGAGAAAGACCGGGACGGTTTTGTGTTGAGTGAAGGGGCAGGTGTGATGGTATTGGAGCGGCTCGACAAGGCTCTGGAGCGAGGTGCGAAGATATATGCGGAGGTTTTAGGGCACTCTTCTTCTTCAGATGCTTTTCACGTTGCCGCGCCTGATCCAAAGGCAGAGGGTAAGATTCGGGCGATGCGTTGGGCGGTCGAAGACGCGTGCCTTTCCACAGAGGATGTCGACTATATCAATGCGCATGGTACGGCCACACCCGTTAACGACGCTTCAGAAACTTTTGCCATCAAGAGCCTCTTTGGAGAACGGGCCTATGAAATCCCGGTGAGCAGCAGTAAATCTGTCCTCGGCCACGCGATGGGAGGCACAGGAGCTATTGAAGCTATCTTCTGCGCTTACGCGTTGTCTGAGCAAATTATACCCCCTACCTGGAACTATGAAACACCCGATCCGGAGTGTGATTTAGATTATGTGCCCAATGCACCTCGTCCAGCAGAACTGCACGTAACCCTTTCCAACTCGTTTGGCCTGGGCGGTCAAAATGCCTGTCTGGTGTTGGGCAAATTCGCGAACAGCACAGGGCCAACGCAATAATCCCTGGTTCGGCAATTGGCACGCAGCGGGTGCCACACATCTTTGTAGACGATTATGATAATTCTTCGTGACGAAATACGTATCCAACGACTGAAGAAGATAGGACAATATACAAGTTTTCTGGGTATGGGGGTCCTCCTGGCCGGATTGGCGATCATCTTCTGGGGCAATGAAAATGCCATCTTATACCAATTGGTCGCCTTGGGTGCAGGGTGGGCCATATCGCAGATTGGTATTTACTTGGGACATCGCTACGGGCGTGAGCCTCGATCGGATCAGGTTCTGGACGATGCATTGAAACGTGTTGCCCAAAACGGCCGTCTCTATCATTATCTATTGCCTGCTCCACATGTGTTGCTTTTACCTACCGGCGTGATCATCCTCCACACCAAATACCAGAGTGGTGACATTACGGCCGAAGGAGACAAGTGGAAACAGAGCGGTGTGGGTTTGCGCAAATACTTCGGCCAAGAAGGTCTGGGAAACCCGAGTAAAGAAGCGGACAGGTTGGTCAGCGCCATGGCAAACTACATCCGTAAGAACGCGCCCGAAATTGAAGAAGTCCCCATGGCGCCGCTGATTGTCTTCACGACGAAGAATATCAAAAGCCTGGATGTAAAAAATTCAAGCATTCCGGCCATGCACTATGGCAAGTTGAAAGGTTTCCTGCGGCAGCAAAAGAATGCGATTCCAGCGATGCCGGAAGAAGATTATCAGGCGCTACGCGCTGCGTTTGATAAAAAAGCAGTCCACCTTGTTGAGGAGGAAGATGCGGATTCAGCCTGACGTCTTCTTGATCAGAGGCAAAGCCAGCAACTTCTACTTGTGCGTGGCTGAGGACGGCCTGACATTAATTGACGCAGGTATGCCCAAGGAGCAGCAATCGCTCTTTGATTTACTGGATCAGCTTGGCCACCAGCCTTCCCAATTGATACGAATCTTAATCACTCATGCCGATATCGATCATGCCGGCAGCCTGGCTGCAATTCAGTCGGCTACTGGCGCAACGGTTTATGCCAGCGAGCAGGCCGCTATTTATCTGCGGGAAGGGAAATCGCCGGATCACTTGCCCCGATTAATGCAATGGTTTTCCAATACATTTTTCAAATACCAGCCTGTTCCCACAAGCTGCATAAAGATCCTGTCTGATGGTGATGAATTGCCTGTGCTTGGTGGATTAGAAGCACTGGCCACTCCGGGGCATACGGCCGATCATTTCTCATTCTACAGTGCGTCGCGAGGCATTCTGTTTGCCGGCGATGCCCTAAATACGCGAAACGGCCGTATTCAACGCACACCTAAACGGATCACGGCCGACGAAGATATGGCCAATTTATCCGCGATTGGTTTGCTTAAATTGACTCCTGCTACCGTTGCTTGTGGCCATGGAGACCCCCTGAGCAACCATACTGTGGACGACCTGATGGCTTTCTTCAACGAGCTTCGCCAAAGCGAACATTGATTTCCTTGTTGACAAGAATCATTTATCTAATAGAATTTTAATCTGGCAGACCTGCTGATATATCTATTGAACGGCACACTCGCTGACTATGTAAGGAAGAGGAGGTGAGCAATCCAGCATATAGAGGATCCACACACCCTGGGGATATCCCCAATATCTAGCGATTTGTTTGTAGTTGTTTGTTTGTAGTTGTTTGTTGGTGTCTTTTTTTTGAGGAGAAGAATCAAATGAAACGTAGAGTATTGTTTTTTCTGTTAGTAATGACGGCCGTTTTGGCCCTGTCCGCTTGTGGCGGTGAGAGTCTAGAATGTACGGATGAAATTGGTTGTGTCGAAGTTGCCCCTGACGAACCAATCGTATTGGCTTCGTCGCTGGTAATTTCTGGCCCGAATACGGAGCTTGGTCTCGACTCCCAGTATGGTGTTGAAGTGGCTCTCGAATTACGTGAAGAAGTGCTGGGTCATCCACTGGAATTGCAGGCCGAAGACGATGGTTGCAGTGCTGAAGGTGGCCAGACGTCAGCGACCAAGATTGTCTCCAATCCACAGATTGTAGCTATGGTTGGCACAAGCTGCTCTGGTGCTGGCGTCCCGGCAGCTAAGATTATCTCTGATGCCGGTTATGCAATGGTCTCGCCGTCTAACACGTCCCCAGCTTTGACCGATCCTGCGCAGGCGTTCCAGCCTGGTTACCTGCGCACAGCGCACAACGACCTGGTCCAGGGGCGGGCGATGGCCGAGTTCGCCATCAATGAGCTAGGTGTAACAAAGGCAGCGGCAATACACGATGGCGACCCATACACTGAAGGGCTGGCCAGCGCTTTTTCTGGTCCATTTGAAGAGCTAGGTGGTGAGATAGTGGCTTTCGAAGCGGAAGCCCCTGACGCCAGCAATGTTGAACCCTTATTGACTTCAGTCGCCGCTGCCGGTCCAGAATTCATCTACTATCCGGTGTTTATCCCCTTGGGATCCTTGATCACCAACACCGCCAAAGATATTCCTGGCCTTGAGGGTGTTATCCTGGCCGCGGCTGATGGCGTTCAGTCGCCAAGCTTCCTGGAAAATACGGTGGGCACCTCGGATGGCATGTATGCCTCAGGCCCAGATCTCGGCTTTGACAATACCCTGTACCAGGATGAGTTTTTGCCCAAATACCAGGAATTAGCCGGTGGGGACACAACGGCACCGTTCCATGCCCACGCCTTCGATGCGACCAATATGGTATTGGATGCCCTCGAGGCGGAGGGTGTAGCCCAGCAAGCGAGTGATGGCACCTTGCTCATAGGCCGCCAGGCATTGCGTGATGCGCTGTATGCTACGAGCGGTTTGGAAGGTATCACCGGCACGATCACCTGCGACGAAAACGGCGACTGCGCCGATCCAAAGATAACCGTCAGCGAGGTCCAGAACAACGCATTTGTACCTATCTGGCCTTAATCTCTAGTCAGTTAAGTGGACAGGTGTTACTGCCTGACCGGACTTGATTAGCAAGGAAATAGGCTCCGGGGATGTCAGAACCGGAGCCTATTTCATAAGCATTCAGACTCATTCAGTGGATTAGCTATACGTTTGCGCTGGCTCCGTCAGCAAAGACCAATTTAATGGAGCATCAATTATGTCACAGCGCTTCAAAGATGTTGACTATATCGGAATCGCTCTGTGGGTATTCAGAGCGATCATTATCGCCTTGGTACTTTACGGTACCATCAACAAGCTCTTCTTTGGGGCTGGAACCCAGTACACGGCAAAGGATTGGGTAGATTTCCTTGGTTCAGGTTTGTCGCAGGGCAGTCTATATGCCTTGATCGCCTTGGGATATACGATGGTATACGGCATTTTGTTTATGATTAATTTTGCCCATGGCGAGTTTTTTATGGCAGGGGGAATGACCTCAACCGTATTTTTGGCCTCCGCGCTCGCCGCTTCAGGCTTCATGGACGATTACCCTGTCATATACTTGATCCTAGTCATGATACTATCCATGATCACGGCAATGGCGGTTTCTGTTCTAACCGAGCGAGTCGCCTACCGCCCGTTGCGTCGCGCCCCACGGTTAGTTCCATTAATTACGGCCATTGGCGCCTCTTTTTTCTGGCAGTATTTCTTCCGCGGGCTATATGGTTCAGCCTTAGTTCCTTTCCCTGTTCCTGAGGCGTTTGAAGGTCGCGTAAGCATTTTAGGCTTTGATTTCTTGAAAACGCGACTGATCGTAATGGGCGTGGCGATCGTCATGTTGATCGGCCTCTATATATTAATCATGCGCACAAAGACAGGTAAAGCGATCCGGGCTGTGGCAGAAGACAAAGACGTGGCAGCCTTGATGGGCATCGATGTGAATCGCACGATCACGATGACCTTCGCTATCGGCGCGGTAATGGCTGGTGCAGCAGCGGTCCTATGGGGTCTGGTGTTCCGCCAGATGCATTTTTTCATGGGTTTTGTGCCCGGAATTAAGGCCTTTACGGCAGCTGTCCTGGGTGGAATCGGCAGTATCCCAGGCGCGGCTCTTGGTGGCCTTTTCCTGGGCGTTATCGAAGCTGTAGGCCCGCCTCTGTTCCTGGAGGGGCTTGGTGTACCCGGCGCTCACCAACTGAAGGATGTGACAGCTTTCACGCTACTGGTATTGGTATTGATATTCCGGCCACAAGGCATCCTCGGCGAGCGGTTATCCGAGACAAAGGCATAGGTGGAAGATTATGTCACGAGAGAATTTACGTAGAGCTATCCGTGCCGGACTGATCGCTGGACTGGTGGCTGTCAGCGTCAGCGCCATCGGCATGGTCGAGACCTTTAATGAACGTGATATTATCACCGGTATCTTGACATTGGGTCAGGTATTGCTTTACAGTGCCCCGTTAATTGCGGGTTATCTGGCAGTGGATACAGAGGAAGGGACAAAGCTGGGGGCGGCTGTGCTTTATGGAATCATCGTCGGATTGCTGACCGCGATTCCACTGATTGCCCTGGTATTTTTGACCATTCTTTTCCCGGGCTTGCGTGAGAACCTAGTTAATGTGTCCCCAGGCTTAATCAATATCTTGACTTTTGGCCAGGGTCCGTACGTGGGCAGTCTGATTTTGGCTGCAGTCATGTCCATTTTAGGAATTGTTGGTGCTCTGTTTCACCTGCTTCCTGAAAAGTATGAAAAACCATTCTTGTCCGGTGTTCTCTGGGTACTGGGAGTCGGCTTATTCTCAGAAATTCTTGTTAATGTGCTTCGTCCCTTATTACCGAGACAAATTTTGCGTTTGCTATTTGGCTCAGAGGGTATCACTCCATTGACGGCCGTAATCATTTTTGTTATTGGGGTCGTTGCGACAGCGTGGTGGGAGTCGCGTGGGCGCGAGCGGTTTGAGATTCGGCGCGAGACAAGGAGTGAGGAGCAGCAGAAGCGAGTACGGCGGGTTTCGCTGATTGTCGGCATCCTTATGATTCTAGTTGCGCCCTGGATTCTAGGGATCTACCTCACCGAGATCCTGGCCATTGTAGGTATATTTGTACTTATGGGTTTAGGACTGAACATCGTCGTCGGCTTTGCCGGCTTGCTCGACCTAGGGTACGTGGCCTTTTTTGCTATTGGTGCTTATACCATGGGCTTGCTCACTACTTCAGGTGCACTGGGAGTCGGCGGTTTGTCTTTCTGGGCAGCTCTACCAATTGCTGTTTTGACGGCGACCATGGCGGGCGTCTTGCTGGGTGTTCCTGTACTGCGCATGCGTGGCGACTATTTGGCTATTGTCACATTGGGATTTGGGGAGATCATTCGGGTACTTGCCTTATCAGACTTGCTTAAACCGGTCATCGGCGGCGCACAAGGTATTCTACAGATTGGCAAACCGGAAGTGGGCAGTTTTACCTTTGTCCAGCCGCAACATTTCTATTATTTGATATTGGCTGGCGTTCTGCTAGCCGCCTTTGTCTCCTGGCGCTTACGGGATGCGCGTATGGGCCGGCAATGGATGGCTCTACGTGAGGACGAAGATGTGGCGGAAGCCATGGGTATTCGCCTAGTCAATACCAAACTGATGGCTTTCGCAATCGGGGCGGCTTTCTCTGGTTTGGCCGGCGCCATTTTCGCCTCACGTCTCAGTTCAATATTCCCGCATAGTTTCAATATTCTCATTTCCATCAATGTGCTGTGCCTGATTATTGTTGGTGGTCTTGGCAGCTTGCCTGGCGTTGTTCTGGGCGCTTTTGTTTTGGTGGGTCTGCCGGAACTGTTGCGTGAATTTGCTGAATATCGCCTGCTCCTTTATGGCGCGTTGCTCATCGCGACCATGTTGGTAAGGCCCGAAGGGTTGTGGCCGTCGCCAATTCGCAAGCGCGAGCTGCACGCCGGGGATGAGGAGGCAGCGCGTGAAGGTCCTGTCGTTCACCGTGAAGATATACATCCGTTGGCTTAAAGGTAATTTCTATGTCAGCAATATTGCAAGCAAGTAATGTAACTAAACGATTTGGCGGCCTTGTCGCCGTTAATGATTTTTCATTTGATGTTCCGGCGGGTGGTATTGTCAGCATCATCGGCCCCAATGGCGCGGGGAAGACCACTTTCTTCAACTGTGTTACCGGTTTCTACCACTTTGATGAAGGGGAAATCCTTTTTGCCGGACAATCTTTGAAGGGTCGTTCCCCAGATCAAATCGCCCGTTTCGGCATTTCGCGTACCTACCAGAATATCCGCCTCTTTTCAAATATGACGGCGATCGAGAATATCCTGGCCGGTATGGAACCCTTACTGCATTCGCGCTGGCTCGGAGCCATTTTCCGGACGCGAGGTACGGTAAGAGAGGAAGAAAAGTCGCATCAGCAGGCGAATGAATTGCTGAACTTCGTCGGTTTAAAGGGGCTGGGCGATACACTGGCCCGTAACCTGCCTTATGGGGATCAGCGCCGGCTGGAAATCGCCCGGGCGCTGGCTGGGCAGCCTCAACTGTTGCTCTTGGACGAACCGACGGCAGGAATGAACCCAAGAGAAACGGCCGAAACGACGGAGTTTATTCGCCTTTTGAGGGATGAAACAGGAATTACGATCTTGCTTATCGAGCATGATATGCGGGTGGTGATGGGAATTTCTGAACATATTACCGTGTTGGACTATGGCAAGATGATCGCTGAAGGGAATCCGGCCGAAATCCAGAGTAACGTCGAGGTTATCGAGGCTTATCTGGGGCGCGGGGCGGCGGCAAGCGGCACGATTGCGGTGCAGTCAGAGAGTCAATAAAGGAAATAGCAATATGGCTATGCTTGAAGTTGAAAACGTCCATGCTTTTTACGGCAACATTCATGCTTTGAAAGGTATCTCAATCTCCGTGGAAGAAGGAGAAATAGTTTCTCTAATTGGCGGCAATGGGGCAGGGAAGACGACGACGCTGCGCGGGATTAGTGGATTGCTACCTCCCCGAGAAGGGACTATAAAATTTGATGGAGAAGATCTAAGCAGTTACAAGGCACATGAACTGGTATCAAAAGGCATTGCCATGGTGCCGGAAGGCCGCGGCGTCTTTTCAAAGCTTTCGGTATTGGAAAACCTGGAAATGGGCGCTTATCATCGAACGGATAGGGATGGTATTGCTGAAGACTTCCAGAAAATGTATGAGCTTTTTCCGCGGCTAGAGGAGCGCAGAACCCAGGTTGCCGGTACGCTGAGTGGCGGAGAACAGCAGATGTTGGCTACGGCTCGGGCGTTGATGTCCCGTCCCAGGTTACTGCTGATGGATGAGCCTTCGATGGGACTGGCTCCTGTTTTGGTGGAAATGATTTTCGCGACGTGTCAGGCAATCAACTTGGAAGGTACGACTGTACTGCTGGTTGAGCAGAATGCGCACATGGCGCTGCAAATCGCCCATCGTGGCTATGTTTTGCAGACCGGCGAAATAGTGTTACACGATTCGGCAGCTAATTTGCAGCAGAACGAAATGGTACAAAAAGCATATTTGGGGATTGATTAAGGCTTTAGCAGTTGGAGGGCGGCTAAAGACGTTACTACGAAACCATGGATCTCATTTTACTCACTGCTGCTGATGTGGTTAAGGCTTTGCCTATGGCTGAAGCCATTGAAGGCATGAAGGCAGCGTTTGCCCAGTTGTCGAC
Organism: Chloroflexota bacterium; assembly: GCA_009937635.1. Lineage (GTDB taxonomy): Bacteria > Chloroflexota > Anaerolineae > Promineifilales > Promineifilaceae > JAACFF01. The sequence continues at coordinate 33,670 of JAACFF010000006.1, forward strand.
AGGGCAGGCGACTATGCCCTTGCGCAGCCACATCGACGTGCCTGAAATGGGCACTTCCTTGGTGATGCCGGCCTACCTGGAACAGAATGGTGCGCTCGCGGTGAAGGTAGTGTCGGTGTTTCCTAAGAATGTCGCACGAGAACTGCCAGTGGTTAATGCCCTGGTTATGGTTTTGGATGTTACAACCGGACAGCCCGTGGCGTTGATGGAGGGAAGCGCTTTAACTGCCATTCGTACCGGTGCGGGATCGGGAGCGGCGACTGACTTGCTGGCACGACGAGATGCAAAACGCGCGGCTATTATCGGTACGGGTGTACAAGCGCGGACACAATTGGAAGCGGTTTGTACAGCTCGCAACATTCAAGAAGTATCCATCTTTAGCCCCGACTTTCCACAAGCGGAAATGTTTGCCAGAGAAATGGCCGGTAAGGGTTCGATCCCGGCAGCGATCACGATTAGCGACGATGCCAACACGGCCGTTCAGGAGGCGGACATCATTTGCACGGCGACCACGTCATCCACGCCTGTTTTTGACGGCCGTCTGCTGCGACCTGGCGCGCATATTAACGGCGTCGGCTCTTTTGTTCCAACGATGCAAGAGGTTGATCTGGCCACAGTACAGCGATCAACCGTAGTGGTAGATTCACGGGCGGCCGTATGGACCGAAGCCGGCGATCTTATTATTCCCCTAGAGAACGGAGATATTTCTGAAGGTCACATTCATGCTGAGTTGGGTGAAATCGTCGCCGGACGACGACCGGGGCGCCAAACCGAGGATCAGGTCACCTTTTACAAATCGGTAGGTGTGGCCGTGCAGGATGCCGCCGCAGCAGCCATCGTTCTCAATAACGCCCGCACACTGGGTTTGGGAACATCCATTTCACTATAACGCGTAAAAACTGAATACGATATGGGGCAACTTAGCCATGGAGTACGGCCCCAACGGTGACCTTTCTCACGCTGCCCTTAAGCCGGCTTAACCGTTTTTGCTACCCCTAAACCCCTTGTTATACTTGCGCATCAGAGGGAGATGGATGAAGAATATATCTGTGAACCGACAGTTTCAAACTATGTGGCTGCTGGGACTGCTCTTGCTTTTTGTGCTGCTGACCGGTTGTCAGCAGGGCGTCTCAGAAGAAATGGTCGCAGAACCCACAATTATGCCGGTTGATGCGGATCCCACTGCTATCCCCGTGCCAACGCGTGACCGCGACTTCGTTGTTATCGCCACGGATGCGCCGCTGCCCCCATTTACCCGCTTCGACGAGTTTGGCAACGTGGAAGGTTTTGACAGCGCCGTGATGGAAAACATCGCCGCAATTGCCGGTCTCGAGTATGAGTTCGTCGTTACACCACATCAAGGTGTGCTCGACATCTTAGCTACTGGTAACAGCGTTGATTTTGATGCCGTTATGTCCTCACTGTTAGTTCCTGAAACGGGTCAAGAAGGCATCGTCTATACCGAACCATATCTGGAAGTGGGCCAGGTATTGTTGGTACTTGCGGATGAAAAGGAACTTCTGAGCCATGAGGACCTTCGACCGGGTATGGCGATCGGCGTGCAGCATGGAAGTTATGGAGAACAAACTGCCCTGGAGATCCTTCAGATTGGCGAAGATGATCTCTTCAATGAATATGAAAAGGCCGATCAAGTTGTGCAAGCTTTGCTGGATGAAACCGTCAGGGCAGTCATAATTGACAGTCACAGCGCCGACTATTTTGCTGAATCTTTCCCCCAACAGCTACAGATCAGCGGTGGGGATGGTGATGAAGCCTGGATCAGCCGCAAATCATATGGCATTGCTGTCGCCGCCAATAACAGTGAATTGCTGGCAAAGCTCAATGATGCGATCGCGCAAATGAAGGCCGATCAAGTGATCAAACGGCTTACGGTTGCCTGGCTTATCCTGGATGATCTTCCAGCGGGTAGCATTGATCCTGGAGAGTCGCGGGTTGGAACCCCTGCCGGCGAATTCTTTATCGGCGTCATCGGGAAACTGGAAGATATGGATCCGGCCAGTTCATCCTCCGATTTTATCAATTGGGAGATCATGAACAATAGTATGAGCGGGCTGTACAGGTTCAGCGCGGAAAACGAATTGCAGCCTGTGCTGGCCGAAAGTATGCCAACGATTTCCGAGGATAAGTTGGAATACACCATCCAGCTGAAACAAGGGCTGTTGTTTCCGGATGGCAGTGATTTTACGGCAGAGGATGTACGTTGGTCGGTGATCCGGGCATCGCGTCTGGGTAATTTTCTGGTTAACAGCACCTTGATGGATGCTAACGAAGATAACTTCGCCGATGCTGACGCTGTCCAGGTGATGGATCCTTTCACCGTTAAATTTATACTCCAAGAACCAACCGCTCATTTTCCTAGTCTACTGGCCACACCACCTTATTTCCCAATTAGCGACGAATGTTACGCTGAAACGGCCGACCCAGGCAGTAGTTGTGGGGGTCTCGGTCCGTATACGATTGCCAATTGGGATGGGGGCGACCGCATACGCCTAGAAGCGAATCCGCAGTGGCCCGGTCGTCCTGCCCCCGCTTTTGAGAACATCATCGTGCGCTTTTATGATGATGCGGCCGGTATGCGCAAATCTTTGGCTGAATTCCAGTCCATTGATCTCGCTTGGAGCGGTTTACCATATAGCGATTTTGTTGAGCTACAAAATCAGGACCTAGATGGCGACGGCAGCCCTGACATTAAACCTTGGGATGGCCCTGCGACGTTTAAGAGCTATCTCATTTTTGAGCAGAAAACGTCGCCATGGGATAGCAAGCAAGTGCGCCAGGCAGTTGCTTACGCGTTAGATCGAAACGCCATTGTAGAAGATGTGTTTGGGGGCAGTCGAATCCCTCTGCTTAGTCCGATCCCTGATGCAATACCAGGCCATGAATCTGTGCTGCAGGCGACGGATCATGAAATGGTGCGGTCGCTGATGTTGGAAGCTGGATATACGCCTGACAACCCATTGGAAATAACGATCTGGTTTGTAAACGATGGGCGTTACAGTGCGCAAGAGGAACAATATATAAATGCTATCAGCGATCAACTGGAGGCAACTGGCGTCTTCCTTGTAGATATATCGGGAGCGCCGTGGGATCAGTTTCGTGTGCAGATCTCTCAATGTGGTTATGCAGCCTATTTACTTGGCTGGCCTTCCCCAGGACGTCCCGCGGACACCTTGGATCCTAGCAGTTGGACGGATTTCTTTGTAGAAAATACAGACCGCGTATTTTGTTCAAACTATGAAAGTGCCGAGATGGACGAGCTGTTGTTAGCGTCGCGGAAAGAAAACGATGCGGCGTTGCGTGCCGGCGTCTACGCGCAGATTCAAGCATTATGGGCTAACGAGTTGCCTACCTTGGACATCACGCAGGAACCTCGTCGCGCCCTTTCATTGGCTAAAGTAGACGATGTGGGCATTGACGCCCTGGGCTTGCTCCATTACGAGTTGTTGACCAAGGGCGGTGGCTAGATTGTACTAGATGCCAGCGTTCTGCTGCTTCCTCTTGGCCGCACGTGCTCGGGGGCCAACGAGACGTTCCGTGCCGTTGAATAGGCGTTTGATGTTGGGGCGGAGGGCCCAGGCCACGACGGCTGCTGACGCGAAACCGCCTGCAATGTAGGCATAGGTACCGGCATAACCGGGGACGTCTGCCAAGTAGAGCGCAATAAAAGAAATGGGGATTACAGCGGCCATTGTTAATGAGGCCAGGGAAGCCATCCCCATACCCACCAACATGGCAATCATGACGACAATACTAATGGGAAAAATGGGCCACCAAACGGCCGTTGCCCAGCCAACATTAGGACCTGTTCCTGCTCCGCCTCGCCAACCGAGGAAGATTGACCAGTTATGGCCCGTGACGGCCATGACACCGGCAAAGGCAATAGCCCAAGGCAACCAGATATCAGTAAGGACGCCGGAAAACAAATAACGCGCCAACCAGACGGCCGCGAAGCCTTTTAAGACGTCGCAGAGTGCAGTAAAGATTCCTGTCCACAGACCTGCCGCACGATATGAGTTGGTGCCACCGGTACGTCCACTACCGTAATCTAAGATGTTGATCCCCTTGGTTGCTTTCACAAACAGGTACCCAAAGGGAACCGCTCCACAGAAATAACCTATCAGCCCTGCAAGCAACAAATACATTATGGTCAACGAATAGTCCTCCTCGAATGTTCTGCAAATATTAGAAACACGCAACCAGGCGGATGGTTACTCGAGAAGCAGTTTGACTTCCTCAACATGTTTGTTGGCAATGCTGAATGCCCTTACGGTTGGGTTAGATCGATCGACCAAAGAAATGATCAGTTGAACAAGTTCCGGATAGTAAGCTTTGGCGATATCGGTCTCGGACGGTCTTTCGGAACCTGCCGGATGCGAATGATACACTGCCAACATTTCCAAACCTTGAGCTTCGATATCTAACATGGCCTGTATCTGCTGTCCGGCGTGCATTTCAAAGGCAGTTGGACTGTGTAGAATATTCTCAATTGCGTAGATATGTGAGATGCACCGATCTTGACCAGCTAGAAAACCACATGCTTCCAAAGGATAATCAGCCTGAACATGAGCGAGCATAATCTGGTATATAACGTGTTGTATTTGAATCATCACCGACCATCATAATTTCCTGTAATCTTATCTACTGTATTACGCTGTGCAAGTTGTCTAGGGGAAACAGCAAGCCGGCTTGGTACGTTTTTCGAGATTGAAGCATATACAGTACAATAGCAATAACGATGTTGTTATGCGCCACACAGGCACCCTGGATTCCAGAAATGCCTGTTGATTGGTCGAGCGGCGTCCGATCTTTAGCTAGGAGATAGCCGGATGTGTTCAAGAAGAAACCCCCTCCATTGCATTGTTCCACCCTATTTGCTGCAAGAAATCAGCAGGAATGGTTCTCCATCACAACAGGAACATGCCCGTCATAGTCTCGTGAGTACAGCTGAACTGCGTAGCATGCGTGCAGTTACCACCGGAGCAACCGGCTTCGAAGAAACAACAGCAGCCTACACAACAGTGAAGGAGCGCCTCGTTTTTGACGTAGAAAATGGCTCGGTGCTGCCCGGGGCTTTGGTGCGAGGAGAAGGAGATCCGCCCGTCGACGATCCCGCAGTTAACGAAGCTTACGACGGGGCTGGAGCAACGTATGATCTGTTCAAAGATGAATACGGCCGCAACTCAATCGACGATCGCGGAATGTGCATTGAATCCTCTATACACTACCGTGTCGGCTACGATAATGCTTTCTGGAATGGCCAACAAATGGTCTATGGTGACGGTGACGAAGATCTGCCTGAAGAGCAGCGCCTATTCAACCGTTTCACCATTGCCATGGACGTAATCGCCCATGAGTTGACACATGGCGTCACCCAGTTTGAAGCGGGCCTTTTGTATCGTGGCCAGTCTGGAGCGTTAAATGAGTCGGTTTCCGATGTGTTTGGTGCATTAGTGAATCAGTATTTTTTAGGTGAAACGGCAAAAGAGGCAGATTGGATTATCAGCAAAGGTCTATTCACGGCCAATGTTAATGGTGTGGGCATTCGCTCCCTCAAGGAACCGGGAACAGCTTACGACGATCCTGTAATAGGCAAGGACCCACAACCAGCCCACATGGATGATTACGTAACAACCCTTGAAGATAGTGGTGGCGTGCATATCAATTCGGGTATCCCTAATCATGCTTTTTATGTTACGGCGGTGGAGCTTGGAGGAAAAGCGTGGGAAAAAGCGGGTCGAATCTGGTATGTGACCTTAATAGACAAACTATCAGGTGATTCAGATTTCCAGGATGCAGCCCGATTGACATTTGCTGCCGCAGGAGAATTGTACGGAAAGAGCAGCCTCGAGCAACAGGCAGTCCGCACAGGCTGGGCCGAAGTTGGAATCGAGATAAAAGACGACGAGGACGATGAAGGATCCAGTGTAAATGGCAATAGCGCGGATACATCGGGATGCCTGCACTCGTTCTTGTCTTTGAAGGCCGTGCGCTGGTTGCGGGCCAAATAGTGATTTGTTGACAAGGCAGCGGCACACGCCTGATATTATCGGTGAGGGGAATGCAAATTTACTTTGAGCGTAGTGGGGGATTCATGGGACTGCAGCTTAAGACGGTCGTGGACACGGCGGAGCTGCCTGCTGGCGAGGCGGAAGAGTGGGAACGGACGCTAAATGCCGCCCGGTTTTTCGATCTTCCCTCTAGCCTTGAACCGCAACGTGGAGCCGATCTTTTGGTTTACAAGCTTACCGTCGTAACCACGGAACAGCAACACACGGCCCTTTGTACTGATGCGGACGCTCCCGAGGAATTGCGGCCTCTATTGCGCCGGCTAACGATTATGGCCCGTCAATAGCATGTAAACTGGGCATGCTAGATATTTTCTAAGAAGCGTCTGGCCTCCAGCAGTTGCGTTTTTAGCGCACTTGTTGAGGTGCCACCCGGTATCGATCGTTGGGCCAACGCTGCCGATACCTTTAGTACCTCGGTCACATCTGGGCCAAATTGCGTATTGATCGATTGCAAATCTTCTTGAGTAAGCTCAGTTAAATCCTGCTCTCGTTCTTCGGCCAGACGAACAGCTTGCCCTACTTGACCATGCGCGGTGCGGAAGGGGACGCCCTGTTTAACCAGGTAATCAGCCAATTCTGTGGCCAGAAGCCCTGGCTCAAGCTGCGCAGCAAGACGCTGTGGCTGCACTTGCAAGGTGCGCACCAGACCGGCCATAACAGCCAGGGTGATATCTAGCGTATCGAAGGCATCAAATACCGGCTCTTTATCCTCCTGAAGATCCTTGTCGTAAGAAGATGGTAACCCCTTTAATGTAGCCAGCAGCCCGGTGAGATTGCCTATCAGACGGCCGCTTTTGCCCCGTGTCAGTTCCAAAGTATCGGGGTTTTTCTTCTGAGGCATGATGCTGGAACCGGTGCTATAAGCATCATCCAAGCGAACAAAGCCAAACTCTGTACTGCTAAAAAGAATGAGCTGTTCGGATAAGCGGCTGAGGTGGATGCCAAGTATCGCGGCAGCATAGAGGAAATCGGCTGCGAAATCTCTATCTGAAACGGCATCAAGGCTGTTTTGGCTGATCTGCTGGAAGCCCAATTGGTCCGCTAGCGCCTGCCGGTCAATGGCAAACGCCGTCCCAGCCAGAGCAGCGGAACCCAGGGGGAGCACGGCCGTACGCTCCCGCACTTGTGCAACGCGCGCGCTATCACGCGCCAAAGGCCAGAAAAAAGAGAGTATCCAATGCCCCCACGTGATCGGCTGTGCATGCTGTAGGTGGGTATAGCCAGGCATAGGCAGTTCCAGGTTATCTGCTGCATTGTCAACCAGCGCTTGCTGCAAGTCGACGATACGCAAGTTAACCCGATCACAGGCGCGCATGACCCAGAGGCGGAAATCCGTGGCTACCTGGTCATTGCGACTGCGTCCCGTATGTAACTTCCCCCCCACTGGGCCTACCAGTTCCATCAGGCGGCGCTCTACCGCCGTGTGGATGTCCTCATCACCAGACTGAAATTCGAATTTGCCGGCGTAAAATTCTTGGCGAACCTCTTCCAATCCCTCGATGATGATGCCTGCTTCGACATCTGTTAATACATTTGTTTTGCTTAAACCGTTTGCCCAGGCGATACTGCCACTGATATCCTCATCATAGAGTCTGGCATCAAAATGAATGCTGGCATTAAATTGGTGAACAAGCGCATCTGTATCTTTGGCGAAACGGCCGCCCCAGAGTTTACTCATAATTACCTCGCGAATCTACACGATACCAGTAGCGGTATGTTTCTTGGAATCCAAGTCCAGCATAAAGCTGATTTGCCGGGATATCATCTACCATAACCTGTAAATAGGCGTAGCGGGCGCCCATATCGTGGCCCCAAGCTAACAGGCTGCTTGTGATTTCGGCACCGAACCCCTTTCGCCGGTGTTCTTTAGCGGTTACCATGTCAAAAAGCCCCAGAAATTCGCCTTCGATCACCCCCAATCCACAAGCCACAACCTCACCACCAACCATAAGAACCATCGGACATATTGGGCCTATGATCCTGAACAGCATCTGTTGGTGGGTTTCGGCATCTTTACGGTATGGATTTAAGAAGTGGAACGAACGAAGCCAGGATTCAATGCCGCCACGACCGGGGAGAATGAATGCCCGTTCGGAGCTAGACAGGTCAAGGTTGATTAAATCAAGTAATTGGACGCTGGTACGGTCAATTAATATATAGCCCCGTACCGCCAAGTGTTCGTCGAGGTTTTCCGGCGTGGCAAGAGGAGTTAGGCGGAATACCGTCCTTAATCGCTGCTGTTGGTAGATAGCCTCACAGAAGTCGATTTTTTCTTCAACTGCCTGGCTGCCTTCATAGAGGGCATTGACCGAATTGGCTCGTTTGGTATAGCCGTTGGCAAAACGGAGCAGCCAGCCATCATAATGCAGCACATTTAGTGCAGGCCAGGCGTTGAGAGACGCATCCTCAATCCGTCGTGTGAGCTTGATTTGGGTCATGTGCGATAATCGGCGTTGATGGTGACGTACTCATGGCTGAGGTCACTGGTCCATACTGTCGTTGTTCCAGGCCCAGCGCCCAAATTGAGCATAATTTTGAACGCCGGTTCGGCAAAGATAGCCGCTGCCTCTGATTCAAGATACTCCACCGGTGTACCATCAGCTACTAACTGTAATTCAGTGGCACTTTCGAGGCCGATCCATAATGTTACCTGGCTCTGGTCGAAGCATACACCGGCCCGACCTGCAGCGGCAAGAATGCGCCCCCAGTTGGCGTCACTGCCGGCGAAAGCTGTTTTGACGAGGGGTGAGGTGGCGATGGTTGAAGCAATGGCATGGGCGGCTGTATCATCAGGCGTGCCGCTGACATTGATCTCCACAAACTTACTCGCGCCTTCGCCATCTCGCACGATCATTTTGGCCAATGAGACGCAAACCGTGTTCAGAGCTTCCTGAAACTGGCTGATGTCCTCCTCTTCTACGATCCGTATCTCGCTTGCACCGTTGGCCAAGAGCAGCACCGTATCATTGGTGCTGGTGTCACCGTCAACAGAGATGCGGTTGAAGCTTTGGTTAACAGCCGTCTGTAACATGCGGTCCAGTAGATTTGGGGCGACGACAGCATCCGTTGTAAACACCCCCAGCAATGTTGCCATATTTGGATGGATCATACCCGCTCCCTTGGCCATGCCGCCAATGGTTACCTCCCCGCCCCCCAAAGTAACTTGAACGGCCATATGCTTAGGGTGGGTGTCTGTCGTCATAATGGCCTGCGCTGCCTGCTTTCCGTTTGCTCGCGCCAACTTGCGCGCCGCCTCATTTATTCCAGAGGCAATCCTGGCCATCGGCAATTGCACGCCGATGACACCGGTTGATAAGATAAGAACCTGGTCTGCCTGGCAGCCCAGTGCATTTGCTGCCAGGTGTTGCATCTGATATGCGTTGTCTAAGCCAGGAGCTCCGGTACAGGCGTTGGCATTGCCAGAATTGGCGACGATGGCGCGCACATGCTGATTACCATTCTTCACGGTTTCCCGGTCGACGATAACTGGAGCGGCGACAACCTGGTTGCGGGTGAAGACGGCCGATGTAATACAGTCGTAGGAAGAAAAGATCAGGGCCAGGTCCAATTGCCCCACGTATTTAACGCCGCTGGCGGCGGTACCGGCCGCAAATCCGGCGGGCGTGGTAACAGTCCCCTCTTGTATCAGATTCATAATGTTCTTACCTGGATTGTATCAAATTGAGAAGCCAACCTTCAGAAAGTTGGCTTCTCTACTTGGTTCTTTAGTCTCGTTTGAACTTCGAATAATCCGGAGCAGCGTAGCGGGTCCTGCCCCCGTCGCTGACCTCCATCATCGCCTTAACTTTCATTTGCAGGCCAAAGAGCGTGATAAAGCCCACGGCATCCTGCTGGTCATAGACATCTTCTTGACCGAAAGTGGCAAAGTCTTCGCGGTAGAGACTGTTGTCGCTTGAACGGCCGACAACGATCACATTCCCTTTGTAAAGTTTCAACTTCACCCAACCGGTGACCGATTCCTGTGTCTTGTCCACAAATGATTGCAGCGCTTCGCGCAAAGAATGATACCATTTGCCAAAGTAAACCAGTTCCGCATAACGCACGCCGATCTGCTCCTTGTAGTGGCTGGTATCGCGATCCAAACAAAGTGATTCCAGTTCACGATGCGCCGCGTAAAGGATAGCCCCGCCTGGGGTTTCATATACCCCGCGCGATTTCATGCCCACCAAGCGGTTTTCGACCAGATCGACACGGCCGATGCCATGTTTCGCTCCCAGTTCATTTAATTTTTCGATAAGCATGGCCGGAGGAAGCTGGACATCATTTACCGTTAAGGGAATGCCTTTCTCAAAATCGATTTTCACTACTTCCGGCTCGTCAGGCGCATTTTCCGGGGATGTGCTAAATAGGAACATGGATTCTTCCGGATCGCATGCCGGATCTTCCAGGATGCCGCCTTCATGTGAGATATGCCAGAGATTGGCATCACGACTATAGATGGATTTCTCGGTGTGGACAACAGGAACGTTGTGCGCTTTAGCATAGGCAAGGGCATCTTCGCGTGAGCGAATATCCCATTCTCGCCAAGGGGCGATGACTTTGAGCGTTGGATTGAGCGCCTTATAAGTGAGTTCAAAGCGCACCTGATCATTGCCTTTACCTGTGGCTCCATGGGCGACGGCGTCTGCTCCTTCAACCTCGGCGATGGCTACCTGCCATTTGGCGATCAGAGGCCGGGCAACGGATGTGCCAAGCAGGTATTGCTTTTCGTAAATGGCGCCTGACTGGACCATGGGAAAGAGAAAATCTTTGGCAAATTCATGCCGCAGGTCCTCAACGTAGACCTTGCTGGCTCCACTGGCCAGCGCTTTCTCTCTTAACCCCTCCAATTCCTGGTCTCCCTGGCCGATGTTGGCGCAAAAGCATATGACTTCGCAGTCGTAGTTTTCACGCAGCCAAGGCACAATGACGGACGTATCTAGCCCGCCGGAATAGGCGAGGACAACTTTCTTTACAGATGTGGTTGACATGGGGATTACTCCTTTTTCTCTGAGCGTTAATTCATCAGTTTCGCGCGGTAATAAAGGTACCGGAGCAGAAGCTCGGGCACGCACGGGAATAGGGACAGGTATATAGGTGGAGGGCTGAACTGGGCTGAGGTGCATGAACACGGCCGTTTCGTCGCAGTTATCGTAAACGGGACATGCCTGGCAATCCCGCCATACTTTTTCCGGGAAACGCTCCTTATTGGTCATTTGGAACCCTAGCTTCTGGAAGAAAGGGACAACGCGGGTCAGGGCAAACAGGGTGGGGATGTTGCGACGCGTGGCTTCTGCAATGAGCGCCTTGACAATCGTGCGGCCAAATCCCTGGCCTTTTACCGTGTCGGACACGGCCAGGGAGCGCACCTCGGCCAAAGCGGGTGTATACCGGTGCAGAGAAACACAGGCTACAATTTCATTTTCCTTATCTTTGCCAATGAACCAATTATCTAAGGTCTCGCGCACAGATTGTGGGCTACGGGGTAATAAATCCCCTCTTTGAACGTGCTCCTCAATCAAGTTCAAAATGTCAGGGATATCTGTGGCTTTTGCGGCGCGAATATGCATGGCTTAGCTCAATGAATAAGTGTTAAACGGGTCTAGCAAATATAGGTTGCAGGCTAAGTTACATCTGCTTGCGCATGTAGACTCTCGTCAATGATGTCTATGGCCTGATCAAGTTCGGCCCGTCCAGCGATGAGAGGTGGTGCCAGACGTAAGACTTTTTCTCCAGCATTAATGACCAGCAAACCTTTTTCGCGCGCTGTGACGATCAGCGGTGCAACGGCCGCTTGCATTTCCACACCCACAAGAAAACCAGCGCCACGTACTTCTACGATCGCTTCTTGTTCCAGGGTACGCAACCGGTGACGTAAGTATTTCCCGTTTTCACGCACCTGGGCCAGGAAGTGGGGTTGGCTGACGCGATCAAAGACTACTTCTGCGGCCCGGCAAACCAAAGGACCAGCGGCAAAAGTGCTGCCGTGATCGCCAGGCTTGATCACATCCGCCACCGCTTGCGTCACTAATGTGGCTCCAATGGGTAACCCACCGGCCAGGGGTTTGGCCAGGGTCATGATATCAGGCGTCACATTGTATGATTCGTGCGCCCACAAGGTACCGGTGCGACCCAGGCCGCATTGCACCTCGTCAAATATCAAGAGCGCCTGATGCTCATCACATAACAGTCGCACTCCTTGTAAAAACTCGCTTTTGGCTGGATTTACACCTCCTTCTCCTTGAATTGGTTCGACGATAACGGCACAGGTTTCATCGCGAATCACCTCAGCAGCGGCATCAAGATCATTGTATGGGGCAAAGGAGACGCCGGGCATGAGTGGAGCGAAAGGGTCGCGATATTGGGCCTTGTAAGTTGCCGCCAGCGCTCCCATGGTACGGCCGTGAAATCCGCCAGTGAAAGCGACAATCTGGGATTTTTGCGGCGCACTCTGTTGGGCAACTTTACGGGCAAATTTGATGGCGGCCTCATTGGCTTCAGCTCCGGAATTACAGAAGTACACTTTATCGGCAAAGGAAAAATCGACCAAGCGCCGTGCCAATTCTGCGTGTGGGGCAGTATGGTATAGGTTGCTTACGTGGACTAATTTGCCGGCCTGATCGCTGACCGCGGTCACCCATTGCGGATCGCTGTGACCCAGGGCTGTCACGGCTATGCCAGAGGTGAAATCGAGATACTTTTTGCCGCTGGAGTCATATAGGTAAGCACCGTCACCGCGTGAAAACACGATTTCTGGGCGCACATAGGTTTGCAGCACATATGCGGATTCCGCTTGTATTATTTCTTGCGCATCCATCATAAATCATTCCCTTCGACGATTTGTGTGGACATAACCCGAATGTCCTGCCGGAATGTCCAACCAATTTTCTGCCAAAATCTGATGCCTGGTTCATTCTTGTGGAAGATAAACAAATGACACTTTTGAATCCCTTCCGCGCGCAGGGCAGAGAGGGCTCGCTCGACCAGGCGACGACCGATCCCACAGCACCGATAATTCTCCTCTACAGCTAGATGGTGAATATATCCTCTCCGGCCATCGTGGCCGCACAATATCGCTCCCACCAAGTGCTCGCCAGTCGTGGCTACAAAGCTCATGGAAGGATTTCGATCCAAATAAGCGGCGATATTCTGCAAGCTATCAGAACCACTAAGCCCGACTCCTTCGCAGCGTTGCCATAGATCGTAAACCGCATCGTACATCGCGATGGAGAATGGCGAGATGGAAATAATACGGGTCTGATCATTCATCGGGCAACCTTTTTTCGGGTGCCACTGCCCGCAGAAAACAAAGTCCCGCCAGCCTCCGCCAACCCTGCCAGATTGACAATGCGTGCCCTTTCAACACCTTGGTGAATGGCTTCCAGAGCGGCGCGCACTTTGGGAATCATGCCGCCACTGATAATGCCGTCGACGATTAGCGGTTCTGTTTCGATAGCAGTCAGCTTGGGGATGACTGCGCCGTCGCGCAGCACGCCGGGAACATTGGAGACGAAGTCTAGTTCTGTGGCGCCGGTGGCCAAGGCTACAGCACTGGCCACTTCATCGCCATTAACGTTGTAAGTTAGGCCGTCCAGACCCAGGGAAATGGGTGAGAGTACGATTGTGATACCCAGACCGGCCAACTGTTGCAGCAGGTCTGCGCGCACTTGTACGATTTCGCCTACGTACCCCAGGTCAGTGGTGGGGTGCTGCTTCTTGCGGCAGCGCAATATGCCGCCATCCACGCCGCTGATACCTAGTGCATCGAGACCAGTTTCAAGCAGGGCTTTGACCACGATTTTGTTACTATGGCCAGATAAAACCATCTGCGCTACGGATAATGACTCCAAGTTCGTGACACGCAGGCCGTCCACCTTGATCGCTTTAAGTCCTAACTGGGCTTGTAGGCCGGCGATGGCGCGCCCACCACCATGGACAATGATGAGCGATTCGGCCGTTTCAGCTTGCATCCTGGCAATATTCTTGGCCAGGGTATCCACGAAACCTGGATCGCTTAATTCATTTCCGCCAATTTTCAGAACGCGTATCATCATCTTTACAAATGGATCGCTGGCCTACGACTCAATGCAAGCCAGTTCCCTCCTCAAGCTCAAACATAACATTCATATTCTGCACCGCCTGGCCCGCCGCGCCTTTTACCAAATTGTCCGTGGCCGCAGTGATAATCAGCATATCTGCAGCAAACGTGAGCGATATGGCGCACCGGTTGGTATACGTCACATGGGCCAAAGTGGCCAGTTCGCCCGCGGGAAGAACCTGGACAAACGGTTCATTCTGGTAAGTTGTGCGATAGAGGTTACGAATCTCTTTCTCTTGCCAACCGCCCGCCAGGGGTACGTAGATGTTGGCCAAGATACCCCGCGGAACCGGTAGCAGGTGCGGGCAAAAGATGAGACGTGGCGGTGTCTTATGCCACCAGGCGACGACTTGCTCCATTTCCGGCAGATGGCGGTGCGCACGGCCTATCTTATAAGGAGAGAAGTTGCCAGCCACCTCGACAAAGTGAGTGGCCGTTTTAGGCGCTCTTCCAGCACCGGAGACGCCTGACTTGGCGTCGATGATGATATCACCACTCACGGCAAGTTGTGCGGCCATAATGGGCTGCAGCGCGAGTAAGCTGGTGGTTGTGTAGCAACCGGGATTGGCCACCAAACGCGCACGCCGAAGATCGTCCCGGGCAAACTCGGTTAGGCCATATACCGCTCCAGCCAATAATTCGGGCGTCGGGTGAGTGACACCGTACCATGTTTCGTAGATCAACCGATCTCTGAGGCGGAAATCGGCGCTGAGATCGATAACGCGGTTTCCTGCTTCAAGGACCGTGAGGGCTGTATTTGCGGCCGCTGCATGGGGCAAACAGAGGAAAACAACATCTGTTGTCTCAAGAGGGGCTGTTTCCGGTGAAATCAGCGGCAAATCCGCCGCCGGCGGGAAAACATCGCGCAGGGATCCTCCTGCATAACGCTTCGAGGTCAAGAATTGTATCTGATTCTCGGGATGCTTCGACAAAATGGAGACCAGTTCATAACCGGTATAGCCG
>JAACFF010000381.1 GCA_009937635.1 Chloroflexota bacterium
GAAACTCCAAGACAAGTGATCCCGTCCTATTTGGAATTGGATTAAGAGATGCGCCAGAGCACTCCGCACCGATTCCAACGCAATTTTCGCCTGTTCTTTCCACTCTGCGCAGCGGAATACTCTAGGCATTCACGCAAATTTTGCAATTAAATTACATAATGTTTACAGAGTTTGTAGCAAATATCGCTTATTCTAATGACATAAATTGATGACATAAGTTGATGACATAAGATAATGACATAAGTTATCAAGTCAGAAGATATCAATAATCGTAGTGCTAAAGAATTAAATAGTGGGTGAGATTTAAGCCGCGCCAGTCACTGTTGAATGCTCAGATGCAAGCGGCAAGGAGTTGTTGTGTATAACGATCGTACCACCGACCGCATTCAAAGCGGGGACATAGAACGAACAAAACAGGCCAATGAACGCGCCATCTTCCGAGATGAAGCTCGCCAACATTATATCCAGAACGAGGAGAAGGTTGAGTTACCAATGGTGATCTCACCAAGATTCTTCGTCTATCTCTGGGTTTTGTCACTGCTGCTATTGATCCCCGGACTGATCATAGCATTTTGGCCTCTGATCCAGCAGTGGTTGTGAGGTGAACATGAAACGCGTACCGGTCATATTGCAAATGACACCAAATGAGTGTGGGGCTGCCTGCCTGGCGATGGTGCTGACGTACTATGGCCACGAGACGACGATCAGTGAATGTCGCCAATATCTGCACAGTGGTCGTGATGGGCTGACAGCTCGCGACATCAGTCAGGCGGGGCGTGATCTGGGGCTACGCGTCCGCGCTTTTACCATGGAGCCCTCCAACCTGGCGGAAGTACCAGTGCCCGCCATTATTCACTGGAACTTCAACCACTTCCTGGTGATTGAAAGGTGGTCACCTGACTCTGTTAAAGTTGTTGATCCGGCTGTTGGACGCCGGCGTCTTACGGCCGAAGAGATCAATGCCGGCTTCACAGGCGTCGTCCTGACCATGGAGCCAGGAACAGACTTCCAGCATAGACGTTCTGATGGCAAGCTTAACTGGCATACTTATTTGAGAAGTTTGCTGCAGACGCCGGGAACTAAGGGTTACCTGACTCAAATTGTGACTTCATCAGCCTTGTTGCAGATTCTCGGTCTGGTATTCCCCCTATTCACCATGGTCCTTGTGGATACGATTTTGCCCAATCAAGCGATGTCCTTGCTGGTTACTCTGGGCATCGGCATGGCTATTCTCGTCCTGGCTCAGGCCGCCCTGAGCTTTCTGCGAGGTTCGCTTGCAATATACCTCGGAGCGCGCCTGGACGCTGAGGTGATGCTGGGATTCTTCGAACATGTTCTGATGCTGCCGTTCCGCTACTTTCAGGAGCGCAGCAGTGGTGATTTATTGATGCGCCTGGGGAGTGTTGCCAGCATTCGCGCAGAACTGACCAATACGACAGTTTCAGCTGTTCTGGATGGTACCATGGCCATTCTGTATCTGGTGGTTTTGATGATCTGGCAGCCCCTTTTCGGTTTTCTGGCCCTCCTTTTCGGCATTATTCAGGTCTTGCTGCTTGCGGGTACGACACGCCGCCTTTATGAATTGACCGAACGCGGCCTGTCGGCTCAAGCTGAGTCGCAGAATTACCTGGTAGAAGCGTTGACAGGTGTCGCTACATTGAAAGCCAGCGCGATCGAAGACCGGGCGATGGAACAATGGTCTAATCTCTTTTTCAAGCAGTTAAACATCTCTATTCGCCGTAGCTATCTCTTGAACGTGGTGGAGACGGGACTGGCGGTAATCGGATCTATGGCGCCTCTCGTCTTGCTGCTGGTCGGCGGCTATTTGGTTCTGCAAGGGGAGATGACCCTTGGTACTATGCTTGCTGTGACTTCCCTGGCTATCTCCTTCATCAGACCTCTGTCTTCCCTGGTAGCCACGGGTCAGCAGCTTCAACTTGTCGGCGCCAACCTAGAGCGCATCGGTGATGTGTTGAAAGCGAGCCCGGAACAAGATGTACAACAGGTGAGGCCAGCTCCCCAGCTTACCGGTCGCATCGAGCTAGACGATGTTAGCTTTCGCTATCATCCTAACTCACCCTGGGCGATCAGAAATGCGACGGTCGACGTTCAACCGGGACAAAAGATAGCCATCGTTGGCCGGACAGGGTCGGGCAAGAGCACGCTGTCCATGATACTGCTTGGATTGTATTTCCCGGACGAGGGAGAAATTCGTTACGATGGTATGCCGCTCTCCCAGATCAATGTGCGCACACTGCGCAATCAATTTGGCGTTGTTCTTCAGGATTTGTCCCTTTTTAGTGGCTCGATTCGCCGTAATATCGCTTCCTTGGATCGGAATATATCGATGGATCAAATAGTCAAGGCTGCCAAGCTGGCAGCCATTCATGACGAGATCGCCACATTACCAATGGGGTATGAGACGAATATCGCTGAAGGGGGATCTAACCTGGCGGGCGGACAACGCCAGCGACTGGCAATCGCCCGCGCGCTGGTCCAGAAACCAGCCATCCTGTTATTAGATGAGGCGACCAGTGATCTGGACGCCACAACGGAAAGCATCGTCGATAAGAATCTTAGCGATCTCGCCTGTACACGAATCGTGATCGCTCATCGGCTTAGCACAGTTCGCAATGCCGATCTGATCCTGGTGCTTGATAAAGGCTTTCTCGTGGAACAGGGTACGCATAAGGAGCTGTTGGCCCTCGACGGGACCTATGCATTGCTCGTCCGCGATCAAGAAGCAACGTTTGGAAAAGATGATGTTGAATGGCAGCATCATGGTGTAACTGGTTAGTACCGACACAAGGAGGTGTTTCATGGTACACGACAGGATTGCAGGAGCCGTAGAGCTCACTGACACTGAGCTTGAATTGGCTACCGGTGGACAACCACGGGGTGGCTTTGGACGTGGCGGCGGCTTCGGCAGAAGCCGTGGCGGCGCCTTTGCCATAAACGGTCCGTTCGGCACCGGAGCTGCCGGAGCCTGGCGCGGCAGCTCTGCCGTCGGCTTTGGCGCTGGCGCTGGCACGGGCGGCGGAGTTGGCATTGGCTATGCCTCCGGCACAGCCAATGCCTGGGCCTATAGTGGCCCGCTCGGCAACGCTGCCGGTAGCAACGGCACTTACGATGCCGGCGGAATGGGCGTCGGCCTACCGTAACGGCGGTAAGCGTGCCCAAGTAGTGCGCATGCCGCTGGCATAAGCACTCAATGTGGGGCAGGCGATTGGCCGGAATACTGGCCTCTCGAGGGCGCATCTAAGTAGATGACCTGCCCCACAGGCCGATTGGATTGTATCATGAAAGTCACAATGATTGACGTCCACCGGCGGTTAGTGTATGAATCTTCACGAGGGTCTAATGGCTCTCGGGGAACTTATGCGTAGCTCGTCCATCATCAAGAAGCGAATTCTGGAAAAGATGCTGTAGAGTGACAGTATCTTAGTGCATTTGGGTAGTGCTAGTAACCGGGAGAAATATTATGTTAAGTAACAAGATAAAAGAAGCTGTCGAGCTCACAGACGCTGAGCTTGAATTGGCTACCGGTGGACAACCACCGGGTGGCTATAGCGGCGGCTATGGCCGCGGTTATGGCGGCGGCTATGGCGGCGGAATTGGGGTCGGAATTGGCATCGGAATTGGGGTCGGAGTTGGGGACGGCCAAAGCGGCGGTTTTGGCGCTGGCTTTGGCATCGGAATCGGCGTCGGATTTGGCGACGGCCAGGGCGGCGGCTTTGGCAGTGGCTTTGGCGTTGGAATCGGTGTCGGAATTGGTGATGGGTTTGGCGATGGGTTTGGCGACGGATTTGGCGTCGGAATTGGCGATGGACAGTAACGTTGGAAATTTGAGTCGTTTGCTAAATATCACTATGAATCTGCTGAACTCTATGACAATTTAACGGCATAGATGCTCTCAATAATAACCGCAAAAATTAGTGTATAATCTTCTGCCGATTGATATGAGCCGAATAGCTACCACTCTGTTGATTTTCACTTTTTTCTTGGTCGCCTGTGGGGGAAATGATAATGACGCCTCACAATTGCCAGTAGCAGCGGCTGTGCCCAAGGCCACTGAAGTCTCCAATGAAAGCGAAACAGGGCAAGCGCTGCCGACGCAGCAACCTGCTTTGTCTCAAAATTCGCATACGTACCCAGCGCCTATCGAAACAGGTGATCCTACAAGGAACGACGAAACAGCGACTGCCCCGGAGCCTACTTTGTTGCCAACGGCCTATCCTGGTTCATCAGAATCGGTTGGAGCTGTACCCATTTCTGGTTACCGCGTCGTTAACACTTACCCTCATGATAGGGGTGCGTGGACGCAGGGATTGACTGTGGTTGACGGGAAATTCTTGCTAGAAGGAACCGGATGGTGGGGGTATTCCTCATTGCGTCGGGTGAACTTGGCGACGGGTGAAATAATCCAATTCCAAGGATTGCCAGAAACATATTTTGGCGAAGGAATCACCATTTTTGAAGACAAAATAATCCAATTGACATGGCAGTCTGGCATTGGTTTTGTGTATGATAGCGAAAGCTTTGAGTTTCTCGAATCGTTCAGCTATTCACACGAGGGATGGGGGATCACCCATGATGGTGAAAAGCTGATTGTGAGCGACGGAACAGACACGTTACATTTTTGGGATCCGGTGACCATGGCAGAGATCGGGCGGATCCAAGTAACGGATGCGTCTGGTCCCGTGTTTCAGTTGAATGAACTTGAATACGTGGAAGGAGAAATCCTAGCGAATGTTTGGCAAACTGATCTGATCGCGCGTATTTCGCCGGAGACAGGCCAGGTCATTGGTTGGATTAACCTAAGTGGGCTGCTGGTTGAGGAAGAGCGTGATGGGACCGAGAGGGTGCTCAACGGCATTGCATATGACCAGGAAACAGGGCGGTTGTTTGTCACTGGAAAGTTATGGCCTTTGCTTTTTGAGATTGAGCTGGTGCCTTAATGCGAACATCTATTGGCTCCGGTCCGGTATTTACGGCACCCTTGTCTTTGGGGAACGTGACTTATTAGTGGGCAAGCATACCCTCAAACCGTGCGCGCTGGACGGCATGGTGAAAGATCAGGAGCGAAAAGGGGAGTAATACAATACAAAAGATGGCGAGAGCCACAAGATCCGGAGCAAGTTCGGACCAGGAGGC
Source organism: Chloroflexota bacterium (assembly GCA_009937635.1). GTDB lineage: Bacteria > Chloroflexota > Anaerolineae > Promineifilales > Promineifilaceae > JAACFF01. The sequence goes on from JAACFF010000381.1 coordinate 5,155, forward strand.
GCCAGCCAAAAGCGCCTGGCGCATTACGCGCAATGCATAGGTAATTGGTAGCAGCTTGGCTACCAACCGCAGACCCCGAGGCAAGATCGCAACAGGATAGTAGACACCACCAACTAAATTGGCTACGCTGGCGATCGCGCGTCACCGCGTTTAATGACCATGATGATTGCAGCAGATATGATGCCGATGCTGGCAAAGGAGATGATGGCCAGGATCAGGCCGATCAATGCGGCAACATAATTTGCCCCAGAAAAACTAACACCAAAGAGGAGCGTGCCGAGAAGCAAATAGACGAGAACGCGAAAGGCGGTGAAAATGTAACTCCATAAGGCTGAACCGGTTATGATGGACGGCAGTGAGGTAGGGGCCATCATCATTGCTTCCAGTGTGCCTGTCGTTTGGGCCAAACGCAATGTGCGGGAGAAACTCGTCAAACCAACACCGAAATAACTACCAAAAGCAATGCCGATGAGTACAATAGAAAAATAATCCCCGTTATATTTGTCCAGGGCAGGAACAGTAGCCGCGCCTATAGATCGGACAGGAAAAAGAATACCAGGACGTTAAAGAAAATTCCTCCGATACTGACAATGAAGGATGTCCGGTAGCTTGTCTCCGTTAAGAAGTCACGGATGAGGAAGGCGCGAAATAGTTTCA
>JAACFF010000074.1 GCA_009937635.1 Chloroflexota bacterium
CACAACCATTCCTGGTTGCCTTACAAACTACTTCCATCATGGCGCGTGTTGTCTATCCTATGTCTGAATACATCGAGATTGAAATAGAACCAAGCGATGATGGCAAACAAATCTTCTTTTACACAAACCTCCGCTTGTCCGAGGGAGATGTTGAAGAATACGACTCCCGCACTTCCCTGGAACGCGGTTCTCCGGTTGCTCAAGCCCTGGCCATGATTGATGGAATAGACCTCTTACGCATCGAGGGTTCCGACATGGTCATCTCAATTGAACCGGACGTGGAGTGGTACTTTGTCGTTGAAGAAGTCTCAGCCGCATTAAAAGACTTCTTTTTGTAAAGCACCTGACAGATTGTGCCGCATCCGGCTTCCTACCCCATCGCCCTACTACCCATGCGTCCATAAAACAAACCTGGCCGGTGAAGCACTATTCTCCACCAACCAGACTTTTCCTTGAATTTCTACTGACCAGGACCGGAAATTACGTCGCACCCATCTCCGATACTGCCAGAGCAATATGTAATTCCTTCAACTGGCGTGTTGCCACCTCTGACGGCGAATCAGACATCAGATCCGTCGCCTGTGCCGTCTTCGGGAAAGCCATCACCTCGCGTATATTAGGCTCTCCAGCCATCAACGCCACCAACCTGTCAATTCCCGGCGCAATACCCCCATGTGGTGGTGCGCCATATTCAAAAGCCTCTAACAGATGGCCAAATTGATCCTGTGCATCCTCGATAGAAAAGCCGATCAACTGCATGATCTTGCGCTGCAACGGCCGTTCGTGGATTCGGATACTGCCGCCTGCCACTTCATACCCATTGCACACCAAATCATATTGCTCACTAAGCACCGCGCCCGGATCCGTATCCAACAGCGGAATATGCTCCCGCTTCGGCGCCGTGAACATATGGTGACTCGGGGCATAGTGACCGTCCTCTAAACCTTCCTCGAACAATGGAAAATCGACAACCCACAAAAACGCCAATTCCCGCTTATCCATCAACCCCAAACGGCTCGCCATCTCCACCCGCAATGTACTCAAAACATCATTCACAACCTGTTTCTCATCACTAGCAAACAGAACAAGATCTCCCGGGCTGGCTTCCAGCCGCTCGGTGAGAGCAATCAGCTGTTCTACCGAGAAAAATTTGACGATCGGTCCGCGGATCTGCTCACTCTCTGGATGAATTGCCATCCAGGCCAGACCTCTAGCCCCCTGTTCCTTAGCAATATCCTCAAGTTCACCAAGCTGTTTGCGGCTATAACTTCCACAATTGGGCACACAGATCGCCTTAACCGGTTTGCCGGCTGCCACATTTTCCGCAAATATGCGGAAAGCGCTCTTGCCAACAATATCGGCCACGTCAATCAGTTCCAGGCCAAAGCGAATATCAGGTCGATCCGTACCATAGCGGTCTACAGCTTCAGCGTAACTAAGGCGCGGAAAATCTTCATAAGCCAGCGGTACCAGACTGGCCTCCTTGACCATGCCAATCATCAGTGCTTCAATCAACTCCAGAATGTCATTACGTTCGACAAAGCTCACCTCGAGATCAAGCTGTGTAAATTCCGGCTGGCGGTCTGCCCGCAAATCCTCGTCACGGAAACAACGAGCGATCTGGTAGTAACGCTCAAACCCGGCGATCATCAACAACTGCTTTAGCTGCTGTGGGCTCTGTGGCAAAGCATAGAATTTCCCTGGATGGACCCGGCTGGGCACAAGATAATCGCGCGCGCCCTCCGGAGTACTCTTAAACAAAATCGGCGTTTCAATATCGATAAAGTCACGTTCATTCAAGAATTCGCGAATAAACTTAATTGCCTTGTGCCGCACAGTTATGTTGCGCTGCAAGCGCTCTCGCCTTAAGTCGAGATAGCGATACTTGAGACGTATAGGTTCATCTACGTTCTCATCCCTGTCGATTAGAAAAGGCGGCGTCTTAGATGGATTAAGAATGACCACCTCATCAACCAGTACCTCAATCTCACCAGTTGCTAAATCCGGATTCTGCATCCCCTCCGGGCGTGCATGAACCCCACCGCGTACTTGCAGCACATACTCTCCGCGCACTTGTTCAGCTACGTTGAACGCTTCCTGGGAACGGCCGGAATTGACCACAACCTGGGTCTTGCCATCCCTATCACGCAAGTCAATAAAAACCACGCCGCCCATGTCGCGTCGCCTATTCACCCATCCGGCCAGCGTAACCTGCTGGCCTACATCTTCCCGCCGTAATTCACCACAGCTATGTGTCTTAAGCATCGTATAAGCCTTCCAAAAAACTAAAGGCGCACTATCTGCGCCCTTGAATTCAAGTCAATTCCTCCATGATGGAGGTATCTCAAGCAAGCGAAATTGTATCATGTAGACATACGCACGACAACGCTACATCAAGCCTCGTAAGGCCACTGAGCACCTCGCTTGTGATCTGGAACCAGCAAATAATCCCTGCAAAAATTAATCTGCAAAATCTGCGAAATCTTTGTACGCGAAGCGGTCGCATAGCGACATTTTCAGTTCAACACCTATTTGTAAGAAAAAATTGATAAAAATTGACACCACCCTGCCCTTCTGCTAGAATGTTCACAATTCTTCGAGTCATTGGATCGAGGCATCATAGTGAGGTAATAAAGCGAATGATAAATTCCCTTGATGAAACCAAGGTTGAAACTGTTTTTGTGACCGAAGCAGCGGCCGCGACCGTGCGTGATCTACTTCAGCAGAAGAATGTACCGGATTACGGCTTGCGCGTATTTGTTTCCGGTGGTGGATGTTCCGGCATGCAATATGGTATGGCTCTGGAAGCCGAGGCCCGTCCCTACGATCATGTTATCGAGCAGGATGGTATCCAAATCTTCATAGATCCAACCAGCATGATGTATCTGAACCAGGCCACCATAGATTACGAAGATAGCTTGATGGGTGGTGGATTTAAGATCGACAATCCCAATGCCGTTTCTGCATGTGGCTGCGGTTCATCCTTCAAAACAGAGGGCGGTCCGGCAGCGGGCGGCAGTTGCGCCTGCTGATGATCTAAGTCTTCGACACCATTTTCGGGATTCTTGACAAATAGCAAACGGAGCGCCTGCCTAAACGCACGCGCTCCGTTTTTGTATCTCAAGCATGACACCTCGTTACTTCACGCTCGCAGAGGCCAATGACCTCTTACCGCAAATCAAGCCGCTGATGGCTCAACTGCTAGAACTGCGGGCAAAAACCGCTCGTTTGAGTCAGCAATTAGGGGATTTACTCGAAACGCCCTATCTTGACTTCGGCGGCCCTATACCTAACGCGTTGGCTCAGGATTTTATAGTAATGGAAACCTTGCTCAACCAGATCCGGTCGCACGGTTGCATCGTGAAGAACCTGGAAGCCGGCCTGGTCGACTTCCTGGCCCAGATCGACGGCCGTGACGTCTACCTTTGCTGGCGCTATGGGGAAGAAAGCATCACCTACTACCACGAACTACACACCGGCTTCCCTGGCCGCAGACCGATCCATTAAGCCACCCCTCCTCGTTCAACCCGCCTGCCCTAGCTATCATAATCTCCCTCAACACATCCACAAACCTCTATCAATAAACGTTAGCACACAACATTATGTCAAAACAGCACTCTATGTATTGGTTGGTTTATCAAGGCACCCCCATATCTACGATAATCGTTTTCCAAAAATTTAATCAATTATCATCAGTTCTGCATCATGCCCTATTTCTGATATATTTCCATCTACTTGGCAGTGAATCAACGAACAAAAACGATGAAACAGATGATCAATACCATAAATTGCCCCGCTTGTGGCCACGATATAGCTGAAAATAGCGCGGTTTGCCCCCATTGCAACCAGGCCTTCTGTCCTGAATGCAACACACCCCTACCCGAAAACGCCACCACCTGCGCAGCATGCGGAGCAGAATTCGGCCTATACTGCTCCGCATGCGAGCAAGAAGTAGATATCGATGCAACAGTTTGCCCTCACTGTGGGGCTTCCCTCGCCAGCTCAAACGACGAAACAGAGAGCGAATTACAGCAAATCGATCTTGTCTTGCCAGCGAAATTCAACGGAGAGTGTCCCGATTGCAGCACACCTCTCTTTCTGGAAGATGGCTTCTGCAATCAATGTGGCGCGATGATTTGTTCCGCCTGCGGTCAGGAGATCGGCGAAGATGATGAAATCTGTCCCCACTGTAAAACACCACTCTTTTTCAACTGTCCCCTCTGTAACTTTGAACTGACAGCCGGTACCGACCAATGTCCCAGTTGCGATGCCCTGATTCCCAGCTACTGTACCCATTGCCGATCCCCACTCCAAGCGGACGCTGAAATATGTTCCGTATGCGCTACGAAGGTTCATGTCTCCCAGCGCAAGAGCGCGAGAATTATCCACTCGCTGATGGTAGAGGAAAAAGTGGTTCAAATCGCATCCTGCCCCGCATGTGGCCATCAGATGCACGTTCATGAAGGGGTGTGTTCATCATGCGGCTATCGCTTCTGCCCCCAATGCCAAATCAGTCTGGAGAAGGACGAGCAGATTTGCCCTCGTTGCGGCCCGCACAGGACGACGATTGTTCAAACGCCTCAACATAGTCGCCACTGCCCCAACTGTGGCAACCCATTGCTGCCCTTCGAAGATGAATGCCCGCACTGTGAGCAGCTCTTCTGCCCAGAGTGTCAGGCTACTTTATCTGAAGATGACGCCATCTGTCCCCAATGTGGAACCGAATTTGAATTTGAGTGCCCCCAATGTGAGGCCAGCGTCAGCGCCAATGAGCAGATCTGCCCATCCTGCGGTTTTGATTTCTGAATCCTACCCGAAATCACCCCGCACTAGCTGGCCAAATTGACCTACCGCTCAAATCATCTGTTCCTGCGCAAAGCGTAATGCCTCTTCTCGTGTCCTGATTTCGCCCGCAGCTTGGCCCTCCTTGATCAAGCGCAAAATACGGCCGATTTCCGGTCCCTGCTCCACGGCCACGAGATCGATCAAGTCACGGCCGTTTACCAGAGGCACCGGTTCAACAGCTTCATCATAACGTTCAAAAAAATACAGGAACAGCCGCCTGACAAGCCCGACGAGAGCTTCCCAAGTTCCCTTCTCCCCTAATCCATCATAAGTAGCCAGATGATCTGCCAGCGCCAACAAGCCAATGTCCAAACCATTATGCCCTGCTGCCCGGTAGTAACGGAACACAGCCCGCCGTGATGGCTCAGCCCCCTGTGCCTGGACCAGAGACAAGGGACGCATATGGCCGGCCACAATACGTTTCACCTGGGAGACAGCATCCTTACTTAAACAAAGAGTCCGTAGTCGGGCGCCCGCCAGCTGGGCGCCGGCCTTGTCATGACCAAAGAATCGGATACGGCCGTCTTCCTCAATCGTTCCCGTATCCTGCTTCCCTACATCATGAAACAGCGCAGCCAGGCGTAAGATCAATCGGCCGTCCACTCCCCCATCAACAGGCCGCGCCAAATACTTCCCTAACGGTTTAATGGTCGGTTCAAGAACAGAACGAGCAAATTTCAGCGCCTGCTCTTCGTCCGCCGTACCGCAAAATAAAACACCCTCCAGACGTACCAGCCAACCCAACACACTTAAAGTGTGGGCCAGAACATCCTCTCGGTGCGGTGGCGATTGGGAAACACTTCCCAGCGCCGCTATCTCCGGCAGCGTTGCGTCCAACAACCCCAACGTTCCCATTTCTGCCACTGCCCGGTCTGGCTGGGGGGTCTTGATGATTTTTACTATCTCATCCCGTTTGCGTTCGGCCGAAACTTCCACCAAACCAGGCACCGCAGCGATCACCGCCGTTCTCGTTTCCGCCGTCAAATCGAAGTCCAGACAGGCTGCCAGCCGCACCGCGCGCAAAGTTCTTACCGGATCATCCGCCAGCGAATTCTTATGGATCAGACGAATCCGCCCTGCCTTCAAGTCCCGTTTACCACCGGTGGGATCGATGATAGACTCATCAGTCTGCGCCGTTGCCGGCAGGGCCAGAGCATTGATCGTGAAATCCCTATCGCGTAAATCTGCCTCGAGATTCGGACCACGAAATCGCGCGAAGTCAATCATTTTTTCTCGCTCTGGAAGGACAACCCGTCCTGTATCACGCTCTTCATCAAGCACGTAGGCTGGCGCCCCGATCGCATCAGCGACACGAAAAGCAAGATCTACAGCTCCTCGCGGTGCAACGAAGTCCAGATCATGGCTTACCCTTCCCAACAACGCATCGCGCACAGCCCCACCAACAAGATAAACCGGCATCCATTCTTCTTCTAGGATCGGCCGTAACTGTTCCATCAACGGGGCAAAAGCCAACAATTGTCCCCCTGGAGCCTCAACATAATGCAGTTTCACCCGCTCCCTGGGCCGGGAATGTTGTGCTGCTTGATATGCTTCCTCTGCCGTGTACCCAACCCCTACAACTTGCTCCCCGATTAACGCGACCCAGCGTCCGGCATACGGGGTTTTGTCTTTCATTGATCGAATATATGCTCGAATACGGCCGGTTTCAAAACAGCGATATAAGGCAAATTACGGTACTCCTCCGCGAAATCCAATCCATATCCAACCACAAACTCATCCGGAATTTCGAACCCTATATAGTCAACTGGAACTTCTATCTCGCGCCGCGCCGGTTTCGAAAGCAGCGAGCAAATGCGTAAGGAACCCGGCCCGCGAGCCAACAGGCTGCGTCGCAAATACTGTAACGTACGGCCACTGTCAATAATGTCCTCGACAATCAGCACATGTCGATCTTCAATGGGGGCCTTAAGATCCATAATAATTTGTACAGCGCCGCTACTCTGGGTTCCTGCCCCGTAACTAGAAATGGCCATGAAGTCCAACTCATGCGGACGCTTCAGTGCGCGACTGAGATCGGACAGGAACATATAACCACCCTTAAGTACGCAAACAAGCAGAAGGTCTTCCACTTCCGCATAATCACTCTCAATCTGTTGCGCCAGCTCTTGCACACGAGTCTGCACCGTCTTTTCGTCGATCATGATATGATCAACATCATCCTCTAACTTGCGCAACCCTTTTTCTGTCATCACTCAACCTTCTCCCTGGCAGGCAATACTGCATGACACTGGCGGCAGCGCGCCTCGTACACCTCAGAAGCACCTACAAGTACAACCGGATCATCAAGAGCGGCCGGTTGCCCATCAATCAAACGCTGTGTTCTACTGGCTTCATCTCCACAGACGACACAAATGGCATGCAGCTTCCGCACATGTTCGGAACGAGCCATAAGCTGAGGCATCGGTCCAAACGGAATGCCACGAAAATCCATGTCTAGCCCCGCGCAAATTACCCGCTTGCCCGCTTCGGCAAGCGCCTCGCATACCTCCACCACCCCCTCATCAAAAAACTGCACTTCGTCAATGGCGACCACCGTCGTATCCGGTTCCAGCGCAGGCTCGATTTCTTCAGCGGACGACACTGGGTACGCTTCAAAATCAATGCCATTGTGTGAAGTAACCCGTTGCGCATGATAACGATAGTCAATAGCGGGTTTAAACACCTGTACTTTCTGCTTGGCAATAACTGCACGACGGATGCGACGAATGAGTTCTTCTGTCTTCCCGCTAAACATGCTCCCACAAATCAACTCAAGCCGGCCTGTCGTGTTTCTACTCATTTCTCCTCCTTCGTAATTCAAGCTTTCCAGCTTGTTCCAAACCTTCGCAACTCAAACTTTCCAGCTTGATCGTAACCTTCGCAACTCAAGCTTTCCAGCTTCATCGCAACCTTCGTAACTCAAGCTTTCCAGCTTCATCGCAACCTTCGTAACTCAAGCTTTCCAGCTTGATCGCAACCTAGAAAGGTTGCTTTACATTTATGGTGCTGCGCTGCGGCGCATGTTGATTCCTATCAAGTGTAGGACGATTTGTAAATCGTCCATCAATTCTCAATCAACACAACTCTACCCTTCTTTAAACACAATCACAACCATTTGTAAAGCAAGCTGTCAAGCTCAATGGCAACTATTCGCTGACCCCTGATACCCGACACCCTGACACCTAATCACCTAAAACAAAAAGAGCAGACACGTTTACACACGTCTGCCCTCATCTAGTTGATAAACTTATAGTTGTAGTTGATAAACTTGGCGAGAATTACTGGAGCATTCCCTCATTGCGCAAGAAACGCTTAATATCAATAAGCGCCTTCTGTCCAATGCCAGGAAGAGCCAACAGCGCATCATCACCCTTCTCCAACAATTCCAACACATCCCCAACAGAGGTTACACCAGCCCCCGTTAGCGCATTAGTAGCCCGGGTGCCAAGCGACATCGAGTCAACCGTCAAGTTTGTCGGATCACGCTTTTCAGCTAGTTCCTCAGCGACTGCCTGCAGTTCCTCGCGCTTTTGCAGACGACGCATAAAGCGATCAACCTGCCCCTCGGTATCAAGCAACCGTTGGGTTCCAGTATAGAATGGATGTGTGCCTGACCAGATCTCGACGCTGATCTCGGGCAATGTAGAACCAACCGTCATCACTTCTTCACCTTCAACGATGACCTTGGCATTAGGGTACCACTTGGGATGAATGCCTTCTTTCATTACTGTCGTCCCCTCTATTCCTCGACCGCATAAACACTAACCACTTTACGGCCGTGTTTGGTCTCAAACTTAACCTGACCCTCAATGAGGGAGTAAATCGTATAATCTTTGCCTAAGCCTACATGGTTTCCCGGCCTAAACTTAGTTCCATTCTGGCGAACGATGATGTTCCCTGGAATGACATATTCACCACCATACCGCTTCACACCCAAACGTTTAGCGTTGCTGTCCCGGCCATTACGTGTCGAACCAGCGCCTTTTTTATGTGCCATGATATTCGCTCCTTAACTTAGTCGAAATCCAGTCTGCGATCATCCAGTCACAATTTCGTCAACGCGCAGACGCGTGTAACTTTGCCGGTGTCCCTTCCGCCGGCGATATCGCTTCTTCGCCTTATACTTCCACACAAAAATCTTCTTGCCTCGATATTGCTCAACAATAGTGGCCTTAACACTAGCGCCGGTTACAGTAGGTTGTCCAACTTGCACATTCTCGTCATTCGCGAGAAGGTATACATTTGACAGTTCAATCTGTTCACCGACTTCATAGGGCAGCTTCTCTACCGAAAAGCTATGGCCCTCTTCGGCGCGGTATTGCCGGCCACCACTTTCTACGATCGCGTACACAATTACCTCCAAAAAGAACCGACATCAACGGGATGCCGGTTCAATCGTATTTTCTTAATGGTATGGGTAGTGGTCAGAAGACCCATACAGCGCGATTTGTAATTATAGCGAGCGGGTTTCTGGCTGTCAAAAACGGATCGAATTACTCATCTGCCGTCGGTGAACAAAATTGGCAAATCCTGCTTTTTTGCCCGAACTACTTCAAGACAAAGGCGTGCAAAGTCTCTATTAACATCTTTGCCTTCTGATACATGTGTACCGGCATCCGCCGCCCTTTTGTTTAGCTTCTTTATTCGCCCTGAATTCAACGTCAGCCAACGGCCGAATTGCAGGATCTCCATATACTATACTAGAGAACAATGCTTACGAAAGCACCTAACAGATTATTACGCTTCGCAAGACACATGACCTTGCGCTGGCACAAATAGGTTCAATTCTGTGCGGTGGATGCGAGCGTTCGCCGCATCAAGTGACAATTCTGATAACACCTCATCCGGACGGCCCGTCTTGCCTGGCTCCAGGGAAAGTTCCATACGAAGCCGGGTTAAATCATTCATCGACTCTTCTACATGCATGTTTATAATCAACGGCCGTAGGTCGTACTCCTTGACCTTACCCTTGCCCCGCTTACGTTGACGAGGCAGGCCGTCAGCATCCATCGCTTTCCTGATACGCTTCCGCAATTCCAATTCATTCACCGCATCGAGCAACGTCACAGAATAGATCGCAGACCTTGTAACTGATTGCAACGAGGGAGCGGACAATGATACCACTTCTACCCTACTCACGTAGATTCCTGGAGCCATCTTCTCTTGCATTTGTTCTCGTGCCGCTTCTGGATTCAATTCCTTTTTCAACCAGATATCAGCCAATTCACACGCGCTGGTGAAACCAAGAGGCAAAGCGGCAGCTAACGACATGCGCGGCCGGCGGTTAAATCCTTGCGTATAGGCGATTGGAATTTGAGATCGATTAAAGGAACGCTCCAGGGTGCGAGCCAAATCGAGATGGCCAATAAACCGCGCAGGACCCATTTTACTGAATTTTAGGCGCAGCCGTTGTACATAATTCGCTTGCATACTCTCTTGCTCAACCTCCGCACGGTGGGCGTTGGGGACATCAATTGTAACCCGTTTTCCCCGACAAGGTATGAGTCCTGGCTAAATTTAATCGATTTTACCAATTGGGTATTGTGAACTTTAATCAGCTTGCTTTATAATAATAAGCATCTGGAATATTCTGGAGCGTTCCAAAGTATTCTGAAGGTGGTATGTGCTTGGGCAAATTATTTCTATCGTATTGGTATAGTCCAAAGAGTGATCAATGATGAAAACGAGAATTCGAACCATTCTTCTGATATTCAGTGCAACTTTACTCCTTTCTTTAATTTTGTTCACTGAGATAGTAACCACAGCCAACGCCGTAAATGAGCATTCTCAGACAACAACGGATATAGAGGCGGGATCAAATGGCGCGCCAGAAAGGATAGTAGCTGCCGTCAACTTCGACATCACGGTCAACATAGATGGTGGCTCTGGCGTCAATTCCGTCAGCAGATCCGCAAACCCACCTTACGTCCTTTCCCAGACCGTCACCCTGTCAGCCGTGCCTGACGCCGCCTGGTATTTTGATCATTGGGAAGGTGACTTATCCGGAACGGACAGCCCACAATCATTGGAAGTGACCCCTGCCACCGTTGTCACGGCCTTTTTTAAGCAACGTTGTTTTAACCTCACTCGATCTCATACCGGATTAGGTGGCGACCCAGTTCCCAATAAAGCCAATTCCGCAATTTGCCCGGCAGGGCAGTATGTTGCAGGGGAGCTCATCAACTTTAGCGCGACTGCGGACCCCCATTGGGTCATTGCTGGTTGGACCGGTACTGATGGTGGCAGCAGTAGTACCCTTACAATGCCGGCGGCAGATCGCCAGGTCATCGTTAACTATTCACCCATTTGCTATACCTTGACCACAAGCGTCATTCCCACAGTTGCCGGAACTATTAATCGTTCGCTCGGACCCAACTGTCCACCCCCTGGTCCGGCCACCAGTTATCTTGAAGGCACCATCGAAACCCTCACCGCCACTGCCTTGGACGGCTACAGATTTACAAATTGGAGCGGAAACGCGAGCGGCACCGTGCCCGAAACGACCGTGACGATGGATAACAATTATTCTGTGACGGCCAATTTTGCCAAGGGCTGTCATCCCTTGTTGCTCACCCACGCCCCCCCAGGCACGGGTAGTAATCCCCAGGCTTCTCCATCCAGTTCCGCCGGATGTAATCCCGGTGAGTACGTATTTGATGAAAACATCTCGTTGAAAAATGCCATACCCAATCCAGGCTGGCGCGTGGAGCGTTGGGAAGGGACGAACAATGATAACAGCACCAGTAGCTCCAACAGCTTGACCTTCCCCCGCCTGCCCTCCGGATCTTCAGGGTCAGACCATACCGTCACCGTGTACTATATCCAAAAACCGACGCTGCAATTCTCTGCGGGCTCTTACAACGTCAACGAAAACGCCGGCAGCGCAAATATCACAGTCAAACGCACCGGATCTTTGCAAGAAAAAGTAACGGTCTTTGTTAAATCCAGCGATGACCCCGGCGATTCCGCCACCGTTGGGGTGGATTATGAAGCAATCAGCCAGACGTTAACCTTTCCCAAGGATAACGCCGAACAAACCTTTGCGGTACAGATCTTGGATGATGGCACGTCAGAAGGGACGGAGTCATTTAAATTAGCGCTCTCAAATCAATCATCTACTGCCGAGCTTGGTCCACAATTCGAGGCTGAGTTGATCATCCTTGACGATGAAGGTGAACCAGCCGTGCAGTTTAGCACTACCACATACGAAGCCGTCGAATCGTCCTCCAGTGTGCCCGTCACCATAACCCTCTTCCCTCCATCTGCAAGCAGTGTTTTCGTTGAATTCAATACTTTGGCAGGCACGGCTACAAATGGTGAGGATTATTTTGATAAAACACAAACGATACGTTTCTGGCCAGGAGACGAGAATAAGCAAGTAACAGTAGCACTCGTAGACGACACACTTGATGAAATCGACGAAACAATTCACCTGCAATTGTCTGGCGTTGAGGGCGCTAGTCCTGGCGTATCCGACGCAGTATTGACCCTCCTCGATGATGATGATCCACCCTCGGTGCAATTTAGTACGGGTGCATATTTTGCAAAAGAAGGCCAGCCCGCGGCTCCACTTACTGTAACCCTGAGCGCGGCCACTTCCTTACCTGTCGCCGTTGATTACACGGTAGTCGAATTGTCCAATGGTCGACAAATTGTCGGGAACATTATCTTTAACCCTGGGGAAGTGGTTAAAACGATAGACGTATCAATTGCCGGCAATCAGGCGAATGACATCCTGAACGCTTTGTTGAGCGGTGCGATAAACGCCTCGCTTGGCTCCCCTTCTAGTGCCAATCTGACCATTCTTGACAAGGACCGCTCAGACTGTTACGCCTTAACGCTGAATTACACTGGTTACGGCAGCTCGCCAACCCCCACAAACATGCCGCAATCCGTGGGCTGCCCTGCAGGGAAATACGTGGCCAATGAATTGATCTCCCTCCTCGCCCAACCCGATCCCGGCTGGAGAGTTGACGGATGGCAAGGTACGTTGAATGACAATGACGCCGTCTCCGAGACAGTGGTGCGCATGCCGGATAGTGACCATGCCGTCACCGCCAACTATGTCATCCCAACTTTTCTAACCAGTTTGTCCAATATATTCATTAATTACTTTGAAGGCCCCATGGAAGCCGAGCCCAATGGCGCCATTGATACGAACAAAGCTAACGGGCCAATCCGCTCTGGGCAGCGTTATTTCGGCAACTTCTCCACAGCAAGTGATGCCTTCGATGTCTTCTACTTCAACTTGCCTGCAAAGGGCAATGTCCAGATCGATCTCACAAGCATTCCTACCGGACGTGATTACAACCTCTATCTCTGGACCATCAACAAGGATCTTGTGGGCTACTCGGGTGCCCTTGACGACCAGAACGAGCATATTTCTAATAGCGATCTGAATCCAGGATTCTACTTTGTGGGTATCCATAACGCGACCGGCACGCCATCCACATCCCAGTATTCAGTGAACGTGACTTACGAATAATTACCATTCCCTCCGGAAGCGCTAAATAGCGCTTTCGGAGGCTCTTCTATGACCAGATCTGTTGATTCGTTGCCACGCTTCATCTGGTCACTTATTGCCCGCCTTGCTATCTTAGCGACCATACCGCTATCAATGCTTGTTGGTTGTGTCCGGCCTGCCCCAGACATTAACATCGATAACGGAATGATATCTGTGCAGCCTGATAGCTCGCCGCCAACTTCGCAGAGCCAGGAAAATCAGAGTAGCGACGTTCAGACCGGCACGGCCGTTGCCACTTCCCCGAACCCACCGTCCGCAGTCGACACCGGAAAATTCTTTATTCTCCATACAGTCCAAGAAGGAGATACACTGGGGTCTATCGCCGAACAATATGGAACCAGCACCACCACGTTGGTCATCCTCAACCAGATCGCCGACATCAATATCATTCTGGCTGGACAAAATCTGCGAGTGCCTGGACCCGAGTATGAAGCGCTTGTTGCTCCCAGCTTTGAAATCATACCCGATAGCGAACTCGTTTACGGACCCTCAGCCTCAACTTTCGACGTACAGTCCTTTTCAGAATCCTTTAGTGGCTATTTACCGATCCATGAGGAAGAGGTAGAGGGGCAATCGTTAACTGGTCCGGACATCGTACAACTCGTTGCCGATCGGCACAGCGTAAATCCACGGCTGCTGTTAGCTTTGCTGGAATACCAGTCGCATTGGGTTACTCAAGAGAAACCGCAAGAAATCAAGTTCGCACTTGGTTATCATAATGATGACATGTCAGGACTTTACCAGCAACTCAGCTGGGCCGCGAACTTGCTGAATTGGGGATATTACGGCCGTTCTGAGGGAGGCATGACCTCATTTCTTATTGGTAGCGAAATCCCCGTTTCATTTGCATCCGATATCGGCCTGGGTACAGCAGGCGTTCAAAATTATCTGGCAGCCCGTGACAATGTAAGCTATGAAAGCTGGCTTCACGATGTGGGACCAGACGGGTTTTCCGCGACATACAACGAACTCTTCGGCGAGCCTATTGTCCATAGCAACCCCACCTTGCTACCCGATGATCTAAACCAGCCTCCATTCAAACTTCCCTGGGGAAGCGGTGAAACATGGTATTTTACCGGCGGCCCACATGGAGGTTGGAACACAGGATCAGCATGGGCCGCGCTTGACTTTGTCCCACCTGATACCCAAGGCGGATGTTCACCGACGGAGAGTTGGGTAACGGCCGTAGCAGATGGAATCGTGAGCCGCAGCGGCTTTGGTGCTGTGGTCATTGATCTGGATGCAGATGGTTATTCCGGAACTGGTTGGGCAGTTATCTACATGCATCTGCAAAACCGTGATCGAGTTCCTGTAGGTAGGCAAGTAAAGACAGGCGATCCCTTGGGCCATCCAGGTTGTGAGGGCGGCTTCACCAACGGGACCCATGTGCACATCGCCCGTACCTTTAACGGCCGTTGGATCTCGGCTGACGGAACGCTGCCCTTTGATCTAAATGGTTGGATATCACAAGGAGCTGGTTACGAATACAACGGCTGGCTGGTTCGCGACGGTGAAACAAAAACCGCTGACATCTTTCATACAGACGACAACGCCATCACCGCCGATTGATTAGCCTCACCTCAACATCCGCCCCATCGCGCGGCCACCAACCAAATGCATATGCAAATGATAAACTTCCTGCCCTCCGTGGCGGTTGCAGTTGATAATGATCCGGTAACCGTCCTCGGCAATACCCTCTTGTTCGGCCACCTTCTTGGCCACCAACAGCAACCTGCCGGCAATTTGCTCGTCCTCGGCAGTTAAGTCATTGACAGTGCGAATGAACTTGTTAGGAACAATCAGCACGTGCGTTGGCGCCTGGGGATTAATATCCCGAAAGGCTGTGACCAGATCATCCTGGTAAACAATATCCGACGGCAATTCCCCTCGAATAATCTTGGCGAAGAGTGAGGGCATAATCTCTTTTCCGGGGTGCCTGAACGCGCCCAATCCCTTGACGACCGGCCCATAGCTTAATGCACGAACCCGGCCAATTTATGCAACAAACTCCCCGGTAGCCATGAAAATCACCCGTTCGGCGATATTGGTTGCCCGGTCTCCGATACGTTCTAGATCATGTCCGACCCATAACAGGAACGAAGCACGGCGAATATAGTCTGCCTCATTCATTTCTTCGCGCACCTCGTGACGCAATTGATAATATTGGCGATCTATCTTTGCGTCCTTCCCAATTATCTTCCTAGCCAATTCGGCATCCCGTGCGACGTACGCATCGACACCGGTTCTTACCATCTCTTGGGCGCGTTTGGCCATCTTAGGCAGTTTATGCAATGTGTCGAACTCTCCTTCATCTCCCAGACGCGCGGCTAAACTGGCGATGTCGCCCGCATGATCGCCAATTCGCTCTAGTTCAACAGCAATATGGATTGCCGCAATGATCTGGCGCAAATCACTAGCCATCGGCTGCTGCGTCGCCAAAATCTTTAACGACTCCATTTCAATTCTATATCGCACATCGTTAACAGCAAGATCACCCAAGACCACATTCTGTGCCAAAGCTTTATCTCGCGAGTAAAGCGCATTCATGGCATCCTCGATAGCCTTATCTACCATGCTGCCCATTAGCAGAATCCTATCATCCAAGTCCTGCAATTCTCGATCCAACACCGATCGTGTTAATGTCGTCATGCTTCAACCTCGTTACGTTCATCAGCTAGTTCGCATTGCAAACGCTCTTAAAAATGATAACAAATTTCCCAGTCCAGACAAATAAACTCTATTGGCGAACAGTGCCTTTCTTATGCTATGATAAAGGCAGAAATAGACCTTTGTTTACCGGTCTAGGGCAAGGAGGCAACATGACAGCAATCGTCAAGATTGAAGGCGTCGGCGAGGTTTACGCGGTAAGATGTAAGGAAGTGGATCACAATCTTTTGGCAGTTTAGCCTCGTGTATTCATTGCGTCAGGCCACCCATAATGATTACGACTTTCTTTACCAGCTTCATGTGGCGGCAATGCGCGAGTACATTGAAGCAACCTGGGGTTGGCAGGAAGCTTGGCAACGAGAATACTTTGAAAAAAAGTTTGATCCGGCGAACCGCCAAATCATAGAGATGGATGGACAGGACGCAGGTGTTGTCGTCGTAGAACAGCGCGATCAAGAAGTCTACCTCGGCCTCATAGAGATCTTGCCCGCCTTCCAAGAGCGTGGCACTGGAACAGCCATTGTGCAAGAAATCATTCGTGATGCCCACCATGCAGGTCTTCCAGTGTCCCTTCACGTCCTCAAATCCAACATTCCAGCTAGAAAACTGTATGAGCGCTTGGGCTTTACCGTGATCCAAGAAGAAGAAATCCGCTTCAAGATGACCCGTTCAAGTCACTGTTCGGAAGAAGGAAACTGACCATGGAATTCAAGACTATTATCGAACCCTTTCGCATCAAAACCGTAGAGCCCATCCGTCAGACAACCCGCGAACAGCGCGAGGTTGCGCTGCGGGAAGCTGGCTACAACCTGTTTCAGTTGCAGGCGGAAGATGTGCTTATCGATCTCCTGACAGATTCAGGGACAGGAGCCATGTCGTCTGAGCAGTGGGCTGGCATGATGCGCGGCGATGAGTCCTACGCAGGTGCTACATCTTTCTACGCTTTTGAAGCTGCTGTGCAAAGAATCACCGGCCTCAAGCACGTAATTCCCACCCATCAGGGTCGCGCCGCTGAGCGTATCCTCTTTGGCTCCATTCTCAGAGATGGAGATATCGTTCCTAACAACACACACTTCGATACCACCCGCGCCAATGTCGAATACCGAAACGCCAAGGCGCTTGATATTCCCATACCTGAAGGAAGGCAGCCTCATCTCTTCCACCCCTTCAAGGGAAATATAGATCTGCTCCAGTTAGAAGACGTGCTAAGCCAGAACCCTGGCCGGGTTCCCCTGGTCATGATTACCATAACCAATAATTCAGGAGGGGGACAGCCTGTGAGCATGGCTAATATTCGGGCTGCCTATGAGATATGTCGCCAATTTGGCGTCCCGCTCTTCTTAGATGCGTGCCGCTTTGCCGAAAACGCCTGGTTCATCAAAATACGGGAAAAGGGATATGCTAATAAATCGCCATTGGCCATTGCCCAAGAAATGTTCAGCTATGTAGATGGCTGCACAATGAGTGCCAAGAAGGATGGACTTGCCAATATTGGTGGGTTCCTGGCCTTGAACGACGACGAATTGGCTCAAAGGTGCAAGAATGCACTCATCCTGACCGAGGGTTTTCCTACATATGGAGGTCTAGCCGGTTATGATCTTGAAGCTATAGCCGTTGGTCTGCAAGAAGTTGTAAGGGAAGACTATTTGCAGTACCGTATTCGGTCAGTTGCCTATCTTGGGGATATTTTGATCAAGGCGGACATACCCATCGTTCAGCCTCCCGGCGGACACGCGATCTATATAGATGCCAAGGCAATGTTGCCCCACATCCCCCAAAGTGAGTATCCCGCGTGGGCATTATCATTAGCCCTATTTCTAGAGGGTGGTATTCGCTCAGTGGAGATTGGCTCTGTAATGTTTGGGCAACAACCAGATGGTAGCGAGGAACCTGCCGCCATGGAACTGGTTCGCTTAGCTTTCCCACGCCGGGTCTATACGCAAAGCCACGTGGATTATTTGGCCGAAGTACTGCTACACGTCAACACGATCAAAAACCGGATACAAGGTATGCGTATAACTGATTCCCCTCCTGTTCTACGCCACTTCACTGCCCGGCTAGAACCAGCTCATGGTTCTCTGTTTATGTAGTCGTCACCATCGTCTTCAACTGATAATTTTGTGAATACGCGTTGATACTATTCACAAGATACTGCTCGTTCCAGTGTTTCTAACACACTGGACGCCGTCTTATCCCAGGTGAACCGTTTCACGTTGCTCAATCCCTTCCTTTCAAGACTGCGCCGCAAGGATCTGTCTTGCACAATCTGTAGTAGAGCCCCCGTTAAGGCCCCAACATCTCTGGGATCGACCAACAATGCAGCTCCTCCGGCAATCTCTGGCAAAGAACTGCTGTTGGCGGCCAGCACTGGCGTACCACATACTTGCCCTTCCAACAGGGGGAATCCAAATCCCTCGTACAACGAGGGAAATAGCAGAGCCGATGCGCCGGATATTAACGTCGCTTTATCACCGTTTTCAATAAAACCGGGCACAATAATTCGCTGGCGCACAATAGGACTCAGACCAGATATCTCATCCAGAATCGATTCAGATCTCCAGCCAACTTTCCCGGCTAGCACAAGCCTATGCTGCAGCCCACTCGCCGCATAGGCCTGAACAAGGCGCACCAGGTTTTTTCGCGGTTGTAATGTGCCAATAAAAAGCAGATATGGCCCGTTGATAGCATATCTCCGCCGAACAGACTCCATTGCCTTCGGTTCTGTTACCTGCTTCAATGAAGGGTCAATACCTGGGTAGATGACATCAATCTTGTCAGGATCAATATGGTAAAAGCGCACGAGGTCTGCCTTCGTTTTTTGTGAATCGGCGATGAGGCGCTGGCTTAAACGGCCGTTACTCTGCGTACTTAACCTCAGGTAACTACGCTGTCTTCGCGTGTGAGCCTCCGGGAAATAATGATACCCCAGGTCATGCACAGTAGCGACGCTGCACCCCCGGTAAGTGAACGGAATCACGTGAGCCGGTGTAAAAAATACGTCCGGTCTTCGCTGCTGTAACTCGAGCGCCAATCTAACCTGTGTCCACAATCGCGGGAATGGCAAGATACAATGCTCAACATGAGCGAAATCCTGGAAATGGTCAATCGGTGGGGCCTGATTGAAATAAAGACGCAACCGGTGACTCTGCCCATCAGTCAACGAGAGAAGCGCCCTGATCAGAAACAGAGCATAGGCTTCAGTGCCCGTCCGTTGATTCGTTACCGTGCGGCTGGCATCTATGCCAATCAGCATCTTAGTCGCACGGGGCGCGGATGACCAGAAAATCTTGCGCGACCCATCCCTCTTCTCCCCCCACAACACGAACTTTACGCCAGACGAATCCCCCAGATTCTACCGGCACGTCGTCAAGCACAGTCAAGACAGAGCCATCAGGTAACACAGCAATTTCATCACCGCCCGGATCGACCCGCAGTGTCAGACCGTTGCCACTCGTACCGTCGACAATAGCCCTGCATATGGCGGGCGTTGACGTTGGCGTAACTTCTGGTTCATCAGGCCTTGCCGTTTCAGTTGGCGGGAATTGTTCGACTAAAACCGTGGGCGTTATCGTCGCTACCACAACTTGTTCATCTGCAGAAGAAGGATCCCCATTTGTCCCACCCGTCGCCTGTCGCTGCTGGTAGACCAAAAAACCAATAGCAGCGATGAAAAGGACGACGCTACCAAATAACGTATAGGTAGCTCGGCGCAACATCGCTTCTCGCTCAAGTGTATAATATCGCGCTCCGCCCCGCCGGATGCCTCGGTAGGTCATTAGCGCAGCTATGAGACCTGCGACCGCTAGCGCCAGAGGTAAAAGAAATTCGGCCATTCACTCATTGCTCTTTTCAAACAGCTTTAGCTCAACAGCCTTTATGGGGCCCTGCCGCAATAATCGTAGCCTCGCACCACGACAGTCAATAATCGTCGAGGCCATCGGTTGGTCACTTGGACCACCATCCAACACAATGCTCACATCTTCAGTCAATTCCATAAATGCCTGTTCGGCCGACTGCGCAGGTGCATGGCCGGAAAGGTTAGCGCTGCTCGTTGCCACTGCACCACCAGCAGCTCGGATAACTGACCGCGTTAAATCGCAATCAGGGATCCGAACCGCGACTCCGTCATTATCGCTAACGGATTTCGGCAAGTTTGCATGTCTGGGCACAATCAAGGTCAAAGGGCCAGGCCAAAAGCGCTCCATAAGCTCTCTTGCAATCGCTGGAATAGAAGATGCAACCTTTTCTAAATAGATCAAATCGGAAAGCAGAATCG
>JAACFF010000382.1 GCA_009937635.1 Chloroflexota bacterium
ATAAAATTTAATTTAGAGTGGTAGCTACAAGGAAATTTTTGCTAAACCAATTCATAGTTTGCAGGCTGTCTTTCCTGCATTAATTGGCCTTTTTTTGTTTACTAATAGTGGATATGCCAAGCTCTAAAATCAGGATTCAAGAAGCCTGCCGTAGCGCGCAAGCGCCTGCACAACATTCTCTAGCAGCATCGTGACATCCAGAACGAAGTTACGCTCTTCGTCGGACAGCTGGCCTTCGCTCTCAAAATAGTTGCGCCGCACCTTCTTCATCAATTCAGTTCGGTCCTGGGTGAGCATGGCAAGTGTTTCCACCTCTCCAGAGTCGCGCGAAGCTATGGCGTCAAGTGCGGTCAGTATCATGAAATCGACACTCTCAAGGATATTGCGCCCGAGTTCTTCAGCCTTACCTGAATGACCAATTGTCGAGAAATCGGCCGCCAGTTGGTATACGTAGCCCTCCAGCGCAACCAGCTGCTCCTGGGATTTTGTAACAAGAATCAGTTTGTCGGATATATCGACCGTCAAACTGCTGCGCGACAAAGATGTAAGCGCTGTACCGATGTTATCGCTGATGGTCTCGAATGCCTGGTGATAATCACCCGGACTCGGCAGACCATCCGTCGCGGTCTCTGGACGCACATAGTCAAGGTACGCTGGCAATCTATTCAAAAGCTGAACTTGCTCCTGCTCAACCAGAAGCAGCGCGGTGCTCGGGTTATCAGCTGCACGCTCATGAAGAAACTGGGGCGCGGACAAGACTTCCGCCTGTGATGGCGGAAACCTGGCTTCAATGACATCGAAGATCTGCTTGCGAAGCGCTAAACAGACCAGCGCACCACCTACCTGTATACCAAAGGCGATCAGGATAACCTGGCCGCTCAATTCAGCAGCACTAGCACGGGCAGAAGCCATGATCAGCGGCAGGCCAGTTATCACCTCAGTATAGAACAGTACGAAGAACAAGCTCGTGGTGATGATATCGAAAGCAATTTGCCCGATAACAACCTGACGAGCACGGCCATGCACGTGCGAAGAAAAAACCCAGGTCAGGATTCCGTTGCCTGCCTGAGCGCCCACCATGACCATCATCGACTCCGCAACGTTAAGCAGCCCGGCGGATGCCAATGCTATCGCGATCATCGTGGTTGCCAGATTTGATTGAATCAGCAACGTCAAAACCGTTCCCACTATAAATGCCAGCAGGTCAAAACCTAACGGCCCGGCCAAGATACCGGCTACCCATTCCGCTCCTGCCAGCCCCCCGGCGCCCTCTTTCACCAGGAACAGTCCGTACATGATCATGCCAATACCGAACAGTGCACCGTAGGTATGCACCAACTTCTTCGGGATGTGAAATGTCAGCCCCAGCGCCGTCACCCCCAATACGATCAACGCGAATACCTTGATTGAGAGCATGGAGACAAACACGATCAGGGTCGCGCCCACATTACCCCAGAAAACAATTGGACCGCTTTGCCGGGCTTTGAGCAGTTTGACCTGCACGAAATCCGCCAGCAGAAAAGAAATCGCTTTGCCGCTTTGCGTAAATACGCCCAGAAACACGCCACCGAACAACATACCGATACCGCGTTCGCTGATACGGGTGACAATGTTGCGAAAACTGCCGCTCGCCATCTGCTGGAAATGTTCACCGGCAAAATGGATGCCGATAAGAAATATCCCTATGCCACCGACGATTAAAGCGGCCAGCTCGATAACCGGATCCTCGCCGGCACCAAGCTCAATAGCCGACCAGGAAACGGTGGGCGACAAC
Source organism: Chloroflexota bacterium (assembly GCA_009937635.1). Taxonomy (GTDB): domain Bacteria; phylum Chloroflexota; class Anaerolineae; order Promineifilales; family Promineifilaceae; genus JAACFF01. Next base: position 1,775 of record JAACFF010000382.1, read on the forward strand.
AAAAGTAAGGCAGCCAACAGAACTCTCATGAGGATCGGTGATGATGACTGCTGCGAATTACCTTTGGCCGGAATCGTCACAGCACAACACCCTCAAGAACCAGTTCAGCCATCTTCTCAGTCTTGTGTGCAGCTGCTTTCTTCAGTGCATTCCTGAACTCTGGGTATGCGGCCATGATCGCATCGTAATCGTCCTGCGCAAGACGCATCACGTCACAGTAACTGGTGGCTGTCACCGAGGCTGTGCGTCGCTCACCCAGCACCAACGACAAATAGCCGAAGTACTCGCCGGCCCCCAGTTGCACCCGCAACGATTTATTATCGTGGCCACTAACTTCGAGCGTTCCGTCCACTACAAAGAAAATATCCCCTGGCCGCTCGCCCTCGTTGGCAACCACGCTTCCGGGTCCATAACTTTCCAAGTACAGCGCCGACAGTAACTCCATCTTCAATACGGGACTACAGAACTCAAAGAGTGGAACCTGCGCTAGCACCTGTTCCGCAAGTTTTTCCTTGATCTCAATCTGCAGCCCTCGTGGAAGGTCGCTGAGGATCTCGCTCTCCGCTAGGCCGCGGCGCCTGGCCCAGAGATACTCGTAGTAACCCCGGACCCGGTTATTCAATTCGGCTGATACGCCGCGCTGTTGCAGGTAATAACTAAGGCTTTGTACCCGGTCACGATGACGGGTTTTCTCAACATTCAGGCTGCTGAGCAATGAGGCGATACTTGCCACAATAAACGCATACAAGGACGCACCAAGTAGCATGACAATCATGGCGATCAGATACTCGGAAGTGCGCGACGGCGTAATGTCGCCAAACCCGACCGTCGTCATAGTGGTGATCGTCCAATACAGCGAGCGCACATATTGATCGGCCGGAGTCGCGCCTACGATGCCCGCTGTTGCGGCCCAGTTACCTGGCGGAAACCCCTGCGCAGCCGCGGTAAAAAACCACCCGCACGCAACTACATGCATGACAAGTGCTGCCGCTATACCAAAACGAATGACGCGTAACGTTCCCGGATTTACCTGTGGTAGCGATTCCCACTTCCTGAAGATCGCGAACAGCCTGACCACTCGCAAAAATCTGGGTAACCGTAACCAAAGCAGCAGAGGAGCTCCAAGCCAAACCTCACCGCCAACAGACAGCAACAGCAATTCCCAGGGAATGGTAGCGATAAGATCAACCGGCAGCATCGTACGAGCATAGCGGCGCGAGATTTTACTGGGATCGGTAACCTCTACACCCCGATCCCTGTAAGAAGTAAGGAAATTTGCCGTTATATCGGCCAGAAAAATCAAATCAACCAGATAAATGGGCGACCAGATACGAATGCTGGCGTCGGTGAAAAAAGCCAATTGCCAGACAACGTACACAGCGCTGCAAAAAGCCAGAATGGCAATGAGCACATCCCAGTACAAGCGAAGTTTGGATTGCCCCCCAATCATCAAATCTTACTCGCCCCCATGGTCAACATGGGTTCGCCAAGACTCTTCCTGATGGCAGACGCTAAAAAGCATCCAATGCTTCGTTCTCGGTTGCTAACACCGTAAGTATGCTGGCGAAACCAGAAATATCGAAAACCTCCTGAACCGTCTCATTCAAACAGGAAATCCGCAACTCGCCGGCACTACCCTTCAATCGCTTGGCTGTAGCCAGTAACAAACGTAATCCCGCACTACTTACGTACTCAATGTTTTCGAAGTTAATTAGCAGCTTGTTGGCACCTGAGTCCAGCACTGAATTAATCTGCGCCTCTGCATCAGGCGTAGTATTCGTGTCCAGTCTACCCACAAGACTTAACACACGCACTTCACCCTCTTCTCGTTCAATAATTTCCATTTTCATACCTGCTTACTAAATCTCTCAACCCTGTGCAGTGGTCTTTATAACCAACCGCACCATATTCATATCTGTAAAGCGCATATAAGACACTTCATCCATCATTTGCTTAACCAGGTGGATACCCAAGCCGCCAATTTCCCTGTCGTCCACCGACAATGATATATCGGGATCATCGCCCATGAATGGATTAAACGGGATACCGTCATCCTTAATGGTCGCGATCAACTCATCATTACGATAATCCACATCCACGAAGATCTCATGCGGACTATCATCCACATAACCGTAGGAGATAATATTGTTGAGCAGCTCATCAAATGCGATGCACAGCTTCTGGATGACCCCCGGCTGAATAGCTTTGCCTTCCGCGAAGCCTTCCAGACCTTCAACAACACTATTTAGAGCCTTGAGCTCATTGGGAATCGTGATCGAATACAGGTCCTGGGTTTTCTCACCGGGCTCGGTGTCGTAACTCAACGCCATGATGGTTATGTCATCGGAAGCTTCGGCAGCTCCTACAAACTCACTCACGGAAGTAACCAACTCCTTCACCCAGGCTTCGGCCGTCAAGCCGCTGGTATCTGCAAACCATGCTTCGAGTCGCGCGTCCGAATACAATTCATTTTCTGTATTCATCGCCTCAGTGACGCCATCGGTGAACGACAGCAATACATCACCCTGCCCCAGATTAATGCGGTCTTCACCGTAGGCTATTTCCTCTATCGCCCCGGCGACTGGCCCATGAATCTTCTTAAGTACTGAAACCTGCCCGTCGGCACGCTTAAGCAATGGCGGGTTATGCCCGGCATTGCTGTAGCGGAGCTCACCGGTTTCAATATTGAGAATCGCCAGAAATACCGTAACGAACATACAACTGGGATTGTTCTTGCTCAGCTCATTATTAACCCGGGTCATGATACTGGCAGGAGAACGATCATCGATGGCACGCGCACTAAACAATGTTTTGGACACAGCCATAAACAAAGCCGCAGGAACCCCTTTTCCCGACACATCAGCAACTACCAGGCAAAGTTCAGCAGGGTTAACGAAGAACAAGTCGTAAAAATCACCACTCACCTCACGTGCCGGTTCAAGCTGAGCGTGCACTGAAAACTCATCATTATCAGGAAACAACGGGTAATCCCGCCGCAGCATACTCATCTGAATATCCTTACCTACATTCAACTCGTCCTGCATACGCTGTTTCTGCGCATTGATCAGCGCATACGCTTCCTGCAGGGCATCAAGGTTCTTCTTCAGCTGGACGTGGGTCTTCGTGCGTGATCGCAAGATCATTGCGTTGACAGGCTTCTGGATGTAATCCGCTGCACCAAGCTCAAAGCCCTTAGCCTGATCGGTATCCTGATCCTTGGCCGTAAGAAAAATAACCGGGATATTGGCAGTGACCGGGTTGGCTTTTAGTCGCTGGCAGACTTCATAGCCATCCATATCCGGCATCATGATATCGAGTAGAATCAGATCAGGTGACTGAGTTTCTGCAATTTTCAGCGCGATCTTGCCATTAACTGCTGCTTTTACATGATAGTCATCGCCGAGCACGCCTTTAACAACATCCAGATTCTCCGGAGTGTCGTCAACCGCAAGCACGACTGGTTTATCTGAGTTTGCAATCATGCTTCCTTCCACAACAGGAAATAATTAAGGAGTTGTTTGCCATTTTTTTAGCGCACACAATTAAATTGGCCAGTTTATTCCCTGACTATTCTCTGCTCAAGACAACGTTAATATTTGATCTATATATATTATCGCTACCTGTACTTACTAGATATCAACCAACCAGGCCGTTAAGAATTTCCAGCGCGCCGTCAAAATCATAGCCATCCAGCTTCTGTTGCAGCCGACCGAATGCACTACGCTGCTCATCAGGCAACTCGTGGCTGGTAATTTTTGTCAGGACACTATCAGCATCTGCATCATAGGCTTCCAGTTTGGAGCGCAAATCAGCAATTAGATGAGCAAACTCATCCACTGATAATTCTGGCTGTTTGCTCTCTAACGCTGCCATGTTACTAACTGATGCAATAGTAGCCACAACAGCATCCAGCTTCTGTTCCGTTTGTGCATACACATCGTTAAGATCATTAACACCGTCGCGGATATTCGCCTCCAAACGGGCTGCAATCTCCTGTAACCTCGCAGCAC
>JAACFF010000007.1 GCA_009937635.1 Chloroflexota bacterium
CGAGCTCTTGGCTAAAGGATGCCACAACTTCACCAGGCTGCTGCAGGATACTCCGCATGCAACGAATATCCCACATTACTAAACATACAAGGATACCTGCTACTCCAACTCATTTGAATCACATCTTTTGCTAAAGGGCCCTTTGCCACTCGACATGAATACAGTTTGCTTTGGAGAACTTAGGCGGCACTTAAAAATTGGCGTGTTTAATATTAAGCGATGATTAATTTAGTCATTTAATATGCTATCGGTGCTGTAGGAGCCCCGGTTATAATCTGTTTCGGTGGCAATAAAATGGGGGGATGTTGGCTCCGTTTTGAATTTGTGGTACCGACCGTTAAGATTAGCGGCTGTCTGAGTTTTAGCGGTGAAATGAGGTTGGGATCTGTCCCCGCCGGCAAAGGTGGGAAAGGAAAGCAAGATCTATGCCGAGGCCTGAATCAACTGTATCCCTGCAGGAAGTGACTGAAGAGAATCTGGGTTTAATTTTCAAATTGGGAGTTCGTGAAGAGCAGGAACAATTTGTGGCGCTCAACACGGTGTCCATCGCCCAGGCGTATTTTGCGCGTGAGCGGGCGTGGTTTCGCGCTATCTACGCAGATGACACGCCGGTTGGCTTCTTAATGCTCGACGACGATCCCCATAAAGCAGAATATATCCTGTGGCGCCTCATGGTTGATGCTCGATACCAAGGCATGAGCTTTGGACGCCGGGCAATGGAACTGCTCATCGCTCACGTTAAAACGCGCCCGAATGCTGTCGAGTTAAAAACGAGCTATGTTCCCGGCGAGGGCAGCCCGGGTCCGTTTTATCACAAGCTGGGATTTGTCGAGACTGGAGAAGTGTTGGAAGGGGAGAACGTGGTAAGCTTGAAATTGACGTACGGTGAGGGCGAATCAATGGTTCCTGCCCCTGGCAAAAGTAAGGATGAGGTTCTGGTCTTGGTGCGCAAGTTTCAAGAGGGTTACATGCAGCGCGATCCGGCCAATCTTGAGGCAATTATGGAATTGTTTGGGCCGGAGAAGGAATTGGAGGTGATTGGAACTAGCGCCGTCACGCCCGGTGAAGGGGAATGGTGCAAGGGGAGAACGGCCGTGCGCGACTTGTTGGAAGGGGATTGGGAGCATTGGGGGGATGTTGTTTTTGATCTGGAGGGGATGCAGATCTTTGTGCAGGGTGATGTGGCCTGGCTGGCGACGAGGGGAACAGTGACTGATGTTATCACGGCCGATTATAAGTATGAAGGGTTCGTGAGTTTTGCTCAGGCTGTGCTTGAGGATGAATCAGAGAGCGCTAAATCAAAGATACTGGACATCACGCGGCTGGGTAATAGTTTGATATCTAGTTTGCTTTTGCCGGAAACACACGTGTGGCCGTTTCGTTTTACGGCCGTGGCGGTGAAGCGTGAAGAGGTATGGCGTTTTCACCAGATGCAGTTCTCGTTTGCGACTACGTGGACGCCGGATGAGAGGGTTTTGCCGGGGGAGTGAGGGCGAACAGAAAACAGGGAACAGTAAACAGGGATCAGTAAACAGTTAACAGTCAACAGTGCGACGATCACATCGCGAATACACTTTTGACAGCTATTGGGCGGATGGGTTGAGCCAATTGGGGATGGGAGCGGCGGGGGGTTTACGGCCGTAGAAGAAATCATCCATTTTTAGGGCGAATTCGCGAAATAGTGGCGAACGCTTTAGTCCGAGGCGAATGGAATTGTGCAGAAGATTATTGGGATGGGAGTAGGGGCAGGCGCGCATGCAATAGGCGCAATCGGTGCCAATTGTGCACCAGTAGGTAAAGCAAGCTTCTGAATTGATTTGCCAGCGCATAGCCCCATTTATCTCTTTTTGCCCGTCGAATGAGATGGCTTTGCTAGGACAAACATCGGCGCATTTTTGGCATCGTCGACAGAAGTCGATCATGGATAGATCTCTGGTTCTTTCATCTGTGACCAGGGTCAAATCGGTGGTGACCACGGCGATCCGAACTCTCGGTCCCAGCTCAGGAGTCATTAACAGTCCCATACGGCCGATCTCGCCCAGACCGGCGTCACGTGCGACCAGAGGGCAGACTACACGGTAACTGCCGTCAATATGGGCCCTGGCGGAATAACCAAGATGGCGGATAAATTCAGCCATTTGAACGGCTATGGCCCCGGAGTTCAAGTATTGTTGGGCTGACTCCATGACGGTTGGCCCGTGGGGGGCTCGATCAAGCAAGGGCTTTTCCATTTCTACGGTCAAGGCTATGGCAAAGGCGTGGTCTATCGCTACCGGTTCGCCGTAGCGCTCTCCGCGCCCGATTGTGCTGTATAGATGGTATTTCTTCAATTCGGTTATGCCGGTTGACATGGCGCCAAGCTTCTTACTCCAAAGTTTGAGAAAATGGGACATTTTGGCGGGATCTGTTTTGACTTGCCGTTCTGCTAGATTTTCTTCGTCCAGCATGGCGTGGAAAGCGGCCACTGTTTTGAAGCTGGCTTCGGCCGCTGATGTGGTGAAGGGATCGTAGTAAAGGGCTCCTTCTTGCATCAACCCAGGTCTCTTGCGGAATTTGTCGTCAAGCTGCTTTTTATCGGGGTTATCCTTGTAGTATGTTTCAAAGCGCTGCGAATCCACTTGCAACAGATTGCGCGAGAACATGATATCTCGTTCGTCAATGCGGCTCAGCGGTGTGTCATTTTCGGGGACGAGGCGGTTGGAAAATGGCAGGAGTAGAGCGAGCAGTGCCCCGTAGGTAAGTAATAAGAAGATGGCGGAAACGGCCGTGTGAAAAACGGGGACGGTTTGCCAGAGAAGGCCGGACAGGCCTAAGGCAAAATAGGGGAGTGGTAGCAATAGCGCCAGCAGAGTTGCGCGCCTGGCGGCACGGGGTTCATTTTCGCTTAGAGAGATTAACGCAAAATAAAGGAAAAATCCGGCGATAAGTAGGCCGGTGATGGTGGTAGCGAGACTGATGACGGTGATGATTTTGTTCCTTAAGAAATCAAAGATTACGCATATTACGCAGATTTAATTGTTGGTTTTAGGAATTCCTTCATTGCTCAGATGAAAAACGGACGCGGACGAGAGCGGATGAACGCTGATGGTCTTTTAATCGCCGGGGACGGGAGATTCGACGGAGCTGTCAACATCTTTTTGATCTGCTTGTCCGTTTTCGTCTCCGTTGGCTTTGGATAGCCGTCCTTCACGCACTACGGCCATGGAGGCGACGGTGTTGCCTTCGCGCAAATCCATGACGCGGACTCCCTGGGTTTTGCGCCCTTGTTGGGAGATGAAGTCGGTGGCGGTGCGCAGGATGATGCCGTTTGTGGATATGCAAGTCACTTCATCGCCACTTGTTACCACGCGGGCGCCAATAATTTTGCCAGTGCGATCGGGATCAAGAACCATGGCACGAACGCCTTGACCGTAGCGACCCTGGCGACGGTACTCACTAAGCGGTGTTCGTTTGCCATATCCCTTTTCAGTGATAACCAGCAGATCATCTCCGGGAATAACCACATCAGCCCCGGCGATATTGTCCCAGGGATCGAGGCGCATGGCATTGACGCCTGCGGCCGTGCGACCCATGGGTCGCACATCCTCTTCACTAAAGCGTATGCCTTTGCCTTGCTCGCTGACCAAGATCAAATCCTGGTCACCGTGGGTCATCTTCACCCAGCCCAGGCTATCGTCTTCATCCAGGGTCAAAGCGATCAAACCGCTGGCGCGCACCCTTGCAAAAGCGGTCAATACGACGCGCTTGATGCGGCCCTTGCGCGTGATCATGGTCAGATATTCGGCATCTTCGAACTTGAACACGGGCAGCGCCACCGTGATCTTCTCATCTGGCATTAAAGGCAAAAGGTTCATCAGCGATGTGCCCTTGGCGGTGCGGTCCATCTCCGGCACTTCATAAGCCTTGATGGAGTAAACTTTGCCGCGGTCAGAGAAGAAAAGAATGCTGTTGTGTGTTCCGGCGGTAAACAGCTGCTCCAGTTCATCCTCACCACGCGTGGTCATACCGATTAAGCCTTTGCCACCGCGCCCTTGCATGCGATAGGCGGAGACGGGCGTGCGTTTGGCAAGCCCGTTCCTGGTGATAGATATGAATACGTCCTCATCAGGCACCAGGTCTTCCATGTTGAAATCGGCATCCATGCCCCAGGCGATCTCGGTGCGTCGCTCATCCCCATATCTCTGCTTCAAACCGGCCAGATCTTCCTTGATGATCGCTAAAATCTTGGTCTTATTGGCCAATAGGTCTCGCAAATACTCAATATGGGCTGTTATTTCCTTGTGCTCGTCTTCGATCTTCTGGCGTTCCAAGGCTGCCAAGCGACGTAACTGCATATCCAGTATGGCGCTGGCTTGCAGTTCGCTGAGATCAAAGCGCTCCATCAGACGTTCGCGGGCGATATCCACATCCGCTGAGGCGCGAATGGTCTCGATCACAGCGTCCAGATTGTCCAGAGCGACCAGCAATCCTTCCAGAATATGCTGCCGGCGGAGCGCTTTGTTCAGTTCAAATTGAGTGCGGCGCGTGATTACGTCGACGCGATGATCGATATGGATCTGCAACGAGCGCTTAAGGGAAAGGAGGCGTGGCTGGCGATCGACAAGGGCCAGCATCTGCACACCGAACGTCGTCTGTAAGTTCGTGTGCTTGAAGAGCTGGTTCAGCACTTTCATGGGCTGCGTGCCACGTTTCAGTTCCACGACGATAGAAATGCCGCGCCGATCAGAGGCGTCGCGCATATCAGAAATGTCGGGAATGATCCCTTTATTGACCAATTCGGCCATGCGCTGAATGAGCAAAGATTTGTTGACCTGATATGGCAGTTCAGTGATATTGATCTGCTGGCGTCCGGGGCTGCGTGGATTATCTTCAATGTTAGCTTTGGCACGTATGACAATTCGGCCGCGGCCCGTGGCGTAAGCATTACGAATTCCTTCGCTGCCAACGATGATTCCGGCGGTTGGGAAATCAGGGCCCTTAACAAATTGCATCAACTCCTCAAGCGTGACGTTGTCAACATCGGCGTGGCGGTCAATGAGAAAGATGATAGCGTCACAAAGTTCATTTAGGTTATGAGGGGGGATGTTGGTTGCCATACCTACGGCGATGCCGGAGGAGCCATTTAGAAGCAGGTTGGGCAGACGCGCCGGAAGCAAAATGGGTTCTTGCAGACTGTCGTCAAAATTGGCCCCAAAATCAACGGTCTCTTTGTCTATGTCTTCGAGCAACTCGTTGGAGATTCGCGCCAGCCGGGCCTCCGTATAGCGCATGGCAGCCGCGCTATCACCATCAATGCTGCCGAAATTACCTTGCCCATCAATTAGCATATAGCGCATGGAGAAATCTTGGGCCATGCGTACCATGGAATCGTAAACAGAAGTGTCACCGTGGGGATGGTATTTCCCTAATACTTCACCGACAATGCGGGCGCTTTTACGGTGCGGGGAGTTGGAACGCATGCCCATATCGTGCATGGCATAAAGAATACGACGATGAACAGGCTTGAGTCCATCACGGGCATCAGGTAGCGCACGGGCCACAATGACGCTCATAGCGTAATCGAGGTAAGAACTACGCATCTCGCGATTGATGTCGATGGTATTTACGGTACCGATTTCCAAGAAAACCTCCAAGGGTTACCCTTTCGTAGGTCGCGTTTGTAATAGAAAAGGCGGGTGCTCCCGCCTCTGTACGACCGTTCAGATATCAGAAGGATGTCACCACAACCTAGCTGTTTTTCAGGTGGTGTGAGTGGCCTCATGACCACTCTAAATTATACTCGAAAATGGCCCTTTCAGCGAGTTTATGAGGGTGTCCTGAATGGTGTGGATGGAGGATACAATGAGAGACCCTCGCACTTGCAAAAAGGGGCTGGAGTGCAATGTAGGAAGAACCTGCAAAATGCACTGAGGCCCCATACAGTGATGGGGCCTCTAACCAAAAGAAGGAGATGAAAAGATAGATTGTTACGGAGCTGCGAATTCCGCAACCGGGTAACCCGCTTCAGCCCAGCCGCCAAAACCGCCTTTCAGACTGCGTACATCGTTGTAGCCGTAGGACCACAAGATGGCCATGGCGATGGTGGAGCGATGCTCGCTGCCGCAATAGACGACGATGGGTGCATCCAGATCTGCCGGCCACATGTCCTTCTGAGCGATGAACTCTTCCAGCGGGATGTGAATCCAGTTCTCGGCCTCGATAATGCCTTTCTCGGCCAATTCCTCGTCACGACGGACGTCGATGAGGATGAGGTCGGGGTTTTCGGCGAGGGCAGTGTTGAGATCGTCAGCGGTGATGACGCCGAAGCCTTCGGGCACGTTTTGCAGCATGGTTTGCATTTCGGCCACGATTGCCGGATCCGGTTCGGCCGCATTGAGCTCCAGTGGTTCGGCCGCTGCTCCTTCGGCAGCGGGATAACCCCCTTCAACCCAGCCACCGAAGCTGCCACCCTTGAGACCCTTGACATCTTCCCAGCCCATGGCTTCTAGAGCAGCGAGGGCGATGGTGCAGCGCCAGCCGCTACCACAGTAGCTGACGATGGGAGTGTCGAAGCTGGGCAAGTATTGAATATTGTCGGCTACCTCTCGCAGAGGGATGTTGACAGCGCCTTCGATGTGGCCTTTTTCTTCGAGTTCAGCCAGTTCGCGCACGTCCAAGATGAAGGGTGGCGGGTCTTCGGCGACGGCCAGGGCCAAATCGTCGACACCGATGGTGTTGTAGGCTTGCATGCCGGCCAGGAAGGTGGCGAAGGCTGCATCGAGATCGGCACCTTCAGGTTCGGGTGCGCCTACGGTTGGGTATCCAGCTTCGGCCCAGCCGCCATAACCGCCTTTCAGGCTGCGGACGTCGGTGTAACCATAGGACCACAAGATGGCCATAGCGATGGTGGAACGATGACCGCTGCCGCAGTAGGCAACGATAGGTGCGTCCAAGTCCTCAGGCCACTGATCTTGCTGAGCGATAAACTCTTCAATGGAGATGAAGATGACGTTCTCGGCATCAATGTAGCCTTTTTCTTCAACTTCAGCGGCGGTGCGGACGTCAATGAGGATCAGTTCGGGATTCTCGATCAGTTCCGTGTTAAGCGCATCGGCGGTGATAACGCCCCAGCCTTCCGGTATTGTGGAAAGCATCATGTCCATCTTTTCGACCATGAGCGGGTCGGGATCAGCAGCGTCGAGAATTTCTGTTTCTGGCGGCATTCCTTCCACGGTGGGATAGCCAGCCTCGACCCAGCCACCGAAGCTGCCGCCCTTCATAACCTTAACATCTTCCCAGCCCAGGGCCTCCAGGGCGGCCATGGCCATGGTCGCGCGCCAGCCGCTGCCACAATAAGTGATTATGGGGGTGTCTGTGCTAGGCAATTGATCCAGGTTTTGGGCTAACTCGCGCAGGGGGATAACTACGGCCCCTTCGATGTGCCCGTTTTCTTCAACCTCCGCGATGTTGCGGACATCGAGTAGGAAAGGAGGCGGGTCTTCGGCAAGGGCTGCATTCGTATCTTCCAGGCTGATGGTGTTGTATTTTTCCATACCGGCCAAGACATCTGCGAAAACGAGATTCATATCCTCAGTTGTGAGCTCTTGCGGCTCGGGCTCTGCCGTCGGTTCGGGTTCTTCTGTCGGTTCGGGTTCGGCCGTGGGTTCGGGCTCTTCCGTCGGTGGGGGTTCTTCCGTCGGTTCGGGTTCTGCGGGTACGGCCGTGGCCTCGGCGACAGCACTTTCTTCAACCTGGCTTGTATCCGGGCTGGAACAGGCCACCAATAGGCCAAGGACCAGCAGCAGTGATAACAGCATTGTGACCAAATAACGTGTGTTCCTCTTCATCTTTCTATTTACTCCTCTTGAGCTTCGGGAACTTCTTCAATAATGACGACCGAATTGGCTTCCAGTTCTTCTGGTTTCACTTTATCGGCCGTTAAAAACATGTCGGGGTTTCCATGACAGGTGTTACAGTTTTCTGTCTGCGGCGTCTGTCGCTGGATATTGTGGGGTGTGGCGTAACGCCAGGTGGGTTGGTTGTTAAATTCCGGCAGCAGATTTTCGCCATAATAGGCGAAGCTTTCCGGGTCGACTGGCACGTGGCGTACCGGTACGTACTCGTAAGGTCTATCGGCGTCACGTCGCGCGTTACGGCCGATTAGAAATGTGAAGTAAGTATCGTCCGTAGTGAAGAACGGTTTGCCGCTCGTTTCGCTAATGGCAACATGGCAACTATCGCAGTTGATATAGGTTTCCGAGTGACACACCTGGCAGGAGAGAATCTCGTCATGCAGCTTATGCATTTTTACATCATCGGACTTGGCTCCGATGGTGTCATGGCATGTTTCACAACGAGGCCCCTCGATACCTTCGTAGCGGTGCGCCGCTGGATCAGCCTCGGGATCGTTGACTTGTTCTCCATGTAATTCGTCACCATCATGACACTCGATGCAGGTCATGCGGCCTTGCCGGAAGTGAACATCGGCTATTACACCTTCATTCTTGCCCATAAATTCGTTGCCGACGCGGCTACCATGGCATGCTGTGCAAGTGCGGGTCATGGGCGGATTGCTGGTGAATAGATGCCCATCCAACAGCCCACCGCCCGCACTGGCGGGTTGGCTTACGTGACAGTCGCCGCAGCTTGTATGGCAGCTAGCGCAGTGATTGCCGAACATCTCTTGCATGGCTGAATGGTCGGGATCGGTGCCGCGCGCTGTGAGGACGGTCCAGTAACCCTGCTGCGTGGCATGAAGGCTGCCGCTGTGTGCTACGGCTTGCTCTTCGTGGCATTCAACGCAAACAGGGGCTTCGCCGCCACTTGGTCGCGCTACCAGATCGGTATGCGCTTCTTCTTTATCTTCGGATGTATTGATACCTCCATGGCAATCAACACAAGCGATCTCGCCATGGTCGGTCTGAGGAAAATCCTCAGTGTCGACTAGAACTTTCTCCCATGGCTCCAACGGAGCCACAGAGCCGCCTCAACCCACGCCCGAGGATTCACTAGATTCTGGTTCCTCGGGTGGTGCGGCGGTATCGATAAGGGTTTGCTTGTCTCCGTGGCAGTCCAAACAACTACTGGCAACACCCTCAGGCGTAGGGGTGAAGGTCGGAGGGGTAGTTGCGGTAGCTGTCGGCTGCACGGTTTCTGTGGGGGGAACGGCCGTCTCGGTTGGCGGTTGAGAGGTTTCAGTAGCCGTCGCTTCGGCAACCACTGCAACAGCCTCGGTCGCAACCGCAGGTGGTTCCGGTTCGATGTTGGTTGGTTCGCTCTGCCCACAAGCCGCCAAAATGAGCAGCAAGAGCAAAAGACAAACGATTTTTGCACCTCTTAACTTCATACGAACTCCTCTTTACCTAAAGTGATGTGTGCGATTTACAAAACGCACCATCTTGTTGCTACGTGAAATATTTCACTAACAGTATAACTAAATCCATAGTCAAGACAATGGTTTGGCAAGGTTTTACTTATAGGTTTTTCCTGTTACGATCCATAAGTAAAAGCAATTGAAATTGGACTTTAGCTATTGAGTTGCTGATGGATTTTGATACAATATTCACAAGAGTAGGGAAAATAATATGTTAGATACTCATCAACTCAATGTATTTCTGATTGCGGCAGAAACACTTAACTTCACCCAGGCCGCCCGCCTGTTGCATATGAGCCAGCCAAGCGTTAGCCAACACATTCAGACGTTAGAGCAAAGTTTTGGACATCCACTTTTTGTTCGCTTAGGCCGGCGCATTGAATTAACAGATTCCGGAGAAGCACTGGTTCCCCTGGCCAGAGAGATGGTCAGGCGATCAATCCAGATCGAGGAAACGATGAAGTCCCTGGAAGGGGAGGTGCACGGGCACTTACTGGTTGGATGCAGCACGACTCCAGGCAAGTACATACTTCCGCAATTGCTGGCCAGGTTCCATCATCTGAATCCCAAAGTGCGGGTCTCGTGTACCGTGGCGTCTCAAGGCGAGGTATTTAGAATGCTCTGTGACGGAGAAGTTCATGTAGCCATGATCAGCGAACCCTATATGTCCAGTCGTGACGTCGAAACAAAAATATTTATGACGGATCCGATGACGTTGATCGTTCCACTCAGCCATCCCTGGGCGCTGCGGGGAGCGATTGATCCTGAAGAATTAAGCGAAGGCGAATTTATTTTTCGTGAAGTAGGATCAGGGACAGAAACGACCGTGCGCCGCGCATTGGCTGAAGCGGGCATAGCCACGGACAGTTTGAACACATTGCTTGTACTGGGCAGCTCGGAAGCTATTGCGCTGTCGGTTCAAGAAGGGATCGGCGTAGGTTTTGTTTCCAATATCGTACTTACTAAATTGGTTGAAGGGCGTGTGGCGCCAATTCGAGTTAAGGGCCTGGAAATTGAGCGCGACATTTATATTGGAACACATATCCGGCGTCCGGCTACGGTTGCACAACGTGTCTTCTGGGATTTTATTAAGGGTGAGATCGCCAGGCAGGAAGAAGAACCTGTTTTGGTGCCAGGTTAATGAAGAGGTTGTTTTTTTAACGTATTGTAAACGGATTTTGCGCGTGCCATTTGGCGAGTGATCTACACCACCTTAATGCTTCACAATTATGAAAAGACACGGCCGTTCCCTTAACAGAACGGCCGTGTTTCTGTTCCATAGGAGTCCCAGTTTTTGACCAGGCATGGTCTACTTCGACCAAGTTGAAGCGTGGCGTGCAGTATTGGAAGAGAAGGATCTATTGAAGGAGAATCCTTGGAAGAATGAGTTTCAGGTCACCTATTATCAATTGTGACACAACGAAGGTTGCCGCGCCGGCCAAGGGGCAATGATGGTAGGGCCAGACTGGGCTCACTGGCAGGGTTTCTTTGAACTGCAACAGGATCTGTATAAGCTGGAAGATATCTACGAGTAGCGTATGAATCGGGTCAGATCGAGGAATAAGATCTCGGCTCCATCACGTCAATTAGCAAAAACCTGCTTCGTGCAAGGTTTTTGTTATTTGGGGTTGATATGTACGCCTATTTCCCCTACCGACAATTTTAGGTCACTGTCCAGCGCTGCCGTTTTAACGTAGCCCAAGGCAAGGAGGCCTTGGGGACCTTGTGCCGCTGAGGTGATTGTTCCTACATTCTTGTCAGCGGCAGTAATTTTTGCGCCTTGCTCTACGGGACCATCCGAGCCCAGGCGCGCCAAACGTTTGGCCAGTTTTCCGCGGCTTTCCATGCGGGCGATGATCTCCTGGCCGATATAGCAACCCTTGGTAAATGAGACATCATCCCACAGACCGGCTTCCAGAGGAATGTAGTCCTGGGTTAACTCATGATTGAAACGGGGGAGGCCCGCTTCGATACGTAACAGGTCAAATGCTTCCTCACCGGCGGGCACCAAGCTGGTTTGCTCCAGAAACTGCTGCAAGGTATGGGCGACGGCCGTTTCGCACATGATGAAGAAGCCATAATTATTGATGGGGTCAGTGCGGTGCAGATAGGCAGTCACGCCGGCAATTTCCGCTTCTCGCCAATGGTGCATAGGTATTTCTACTTCGGGGAAGCCACCTTGCTCTCCCAAAATATGGGCAGCTTGGGGACCGTAAACGGCAAAAATGGATGTTTGGGCACTGATATCCTGAATGTGGAAGTCATCATTAAAAAAGACGAAGCGCATCAAGTAACGGGCGATGTTGTCCGCATTGTTTTCACCGGTGAGGGTGTAGATGGTATCGCTGCCCGTATAAAGGATCAGGCGATCGATGATGCGACCGATGTCGGTGGTCAGTATGGTAGCTGTGCCTTCACCAGGCTGCAAGCCATTGACCGCTTGAGTTGACATGCGATGAATCAAATCGAGGCGTGTTTCACCTGTAAACGTGAGCATCCCTAGATCGCTGCGGTCTACGATTACGGCCGTTTTGTGTGCTGCTTCATAAACGGATGGGTCAATCTGTGTTTTCATTGTTTTTTCTCGTGGCATTCACATCAACAGGAACCAGGGGAATTGTTCCGGCAGGGAAGTTACTCGGCCGTGCAAACCATTGCTGGGTGAATGCCTCCAGTCGAGGAACAATCTGATTCTCACGTTCATAGGTGGTCCTGGCAATAAGATCGCTGAGGGCTTTGCCCTTCAACCAATGATATCGTCGCGGGTTGGTCAGGTCACGTTCTGAGAATTCTAATATCCACTCCTCGACTTGTACCCGTGACTGCTGCAAGTCGAGGAATATCTGATCCAGGTTGCGATCCTGGTGTTCTGCGTATCGCAAGCGGTCGTACGCCTGGGGATCCTTTAATGCATCAAGAAGCCTGTTCGGTCGTTTGTTTTGTTTGAGATACATAAGGCCGGTAACTAACTCGGCTTCCCAGGCTGTAATATTGACCAAAACATCGGCAACTGACCTTTCGCCAATGGCAAGTTTTTCTTGTAGGGCTTCGTCGGGTAAGGATTCGATAGCCATTAGCAAACCTTCCCGACTGTTGTCGAGTGCGTCTAGAAGCGCTTCCTTGGTGGTCATGTTTTGTTTAACCTAAAGACAAGTCAATTGTAGCGACTGTCGCAAAATGGGTCCCAGGCTTATGATCTGATATGGAGCCTAGTATATCATGGTTTGAGGCGGCGAAAGGGCAAACAATCGACAGATTTAGCAGATTTGTCGATTGGAGTGCAGTTTCCAGATTAGATCTGGCTTCTATTTCCGACGGCCGTAGCGCGTTATGGTGCATAGAAACTCCTGCGCTGATCAGGAATACATGATCAATGTCATGTATATCAGGTGTCATATGACGCTTTTGTAATCGAGAAAAAGGTTTATAATCGGGACAGGTTTCGAAAAATACCACATTGAAAACCTCATGAGATGCCTGTCACTAGACATGGTTTCCCGTATAATTAAGCGGAAATTCTATTAAGCGGAAATTCTATTAAGCGGAAATTCTATAAGAAAGCCTAATAGCTCACGGTTGCGCTAATGGGAGAATAGAAGTAGATGAGTGAAGCTATAACATCACCATATTCAAATGAACAAAACGATGCAAAGGAGACAACTCCTGGTGGGCAGAAGGAAACTCGCTGGGAGGAGGTTGCTACAACCTCAGGTATCACAGCTGCACAGATCTTAGCCGGCCGTTTGCAGTCGGAAGGTATCCCGGCTCGCGCCTGGCAAGAAGGTGCGGGACAAGCGGTCGGTCTCGTCGTAGGGATTCTAGGATTCGGACATGTCATGGTTCCGGAGGCGTATGCGGAACGGGCTCGCGAGATCTTAGCCGATGTTGACAGTATTGTCGATGAGGATACACAGGAGTAGGACAAATAATCAGATTTTCCAGATTTTGATTGAAGGAGTAGATGATGGCAGAAGCATCCTGGACTAATAAAGATAAGACCTCTGCACTTGAAAAGCCAAAAAGCAACCGGCTGAAGTTTATCGCCGGCGGAGTTATTTTGATCGCAGCTCTTGCTTTCTTGGTTATTAACGCCATGAGTGGAAATACACAACTTTACAAGACTGTCGACGAATTTTATGCCGATAAGACTCGCCTGGTAGGACGTGATCTACGTGTAGCTGGTTGGGTTGTGGGTGACAGTATCCAGTATACACAGGTTGATGCGCTGAACTCGCGCCTTGAGTTCGACGTGGTCGACGATCTCAGTAATCCTGGCCAAGCCTTGCATATCGTCGTCCTCAATGAGCCAAAACCTGATTTATTGCAGCATGAAGCTCAGGCATTGGTGGAGGGTCGGGCCGATAGTAATGGTGTATTTCAAGCCAATCCTGGTGGCCTGATGTTGAAGTGCCCCACCCGTTACGAGGAAATGGAGTCAGAAGTATAATGCTCGCCGACTTAGGTTACTTTGCGCTGATATTTGCGTTTCTTGCGGCGGTGTATTCGGCCGTGGCCGCCTGGTATGGCAATAGAATTGGCAAGCCTGCCTGGGTGGAAAGCGCCCGTAACGCGACTATCATCATTTTTTTCCTTGTGCTTGTGGCCTGCACGGCGCTGGTCATCTCCTTGCTACAAAATGACTTTTCATTGGAATATGTCTGGCGCGTAAGCAGCCGCGAAATGCCTACTTACCTCAAGGTGACTTCCTTGTGGGGCGGGCAAGCGGGATCGCTGCTATTTTGGAACCTTTTGCTTGCTGCTTTTACGGCCGCAGCTATGAGCCGCAAGTGGGACAAGCAAAGAGAGTTGATGCCCTATGTCATCATTGTGGGCAGCATGACACAGGTCTTTTTCTTGGGTATATCTCTGTTTATCGAAAGTCCATTTGTGCGCACGATCATGATACCACCTGATGGAAATGGCTTGAATCCGTTGCTACGTCATCCTGGTATGATCATTCACCCGCCAATGCTTTACCTGGGCTTTGTGGGTTTTACTGTTCCCTATACTTTTGCCATGGCTTCGTTGATGGCCAACAAAGTAGATGATCGCTGGATCCGCACGACGCGCCGGTGGACGCTGGTAGCGTGGCTCTTCCTAAGCTTGGGGCTTATTTTGGGCGGGCGCTGGGCCTATGATGTGCTAGGTTGGGGCGGTTATTGGGGATGGGATCCCGTAGAGAACGCTTCTCTGATGCCGTGGCTCGCAGGAACTGCATTCCTGCATTCAGTAATGATTCAGGAAAAGCGGGACATGTTCAAGATGTGGAATATGTTTTTGATCATCTTGACCTATTGTCTGGTCATTTTGGGCACCTTTGTGGTGCGCAGTGGGGTTATCTCATCTGTACACTCTTTTGCCCAATCGGCTATCGGCCCTCTCTTTTTTGGTTTTATCGCTGTGATGATTGTTTTCTCGGCATATTGGGCTAGTAAGCGGAGTAGGGAGTTGTCATCTGAAAACCATATTCAATCCTTCCTATCTCGCGAAGCGGCTTTTCTATATAACAATTTTCTGATCCTGGCCATTCTGGCCATTGTCTTCCTTTTCACTTACTATCCAATCTTTTCAGAGTTGTTCACAGGTGAAAAAGGATTTGTTGGCCCGCCTGTTTATGAACGTGCGCTGGCACCGCTTTTCGCCTTGTTACTGCTGCTGATGGGGGTTGCGCCATTAACCATGTGGTACCGTAGCAGCGTGAAACGGATCGAGATGGGTGCTATCTGGCCTGCGGTTGCGACTACAGTCTTCGTGGGCATCCTGTTTGCTTTTGGCGTGCGGAGTTGGGGTGCTTTGCTGGGCTTCTGGATTGTGGGATTCGCTACGATTCTGACGCTGCTTGAGTTCTGGAAAGGGACCCGGGCACGAATGCGGCGCGGAGAGAAAGCGTGGACTGCTTATTCGAGACTGCTATCACGTAACCGGCGGCGCTATGGTGGCTATTGGATCCACATTGGGGTTCTGGTCATGGCGTTCGGCATCATTGGCACTGAATTGTTTCAGCAAGAGACTCAAATACGGTTACAGTCAGGAGAGTCGGTGTCGCTGGGCAATTATGAGATGGTGTTCCAACAGGTTGAACGGTATCCAGGGCCAGACGATTTGGTCATCACGGAAGCTACTGTCGACGTGTATGAGAATGGTAATCTGGTTCGTTCGCTTAATCCTCGGTCCGAGCTTTACACGCGCACGATGCAACCAATGACAATTCCCAATGCCGTATCTACGGTCAGCGAGGATTTTTATGTGCTGTTGGTCGATTGGGAACCGCTTACACCAGACTCGGCGACATTCCGGGTTTACTTGAATCCGTTGATCAACTGGGTATGGGCAGGCGGACTTATCTTTGTTCTTGGCACACTAATCGCAGCGTGGCCGAACCGGCGTGAGGAAAAGGTGCGGGTCGCAGACCCAAGCCGAGCTGTTTTGGGTACAACGGGTTAGGTGGAATTGATGCGAAAGTTTTGGTGCACCGCACTGTATTCCTTGCTTGTTTTTGGTTTGTTTGCTTTTGTTCAGCCTCTGTTGGCTCAGGACGGTGACGTGACTGATGATGAGGTGAATGAGGTTGCAAGGGATGTTTATTGTCCTGTTTGTGAGAACACACCGCTGGACGTTTGCGCCACGCAGGCTTGCGCTGATTGGCGGGAACTGATCCGCACAAAATTGGGCGAAGGACAGAGCAAGGAAGAAATTTTTGAATACTTTGCGCGACAGTACGGCGATGGCGTTTTGGCAAATCCGCCGCGTCGTGGTGTAAGCTTGATCATTCTTTGGATCTTGCCGGTGGTTGTGCTGCTGCTGGGGGCGTTGGTTTTCAGCCGTGTTTTGCGCAGTATGCGTACAGCACCTGAAGGAACAACAGCTACAACACAGGTTGTTGAACCACAGGGGGAGATAACGACGCCTGTTTCATCTTCTGAACCGGCATCTGAAGATGATTATCTGGCGCGGATTGAGGAAGAACTTGGTAAAACGAAATGAGTGATATTACACAAACCACACCAAAGACAGAGGAGAGCCAGCAGCATAGTATTCGCTGGGGCATGATTGCTCTTTGGGTAGCAGTAATTGCTTTGCTGGCGCTGTTGGGTTGGGGTCTGGTCAATACAAACGCTACGCGTCCGGAGGCAGGCGAGCAAGCACCTGCTCTTGATGTGGAGTTTTTTGATGGATACGAATGGGAAGAAAGAACGACGGCCGATTTGTCAGACATGCAGGGCAAAGTTGTTGTGTTAAATTTCTGGGCTTCCTGGTGTGTTGAGTGCCGCCTGGAAGCGGATCTGATTGAGAATACATGGCGAGATTACAAGGATCAGGACGTTGTATTCTTGGGGGTGGCCTACGCGGATGTAGAGCCGAACTCGATCGCTTATCTGGATGAATTTAACGTCACCTACCCCAATGCGCCTGATTTGGGCACGGACATTTCTGACGATTACGAGATTACAGGTGTGCCAGAGACGTTTTTTATTGACAAAGAAGGCACGATCCAGCATGTGCAAATCGGCCCGCTTAATCAAGCAACGATGGATGGCGTGATTAAGCAACTATTGAGGGATGGGGGATGACAATCGGATCAATCTTACTGGGGTTGGCCTTACTCATCGTGGTTGCTCTCTTTCTAGCGAAACCACTGCTTACGGCCAAACCACAATCGACTCATTCTCTTGACAGGCGCCGTCAATTGGAACAACGGAAGCAAGCACTTCTGGCTGAGATTCAGGCGGTGGACTTCGATCATGAAACGGGCAAGATCCCGACTGATGTCTATGAGCTGCAGCGAACGCAGCTGATGCATGAAGCTGCGGAGGTGCTAAGGGAAATGGATGAGCTGCCTGCTTCAACGGATGATGCGATCAGTGCTCAGATTGAAGCGGCCGTCTTGGAACGACGTCACCATCACGCTCAATCCAGTAATGGTCAAGCTGGCTTCTGTACGCAATGCGGGCAGGGGCTGGACTTGAACGACAAGTTCTGCGCACGTTGTGGCCAAGCGGTACGTGTTGCGCAGCCCACAATCTAAAGCATCATGATTAATAAAGAATCTTCACTGTTGTCGTGCGCTGCCTACAACAAGATACCGGGCCTTGTGTGCCTTCTGTTACTGATTGCTCTCGCTCTAGGCTTGCCCTCTGTGGTGGTAGCACAGGAGCCGTCGGAACCTCCTTCTACCCCTGATGCAGAGAGGGGGTCTGCCCTATTCGTGGAGCGGTGCGTTAACTGCCATGGACCATCTGGTCAGGGCAACGGTGAGATGGCCCCGGATTTGCCGGCACCCCCTCGCGATTTCACTGACGTTAATTTTCTGCGAACGGCTGTGCCTTCGGCGATGTTTCAGACGATTACAGCAGGCCGATTAGAAGCTGGAATGCCTCCTTTTGGTCCCACAAGTAGTAACCCAATTGTTGACGACGATCGCTGGAACCTGGTGGCAACTGTGTACAGTTTAGGCACGGCGGTTGAAGCGGTTGAGGCGGGGCAGACTGTTTACGAGGAGAGCTGCTTGTCTTGTCATGGGAAGATGGGGACGGGTGACGGTCCAGAAGCGTCTGAGCTGGAAACAGTGCCAACAGATTTGACGGATCTGCGCTACTGGAGCGGCCGTAGCAACGAGATGGTTTTCAGCCGCCTGCAAGACACGGAGATTGAAGGGCATACCTATGTGCTTGATGATGTTGATTTGTGGGATGTGGTTGATTATTCACGAACATTTAGTTATGCCTATTTTGATCCACAAGCTGCGTTGGAACCGATAGAGGTGGCAGCTATCAGGGGGTTGGTGACCAACGGTTCCACTGACGAGATCATTGATACGGGAACGGTTACCTTACGCGCTTTTACAAGAGATTTGCAGGAGGTCATGACTGAATCGACGGCCGTTACCGCCGACGGCCAGTATACGTTTACCTTGTTGGACGTAGCGCCTGACCTGGTGTTTATGACCGGCATTGAGTATGACGATCTCAGCTATAATAGCGACCCGGTTCGCCTATCTCGTGCTGAACCGGAACTCGACATGCCTATCGTCGTCTTCGACAAGACAACAGATCCAGAGGCCATCAGTGTTGAACAGGTTCACATGGTACTAGATTTTGCGGATGATCGGGTGATGGTAAGCGAGATTTATGTACTCAGCAATAATGATGCTGCGGTATTTGTGGGAAAAACAGGCGATGCTGAGGAAGGCGCGTTCGAACTTGTTTTGCCAACCCGCGCCGAAAACGTTAATTTCCAACGCTCTTTTGGTTCGTTTAGTAACTTTCTGCCGGCAACGGAACTGATCGAGACTGAGCGCGGATGGGCAGACACGATTCCATTGCGACCGGGAGAGGGAGCGATGAACCTTCTGGCTACTTATGAGATTCCATATGATGATGGTGCGACTATTGCCCACCCCGTGTTCTACGATACGGCCAATGCCACTATCGTTATGCCTGATGTGGGCATCTCATTGGTGGAAGGTGAGTGGACAGATCAAGGCGCACAGCAAATGGGAGATGCGGGGACGTTTCTTACTTATGCGCATCCTAGCCTGGAGGCGGGTGAGGCATTGAGTTTTAAGTTGGATGGCCGGCCTGCTCGTGTCGGCGTTGCAAGTGTGGGACCTTCTCTGAACGGCGATGCTACAACCGGAATCGTATTAGGCGCCAGCGTGTTTCTGTTGGTTGTTGTAGGTGCGGTTTTCACTGTACGTTCCTGGAGAATGCCTGCTAACAATGCTGAAGACGAGGCCACAGAACGCTTGTTGCGGACGGTTGCGGATCTGGATGATACGTTTGAAGCTGGCGGAATTGAGGAGGGCCAGTACCAACAACAGCGTGACAAATTAATGGGAGAGCTTGCTGATATTTGGCAGACGAATAATTCTTGATTTGTTCGGGAATGGGAATGACCTTCTCCTATAGTCTGTGTACCAGTAACCAGGCACTTGACAAGTATTTTCTAAAGGTATTCGTTGGGATAAGTTCTGGCAACTCAATGAGAGATGAATCGTGTTCCAATTTACTACAATTTACTACCGCGTTGACGATGAAGAGACTTTGGAAACCTTTTTCTCTTCCACACATCTGCAACTAGCGGAAAAGCTTCCTGGTTTGGTAAAAAGTGAAGTAAGTCGAATAATGGGCCAACCAGGTGGTGAGTCACGCTTTCATATGGCCTATTCACTTTATTTTGCTACGAGCCAGAGTTTTTATCAGTCGATCGGCTCGGAGACAGGCGTAGAGTTGATGCAGGCCCTTATGCCTTGGGCTGAGGCACGCTTGATCACCTGGTATTATGCGGAGAGCTTCGAGGAGGTGGTGAAGAAACGAGGACATGTAGTCAGCATGGACCCGCCGTGAATGTCTTCGGTTGCAGGTTGTTATTCTTCGCCGGATGAAGCAGACGGAAGATAGGTTTGGTAAACCAGCGGAGCATAGATTAACGTGTCGTTCAGGTAGGTGTCTCCCCTTCGTCCCCCCAAAGCATAAATACGTGTTTCCACTTGACTCACACCAGCATGTGGCCAACCGGCTGTGTCAGCCAGCATTGGTGTGTTGACTACCTGCCAGGTTTCGCCTATGGGATCGTATACCTCGCTAAAAGAGATATCATTCTCGCTGCTTGTTCCCCCACCAATTACATAGAGCTTGTTAAGTAAAACGGCCGATCCTGCAGCGGAGCGCGGCTGGAGCATAGGGGGACAATCTGACCATTCCTCTCCGACCGGATCAAAGATGTGACAGCTTGACAGTTCGCTCTGACCATCAGTCCCTCCGGTGATCAGCAGTTTTCCGGTGAGCGTACCTCCGGCTGCAAAAGCCCGCTTCTGGGGCATTGGAGGAAGCGGACGCCAACTATCCGCTGAGGGATCATATACAAAGGCTGTATTCAGGACCTCTTCTCCATTCCATCCGCCAAAGATATACAAGAAGGCTCCATCGCTGAGGGTTAATCCACCAGCAATCGGTTGGGGCAAGGCTACGATGGGACGCCACGCATCTTGAGATGGGCTATAGGCTTCAACGGTTGCCGTGGGCTGACCGTCTGGTTGCCGGCCACCAACCACATAAAGTTCACCATACAACTCAACGGCGGAAGCATCGGCGACGGCCGTTGGTTTCTCCGTCGCTTTTCTCCAGACGGCGTCACGGGCATTATAAACATGAACTTTGCCATCAACACCAGCGGTTGTTTCGCCTCCAATCTGGTATACATCCAGTCCTACGGCGGCAACGGCCATATTGGCTCGGCCTTCTGGCATAGGGCGACTACTCAGCCAATGTGAGTCTGCAATCGGGGTTTCTTGAAACGGTTCAGAAGTCACTGTAACCTGATTCTGATTTATCAACTGAGAAGCGAGAACCATAATGGCGATTGCACTTATAAGGAGGAGAAGTAGAAGGACCAACGTCCGCCAGTTGCCTCGAAGAAGCCGACCGGTTTTTGTTTCAGATGGATCAACGACGATTTCTTCTTCCGGCGCGGGAGGTATCGATGCCTGAGCATTCTCCGTTGATATCGAGAGTTCAGCGCCAACAGCTGTGACCGCTGACTGGTCAGGAACGGCAATATAACCTTGATTAATGGCTGCAGTAGTGGCTTCGGTGCGTGATGATACATCTAGTTTAGCGTAGATGTTACGCAAGTGTACTTTGACAGTATTCTGGCTGATAGATAGTTCATTTGCAATCTGTTTGTTGGATGCGCCACTAGACACGCAATGAAGAACATCTATTTCTCGATCGCTTAAGGTTTCACCAGATTCAGCCATTGTATTGATTATAACGACGCCTGCATGGTTAGACGAAGCTTATTCATTTGATACGGGAGTTGCTAGCGACTCCCGTCCTGTGACTGGCAAAGTGCCTGTGATAGTAGCCGGGGTGGGTGTTGCTTGGGCACAGCCCTGGACCGCTTCATTCAGTTTTAAGTCTAGATCTTGATTGCGTTTATGCTGGCGAGCTTCGCGAAATAGCTGTGCGGCTGGGCAGTAATCTTGAGCGACTAAGTATTGATTGCCGTAAGCGAACAAAGCATCAAAAAGTTTGTCACAGGAACCTTGATAGAACGGCGCAGAAAGACATAAATCGCGGAAGAAGCCGGCCGCAACTCCCCAGTTGACTCCGTAATAAGCCATTCCTTGCAAATACAATTCGGCCCACAGCCAATAATCAAGCGCTTCCTGAGGCAAGTCCCCCAGCTTTTCAGCTTGTGCCAAGTAGTAAATCCCCGCCTCTATCTGGTCTCCTTGAATATAGCTTAATCCCAGGTTGAAGCTTGAATCATATAAAAGTGTGTCGGTTTGCAGACGCTCATAGCCTGGATATTGCTGTTGAAAAACGAGTGTGCTTTCGAATAGATTCTCCCACTTCTCTTGTTTGGCCAGGCGGCGTAAGCGCTCAAATTCCGTTTCGGGCCGCGAAATATCGCCAGGTGTCGGTGAAGGTTCTGGGGGAGGTGTAGGTGATGGCGGCGCGACAGGCGTTAAAGCGGTCTTGAGGGCAGCATCTGCCTGCTGGCGCACTGCCTGGGCATCCTTGTTGTCTGGATCATGTTGTAAAACCCAATCCAGACGGCGCAATGCGAGACTATAACTTCCTTGCCCTATGTTATCTTGTGCCAAATCTACTTGCCTGGCTAATTGTTCTGCCTGCTGGGTTTCCTCACGCTCTTTACGGATGGTCTGTCCGCTTTGCCAAGCTACGTATCCAACCAACGAGTAGAGGGTAACTAAGCCGGCCAGAATAATTAAGACAAGTCCGACCAGGCGCGCCGATGACCAGGTACGCTGTTCGCCATGGTTTTCTGTTTGATCTTGGTCTTGCTCTTCCATTTGTTGCAAGGGTTTAGCGACGCTGTTTAGCCGAAACCTGATCCTTAATTCATCATTTCACGATAAACGCCCACCGTCTGCGAAGCGATTCTTCGTTGCGTATACAATGATAGCACGTGCTGACGACCACGTTGCCCTAATTCGCGGCGCAATTTCACCGACTGCATTAATTCTAACAAATGTGTGTATAAAACGGCGACATTATCTTCCGGGAAAATGAGGCCGGCAGAACCAATGACGTGAGGAATCTCGCCCGAGCTAGATCCGATGACGGGAACCTCACAGGCCATAGCTTCAACCAGAACCCGGCCGAATTGCTCCTTCCAATGCGGGGTTGTTCGCGAGGAAAGCACGAGTACATCCAATTGTTGCAGAAACGCCGGCATTGATGAGGAAGAGATGCTTTTGTCAAAGTGAACACGATCTCTTATGCCGAGTTCTCGGGCCAACTGTTCCAAGTTTGGCCGCTCTGGTCCATCGCCCACGATATGCACTCGCCAGATTCCAGTCAATTTTGCCGCGGCGCGCAGAAGTAAGTCTACACCTTTTTCAATTACCAAACGCCGACTGGCTGAACCTATGACGAAATCACGCCCACTATCACGGATCGCCGGCGGATGGAACAGATCAGGGTCTATGCCGAATTGGGGAATTACTTTCGTTGGCCCATCATATCCTTTGTTCCGCCAGACCTGAGCGGCATCTTGGTTACCCATGATGGCGTAGTCCACACCTTGGAGTACTTGTTTTTCCATGCTACTGAAAGGGAAGGGGTATTGACGTTGCAAGTTCTGCCAACTAAAAAAGAGGCTTTTTGCTTTAACGGCTCGCGCGTGTCGCCATGCTAACCAGGTGGCTAAATTGTACGGTTCTTCATCTATATGAACAATGTGGGGGCGGAATTGGGCCAAACGATGCCTTAACTTCGGGTAGTGGTGAATATGATAGTCGCCGTTAAAGCGGATAGGATCGACGATCATCTTGTACCCTGCGATGTGGCTGCGCTCAAGTTGGATGGGACCGGCCGCGTCGTTCCAGACCGGGGGCACGACAACGACCAATTCTACATCGTCAAAACGAGCGATTTCTTCCAATTTGGTCTGGTAGGCTCCCACCAGACATGCTTTCGAGACCATTAATATGCGCATGGATTAAGTTCTGTGAATGTTGCCGCAAAGGGCTATTTTGCTATACTTGCCGTGCTTTGACAACATTGCATAAGCAGTTCCAAGACAGTACGAATTTAACCTTAAGCCCCTCCCAGGTGGAGTGGGCTTTGTTGCTGTTGGCCCTGGCTACGGCCGTGTTTCTGCGTTTTTATCGTTTGGAGCAAATTCCTCCCGGACTTTACCGAGATGAAGCGTTTAATGGCCTGGATGCACTTAAAGTGCTGCGAGGAGATCTTGCGCTATATTTCGGAGCGAATAACGGCCGTGAACCTCTCTACATTTATCTCACGGCGGCCGCTGTAGCGTTGTTTGGGCAAACGGCTTTCGCCGTGCGCCTGGGGGCGGCCGTTGTGGGCTCGCTGACAACGCTGCCCATCTATTTATTGGGCAGGAGTTGGTTTGGTTGGCGAGTCGGGCTACTCGCGGCCTGGATATGGGCAATCACTTTGTGGCCGGTTCATTTGAGCCGAGTAGGTTTGCGTGTCATCTTACTCGTGCCCGTGCTGGTGATAACCTTTTGGTTGGGAACAGCAGCCTACAGGCGGCGGGAAAACTGGTTATGGTTTCTTACGGGGATCGTATATGGTCTCGGATTTTATACGTACCTTGCAGCGCGTTTCACTCCCCTTCCGCTGATCCTGATAGGCCTTTATTTACTGTTTACTGGCCGGTTACGTCGTTTATGGCCGGGCGTAGCCTGGACTACCCTGGGCATAATTTTCATCCTTCTACCCCTGCTCATCGTCATATGGCAGCAACCCGATTTGATACTTGGACGGTCCGGACAGGTATCGGTTCTGCACCCTGATGTCAATGGAGGTGATCTATGGGGTACGCTGTGGCAGAACACCCTGGCTGCAATTGGACTTTTTCTCTGGAGTGGCGATATGATATTGCGGCACAATCCGGTGGGGCGGCCCGTATTCGATTGGTTAATAGCCATCCCCTTTCTCATCGGTCTGGTTTGGTGCGTACGACAGTGGCGAAGGCCGGCAGCTATGATTGTGTTGATCTGGACCGGGTCGATGCTGGGCCCAACGATTCTTGCGGCTGATGCACCTCACTTCCTGCGCGCCGCCGGAATATTACCTCTACTTGTTTATCTGCCGGCCATTGGCTTGGAGAGGATATGGCTTTGGTCTAGAGTGCCAGGAATAGTTCGATCGCTTCTGGTTGGCGGGCTGATTCTAGGCAGCCTGTTGCTTACCATACGTGATTACGTGGCGTATGGTCGTGATCCGGAAGTGGGTTACGCATTTGAATCAGCGGCCGCAGAGCTTGCGCGGCAACTCAACGAGGAATTAACAAATACGACGCTATTTCTGGATGAGCAGTTTTGGTCAAGCTGGCCATCTGTTTCGTTCCTTGTGGCGGATCCTAAGAACGTGAGTCGTTTCCTTTCTCCAGATAGTTTGCCGGACAAGATTGTTGCGCCTGCTGCTATTTATACCTGGCCATATGATCCGCTGGATTACATTCCCGGACTCATGGAACCTCCGGCAGTGATTTCGGTTACACCTGGTGAGCTCGCTCGATCTGATCTAAATGAGTCACCCTATTCGCTCTATGTTCGTTACGGGTCTGAGGAACTTCCTGCAGTCACAAATGAACCTCTTGCTGCTTTTGCTGATCTGCTTTTATTGCAGCAGACTGGCGTGGCCGAGTTGAGTGATGATTGGCTGCAGGTTGATGTATACTGGCAGGCAGAAACGGCTCTGGACGAGGAGTTAGTAGTTTTTGTCCATGTTGTTGGTCCAGAAGGGTTGGTCGGGCAGGATGATAATCCTCCGGCAGAGGGGCGCTGGCCAAAAGATTGGTGGCGTGCGGGGCAGATTATCCGCGATCGCCATACAATTAGTCTCGATGAACCGTATGATCCAACCAAACATCAAATACTCGTCGGCCTATATGAACGTTCAACCGGGATACGATTGCCGGTCTCCGATGTTACTACTGGTGAACCCTTGGGCAGTAGCTGGACAATTCGCAAAGAGTAGTCACCCATGAAGCACACAAACGGATCGCGGCATGAAGGAAAAGAAAAACGGCGCGTTTGGCGCTCATTCCTGCCCGCAGGATTGTGGTCACTCTTCTTGACTGTCGTTGTGACAGGATGGATTCTAAGCAGTCATTCCTTTTCGCATGCGCAGGGAACACCAATAAGCACACCTGATGCCGAGGGGAATATTTATGTTGTTGTACAGCCAAATGACGCACTTTGGAGCATCGCCGCCCGGTCCGGTTTGACTCTGGAGGAACTATTGCAACTCAACGGTATTGAAGAAGATACTGTGTTTCACCCTGGTGATCTACTTCTTGTTGGTCGTAGCACACCTCCAGCCACACCAACCTCTGACATCCCAACTGTAACGCTACCGCCACCGACACCAGGAGTAACGGCAACTCCTTTGCGCACTGCAATTTGCATGATGGCATTCGAGGACATAAATCGGGATGGCGCTTTTGATGCAGAGGAACCATTGCGGGCGGAGGTGGCATTCACTGTATTTAATGATGAAACAGTTGTAGAAAACTATATTACTGATGGCGTGTCGGAACCCTATTGCCTGGAAGGATTGACAGACGGCACGTACCACGTGACAAGATCTATTGCCCATAATGAGATTTTGACGACACAAGGTGACTGGGCAATGACATTGACGTATGGCAGTGAACTGAACCTGGCGTTCGGCAGTTACCTGCAGGGAGAGAGTGTGGGAATTGCCACGCCTGAATTAGATATCCAGTTTGAAACACGCATTGCTGTAGTAGCGGAAGCTACGCCAACAGTTGCGGTAGAGAGCAATAAACCAGCGATTGCCGATACGCCACTTATAATGGTTCTCTTAGGCATTGGCGTCATTGCTTTGCTGTTAGGCGTGGGTGTGCTAATCTTCTGGATTGCTTATAGTCGTTACAGCAATAATTGAGTACTGATAGAGAGTTGAAGATGAAGACGAGACATCTTACTATCCCATTTTTGTTATTATTACTGAGCGTGTTCCTGATCGGCGGCATGCAGAACCAGGCTGCGGCAGCTCCGGCCCGGCAAGGGACCAACCTGCTGAGTAATTCCGGTTTCGAGCAACCGTATGTGAACGGTGTGGCTGAAAATTGGAGTCCCTGGCATATTGAAACTGAAAAAACAAGTGAAGGTTGCGAGTCTGGTTACCATTACCGGCCTAAATGGAATATGGAAACGGGTGGCTCCAATGTGGCCGACGGCGTGGCTTCACAGTATATTGGTAATAATTGGGATACCTGGTCAGGCGGCGTTTTTCAGACGGTAGATGTGACACCTGGCGTCACCTATCGCTTTACTTTCTCGGCCAAAGGACGAACAACGAGCGAACCGTCCCCCGCACCATCCGATACCAGCATTAATATGAATATCCGCGCTGGTATCGACCCTAATGGTAGCGGCTTATGGAACGATGGTGACGTCGTTTGGGGAACTTCCGGTTCACCACACGATGCGTGGCAGCAGTTTTCGGTAGAGGCAACTGCTGCCGGTGATAAGATGACCGTATTCACTTCGGCTAATTTGGGTGTGCCAAATGTCAACCAATGCCTGCAGTTTCTTGATACCTGGTTCGATAGTGCTGAGCTGGTTGCGGCCAGTCCCCCGCCTAGCAACACACCCCCTCCAGCGCCGCCAGCCGCGCCCGCTCCAGTGGATACGCCGACACCGCTTCCTAGTCCAACGGTTGTGGCGGCAGCAACAACTGAACCAGCTCAGCCAACGGTGGAGCCCACTGCTGACCAGGAATCTTCACCCGAACAGGAGGCGACGTCAGGTGGGACTATTTGTGTGAATGCCTTCCATGATGTGAACGCCAATGGTGTTCATGATGCCGGCGAAGGTTACATGGCGGATGTAACTTTTACGGTAGCCAACCAGACTACTATCGTTGGGAGTGCGATATCCGAAGGTTCAGAGAGCCCGAAATGTTTCTATAATCTGGAGACTGGGTCTTACCAAGTGGCGCAACAGGTGCCTGCCCAGTTGCAAATGACCTCGGACGCTAATACTGCGGTCGGGACGACTGCGGAAACAACGGTCAATGTGGGATTTGGCAGCCGCGTGCGTGGCGCACCAGTGACTGACGTTCTGCCTGATGATTCTGCTGCTATCGCTGAACCAGAAGAATCTGGCACTGAGGAAGTAGGAGCAGCACCGTCAGAATCAGGTGGGACGATTTGTGTCAATGCATTTCATGATGAGAATGCCAATGGAATAATTGATCCCAGCGAAGGATACATGGCTGGTGTCACTTTGTTCGTAGCTGATGAGGAGGTTGTCGTTGGGCAAGCAGTCTCCGAAGGATCGGATGCGCCGCAATGTTTCGGCGGGCTTGAGTCGGGATCTTATGAGGTATCCCAGCAAGTATCGGATCGTCTGGAAATGACCACAGCCGAAAATGCCATGGTCGCTTTGTCGGATGGCAAGTCACTGCAGGTTGAGTTTGGCAGCCGGCTTCAACAGGAAGACACGGGCTCTCCGTCGGAGGAGGGCAGCAATGAGTCTGAGGGCGCAAATGCACAGAGTGGCGAGGGTGCAGAGGACGGTGGATTGGCGCCAATGGGTCTGATTGGCCTTGCCGTAATTGTGGCCGGCGTGATTTTGCTTGGCGTTCTGATTTTCTTTTTACTTCGCCGTTAGATCCAGACATACCCGGTCCAACTCTGTGACCCATATGGTTCATGGACACACAACAAACTGTCCCGTCTGAAGGGAAGCATCGCTCGACTTCGCTCGCGACTGCCCTGTTACTGTTGGCATTCGTGGTTGCGGTTTTCGCAGCCTGGCCCCTTTTAAGTAATTCGGGCTTCTTGAACACACGGGGTGGGGGTGACAGCCCTTTCCTGCTGCAGCGTTTGCAGCAATTGGAAAGCGCCATACGTGATGGCCATTTCCCGGTGCGTTGGATGCCGGATGCTAACTATGGCTACGGTTACCCGTTTTATAACTATTACGCGCCGCTTTCTATCTATATGGCCGCTGCCTTTCGTTTTCTGGGCCTGTCCCTTGTTCGTTCTATCGAATTGGCACAGTTGACTGGATTTCTGTTGGCAGCGTGGGGAATGTTTCTTCTCGCCCGACGCTGGCTGAGAAACGAATGGTCTGCCTGTCTGGCATCAGTTGCGTATACTGTCGCTCCATTTCACCTGGTTAATATTTACGTTCGCGGCGACTCATTGGCCGAGTTTTGGGCTATGGCCTGGTATCCATGGATATTGCTGGCTGCTGATTCTTTGTTTGAGGGTAAGGATGGCGATTTTCCATACGGCCGTCTCGCTTCTTTGGCCCTGGCTTATGCCGCGTTGATTTTGACCCACAATATTTCTGCTCTGATCTTCACGCCATTCTTTTTACTCTACATCCTGCTACGCTGGTTGCCGTTATTGAGATCTCCATCTGGGAGTGAGCCACCACAGTCGGAAAGAGGTCATGGGCAGGTTCTATTAACATTATTATTGGCCATTTTACTGGGACTTTCACTGGCTGCCTGGTTCTTCATTCCTGCTCTGGGCGAGCGCGAGTTTGCGCAGCTTGGGCCGGTAACCACAGGATATTTTCACTATAGCAACCATTTTCGAGGATTTGACCTCGTACAAGCCACTGTTCTCTTCGACTATAGTGTCTCGGGGGGTAACGCCTTTCGGTTAGGTTTGGTACAGGCGATAGCCACGCTTTTAGGGGCATTGGCTCTCATTTATGCGGCTTTTCGCAAGCGTTCTGTCTCTCTGGTTATAGCTGGGTATATCTTGATGTCGTTGCTGGTGGCTACCTTCATGGTGACGCCGCTCTCGCAGTTTCTGTGGAACTATGTGCCATTGTTGCAATTTGCCCAGTTCCCGTGGCGATTTCTTTCTGTTCAGGCGTTCGCCGCTGCGCTGACCACTGGAGCCCTGGCCTTTTTGCCGGCGCGGCGACTGGTGGTTCCAATAACAGGCGCGTTGCTGGTTTTCAGCAGCTTTGCGGGATTGAGGACAGATCATCTACAGTTGACAGATGCAGATGTCAGCGCAAATCGCCTGGCCGAATATGAGTGGTTTACGGCCAATATTGGCAGTACTATCAGTGCTGAGTACCTACCGCCAACTGTCCAGCCACGTCCTTATACCAGTTCCTGGCTGCATTCGGGTGTACTAGGAAATGTGAGCGCTCTATCTGGCGATTTGCTGTTGGCGCAGGAGTTGAAACAGAAGGCAACGCAGCAGACATGGCAGATTGTTGCGGCCGATTCCGGTGCCACAGTGCTATTTCCGACCATGTATTGGCCGGGTTGGCAGGCAGAAATGAATGGGGAAGCTGTTGAGATACAGCCGTCCCCAGGTTCGGGCATGGTCATGATCGATCTTCCACCTGGCGAGCATCTTATTGATCTGCGATTGGGCCATACACCTGTGCGTTTGTTCGCAGAACTTCTGTCCCTTGCGGCCGTATTAGCGACTATCTTATTACTTGTGAAAGTGCGGGTGAATATCAAAATTAGGATGCGGATTGTTGTACCGTTGGCCTTTCTTTTGGTACTCGTTGTAATCTTGGGCTTGTGGCCGGAGCGCAACCTGACGGCCGATAATCTAAATTGGGATTTTACGCAGATGGGGTATCTGCACCATGAAGATGCTGGTGTCAGCTTTGACAACGGCGCTGTTTTGGAACGGTATGAATACGATCGCGAAACTGCGCTCGCTGGAGAAGATCTAACCGTAACCCTATATTTTGCCGGATCTGATGGAGAAGAGGTCACTCTGGCATTGGGCACACCGGCCATTTCCTGGCCCGTCTTCGATCCACCACCACCTCTGCTAGCCGAGCAAACGAAGGAACTGAGTGGAAAAAGCGTCCAATTTGAATTGTTTCTGCCAGATGATATCCCGGCTGGCCTTGTTGCGCCTCGTGTCACAATTGGTGATGCGCGCCCTTTAACACCTTCCGGTCGAACTCGCGGGGATTTGTTCTTGCGGCCATTGCGGATTGAGAACGACCAGCCTGCCGTTGGATCGAAGCCCATGCTTGATGCCAGAATAAGCGATGTGCGACAGCGCGATCCAAATACGCTTGATGTGCAGCTCGTCTGGGTCACGCGTCAACAACTCAGCCAAAATTATAATTTATCTTTGCGCTTGATAGATGGCGCTGGCAACTGGCTGGCGCAACTCGATACTCAACCCGGCTATGGTTTTTTGCCCAGCAGCGGCTGGCCGGTTGGAAATGAGGTGAATGATTGGCTGGCCATGTCGCTGCCACAGAATCTGGCCCCGGATAACCCTTTGACTCTCATGGTCCAGCTCTACCAGACTGAATCAGGTGAAGTGGTCTTGACCCGCCTTTTAGGAGATTTGACTTTGCAGGAAGGCCAACTTTCATTTGAGGAGCATAAACCAGTGTTTACCTTAACGGATGAGCTTACGGTGTTAACGGCCGTTTTCGGCGAGTCGATCCGGCTGCATGGCTATCAATTGGACCAATCTGGGTCTACTTTGCACCTGACCTTTTACTGGGAGGCTTTGGTTTCTGACCAGCCGGATTTCACGCGCTTTGTCCATATTTTCGACCCACATACGGAAATTGTTGTCAATCAAATTGACGGCTTACCGCAAAATAATAGTTACCCAACCAGCCAATGGACGGAGGGTGAAATCGTGGCCGACGCGGTGACTCTAGATCTGGCAGACGTGCCGCCTGGTGCTTACCAGATTGGGATTGGTTTCTACAGCCAAGAGGAAGCGGGTTTTCCGCGCCTGACGGCCAAGGATGGGCAGAGCGGTACCCAGCTTCCTTCGGGCCGCGCCTCCTTGCCGGAAGTTATTGAGCGGTAGCTTGATTGGTTATGCCGTCCTAATCATTGAAATGGGCGATGGTTTTGTCCACGATTTCATCAATGGTCGAATCCGGCAAATCATGCCCCATCTGATCAACCCACAAGGTTGCCGCGTCGGGGATTAGATCTGCACACTTAAGCCCATGTTCGAAGGGGATGAGCGGGTCTTTTTGTCCATGAATTATTAATGTTGGGGTATGCAAGGATCGTAGTTGTTCATATCGCGATCCTGATACCAACACGGCCGTGTTTTGTTGAATCGCAGCTTGCGGATTAAAGCCCTGACGCTCTCGCAGATTGTACAACACCTGTTCTGCTACTGCTTGCACATCAATATCGTATGTAGCATATCCTTTCAATATGATGCGACTGGCAACTTGCAGTTTTATGATATTTCTTTCATTGGGGAAAAGCCCGTAGCGGGCACTTACTTTTGCAAATTCCTTGACGGTGTCCAGGGAGATCGGTGGTAACTCAGGATCAACAATATCGCATGAGGACATAATTGACGTTAGAGATGCGACGCGTTCGGTGTGGTGAATGCTCATCTGCTGGGCAACCATTCCTCCCATGGACACGCCAAATACGTGCGCATTATCGATGCTAAGGGCATCCAACACGGCGACACCATCGTTCGCCATATCTCCGAGAGAATATGGATTTTCGCTGTCCCAGTTTTCAAGCCAATCTGACATACCTGTGTCACGATGGTCGTAACGAACTACCTGATAGCCTGCCTTTGTGAATTCATCGATGAGCTTGGGCGGCCAGCTTATGGCGTCGGTGGCAATTCCCGTCATAAGCAATATAGTGCCTCTGGGAGTTTCTGCTGGCTCAATTAGCTCGTACCAGATATTTACGTCACCAGATTTTGCGTAGCCTGTTGTGCCTCTGACAAGTTCTGGCAATTCTGATGCTTTAACTTGGGATATGATCTCATCGGTATTGGTGGGCAATGATGGACCTGATGTAGAGATGTAAATGGCAACAGCGACTGCACTTGCTGTCAGAATAAGCCCAATCGCCAATAGGATTTTCTTAATCATAGTTAATTGCCGCTTTGGGCTCAGGTTTGATGAGATCCATGCTCAGGTATTATAACATCTACCAGCGATCCGTACGCTTTTTTCTACAGCGTGCCAATAGATGCTAGAGCAACGGATATGTATTAGATATAGAATATCTCATTGTCACCAGTTAGGATATACTAGCGGTGAACTTGTGCGGTCTAGCTGCACTGAGGCAGCGGAAGATTGCCACGATTTTTGGTTCAATAGAATTAAACTTGTATGATGCGGAGGATTCAAGGAATTCATGAATAGTAGTAAGTATGTGCCCGAAC
Source organism: Chloroflexota bacterium (assembly GCA_009937635.1). GTDB lineage: Bacteria > Chloroflexota > Anaerolineae > Promineifilales > Promineifilaceae > JAACFF01. The sequence goes on from JAACFF010000007.1 coordinate 32,516, forward strand.
GGGCAATGTTTATCTTTGCACACCCAGATGATATCGAATTTGGTGTCGCCGGTACCGCAGCCACGTGGGCGAAGCAGGGGTGTGAAGTGATCTATGTTGTGATCACTGATGGTAATGTTGGCAGCCATGAGGCGGGTATGACATCGGCGGAATTGGCCACGATTCGCAGAAGTGAACAGACGGCTGCGGCGGATGTGGTTGGCGCGACTTGCGTCTTTCTAGGTTATGATGATGGATTTCTGCAACCCACTCTAGAACTTCGTAAGGACCTGGTAAGATTGATTCGTCGACATAAGCCGACGGCCGTTGTTTGTGGTGATCCCACCCTTTTTTTCCCCAGTGATACTTATATCAACCACCCTGATCACAGGGCAGCGGCACAGGCGGCGCTCGATGCGGTTTTTCCAGCTTCTGAAATGGCGCTGCTTTACCCAGATTTGGCAGCAGAAGGATTAGAGGGACATAAAGTAAACTTCGTCTACGTCCATTGGGGGCAGGAACCAAACATATATGTTGATATCGGCGATGTCGTCGATCTCAAGATCGAAGCATTACAGCAGCATAAGAGCCAGCTCGGTGATTGGGATCCGGAGGAAATGATCAAGACGTGGAGTGCGGAGGCAGGGAAAAAGGTTGGATTTGACCATGCCGAGGCGTTTCGCCGGATCACCTTAAAGCCTGTGGATCGCGAGGAATGATCCCTGCGGGTTGTTTGTCAACTGTTTGTTCATTAGCGTACAATTATTCACCAGGGGTCGTGTGAATGTGCGAGATTCGGCTGCAGATCACTGAAGAAGACACTGAGCAAGAACTCGATACACACTTGGAAGAGGCTCTGGAACCTAATTGCCGGGTTTTCATTCATAATGATGATGTCACGCCCTTTGATTTTGTAATTATTATCTTGCAGCGGATTTTCCAACTTAAGTCATTGGAAGCTGAACACGTGGCTTTTGTTGCTCACACGAGCGGGTTGGCCTATGTTGCGACGCTGCCATGTCCTGAAGCGCATAAACGCGTTGGAAAGGCACATTTTGCGGCAAGTCTTGAAGGCTATCCGTTGATGTTTACGGTTGAACCTGAAGATTAGACATTTACCAGCTATTCAGCCACGATTGGGTTGGTGCGAACATGTTTCGTGTCGTGCACTTGGAGTAACAAAAGGAAGTAAGGAGTTTACAAATGAAATTCGATCTTGATGTGGCCGGCGCGGTTGGCCGTAAGATCATCGAAAGAGATCAGGTGGCGCTCTCGCCGTCATACACGCGTGAATATGCTTTGGTTGTGGACCGTGCTCAAGGATCTGAAGTATGGGACATGAACGGGCGCCGGTATATTGATTTTATGGCGGGTGTGGCGGTATTAAATGTGGGCCATCGCCATCCGGCTGTGGTGGAAGCCGTGAACGAACAAATAAACAGATTCTGGCATATCTGCCTATCTGATTTTTATTATCCGCAGGCAGTAGAGTTGGCAGAGAAACTGCAAGGCATCGCACCGATGCCGGATACGCAGATTTACTTCGGCAATACGGGCACTGAGGCGGTTGAGGCGGCTATTAAGTTGGCCATGTATAAGACGGGGCGCAAGCAATTTCTTGGATTCCACGGCTCCTTTCACGGCCGTACACTTGGCTCACTCTCCTTTACGGCCAGCAAGTACGTTCAGCGTGCCGGCTATCAGCCAGGCCTACAGGTTACACATATTCCGTACCCCAATGCTTACCGGCCTGTGCTGGCTGGTGTGAATGGTAAAAGCTATGGGGACGTCGTAATCGACTACCTAGAGAACGAAATCTTCCGCACCTTGCTGTCACCGCAAGACGTGGCGGGTATTCTGTTCGAGCCGATACAGGGTGAGGGCGGCTATGTTATTCCGGCTCCCAACTTCGTTCCACGTTTGCGCGAGTTGTGCGACCGGTATGGCATCATGTTGATTGCCGATGAGATTCAAAGCGGCGCTGGCCGAACTGGACGGTGGTGGGCAGTAGAGCATGAGAATGTGGAGCCTGACATGGTATGTTTTGCGAAGGGAGTGGGCAGTGGCATGCCAATTGGAGGCATAATCGCTCGCAAGGAGTCCATGGTATGGGGACCTGGCTCGCATGGAAGCACGTTTGGAGGCAATCCGGTGGCAGCGACATCGGCCCTGGCTACGCTAAATGTTATAGAAGAAGAGAATTTGTTAGCGCGCGCAAAAGATACGGGAGATGCCATCAAAGATGCGTTGGTCGAGATGCAAGGGCGTCATGCCAGCATAGGCGATATACGTGGTTTGGGGTTGATGATAGGAATTGAGTTCGTAAAGGATCGCCAGACGAAGGAACGGGCAGTTGAATTGCGTAATGAGATCATCCAGGAGGCGTTTTCCCGTGGATTACTGCTCATCCCGTGTGGTAGCAACTCCATACGCATGACGCCTCCTATGAATATTCCAGAGAACTTAGTAGAAGAAGGGTTGCAGATATTTGCTGATGTTTTGGCGGATGCGGAATCTAAACATTTGTAAGAAGGGATTTGGGTGATAGTAATTCAATGAGGAACAAGATCTCCAGTCTGAAAAGTAGATTATCTGGCGGCGTTTCGCCGGCAATGGTGACCCCGTTAGAGCCAGACAGTTATTGTGTGGACACGACCGCTGTGCCCCTTCTGGTTGATTTCCTGATTGGCAAGGGGGCTAAAGGCCTTTTTGTTGGCGGAACGACCGGTGAAGGGATTATGCTGGCAGCCAGGGAACGCAAGAAACTTCATGAAGCCACGATGCCGGCTGTGTATGGCCGGGTACCGGTTATTTTGCACGTGGGGGCACAGCGTAGTGATACGGCCGTCGATCTTGCACGACATGCCGCTGGTCTTGGCGTAGATGCCATTGCTGCAGTGACACCGTACTTTTATGGCTTGCCTGATGATGGATTGGCTGCTTATTATCAGGCTATCGTGGATGCGGTGCCAGATACACCTCTTTTTGGTTATGATATTCCGCAAATGGCGGTGAATGGGATCAGTCCTGATTTGGCATTCCGACTGTGTGACTTGATGCCATCGATTGCTGGACTCAAGACGAGCAATCCGAGCATTCAAGCTGTACGGCGTATTTTGGACGCAGTGCCGGAAGATCGGATTGTTCTGGTCGGTAATGAAAGCGCTGCTCTGGGAGCGTTGTCCTTGGGGGCTGATGGACTGATCAGCGGTTTGAGTTCGGCCGTGCCGGAACCGTTTGTAGCCTTAACTCAAGCCTTCTCGTCTGGTGAGGGTGACGAGGCGCTTAGACAACAACGCCTGATCAACCAGTTGCTGGCGATGATTCCCGCCGGAGCACGACTTGCCGCTATCAAGTCCATCTTGTCGGCACGTGGTGTGCCAGTGGGTACACCAGTACCTACCTTGCCACGGACAGAGGCCGAGGTTTGGCCAGCGATGCGGGTAATTCTAGAGCAATGAAATTGCTGCTTTTTGATATTGATGGGACGCTTATCCGCAGTAACAGCGCCGGACGTATGGCTATGGGAGCGGCGCTTGAGCAGTTATTTGGAAGCGCCGGACCATTGGAAAGTTACCAGATGGGGGGTAAAACGGACGCGCGCATCATCACCGATCTTCTCGTAGCCATAGGTGTAGCACCCCAAGAAATCGAGGTGAAATTACCTGACGTGTATGCATTGATGGCTGAAAAAGCACGCGCCATTTATCCGGATCGAGGGATTGCGCCTTGTCCAGGTGTAAGTGAACTGCTGGAGGAATTGAGGAATAGGTCAGATGTTTTCATGGGACTTCAAACAGGCAATTCGCTATCGACTTCTCCGTTGAAGCTACAAGCAGCCGGCATTGATCCGGCGCAATTTCCTGTTGCAGCATATGGATCAGACGATCTGGATCGCAACCACTTGCCGGCTATAGCTATGCAGCGCGCTAGTGAATTGACAGGATTCCAGGTTACAGGTGATAATACGGTAATCATCGGCGACACACCTGCGGATATTTTATGTGCGCGTGCAGGCGAAGCTACGGCCGTTGCGGTGGCTAGTGGCTGGCATTCATACAGCACGTTAGCCCGTTACCATCCGGACTTCTTGTTTGACGATCTGAGTGATACGCCTGTTGTGCTTAAGACTTTGCTGGGTGAATGAGGTGGGAGGATGAGGACTGAAAAAATGGTTGTAGCTGGAATTGAACTGCAAACGGATGGGCCTACTACGCTGACTTTTCAGCAGCTTTTCCAATGGGTGATCTGGCAGTATCCAATTACGCGACAAAAGGGGTTTTGTGGGGCGGTGAGGCCACCGGAGACAGATCAGGAGTGGATACCGGCTATCATTCAGTCTGACAACCAGCTTGTCGATGTATACGCGCATGTTGGCGAGACTTTTTCGACTCCTGAGACGGCCGTTGAGTATTTCAGCGCACGCAAAAAGGCTGGATGAAGTTGTTGGAATTGGAAGGAATATGAGTCGCGTAATAAATATTAATAGCCCGTCCAAACGGCGCAGCCACAACCGGCGGACGATCGCCGAACTGTTACGGCGCTTGAGTCAAAAACCACAGATGGATGATGAAGCCAAGGATATGATTTCCTGTATTGTCTTTGCGCTGCGCGATATTTCTGTGGGAGTGGAACAGACGGCCGCTGCCTGGGAGAAGCGGGACTATTGGATGAAAGCGGAGCGCTTCGTGCGGCAGTGGGAGTGGACGGTTGAGGCAGCGGCCAATATCGAAGATGTCACTCGCAATAAAGCGTGGGATTTGATTCCGGAATTGTTGGCTGACTTGTTTCCTAGATTTGCCGACATTCAAATCAAGTCTATGACGCGTAAGCCGGATGGATGGCGAGGGGCGTATGCTCGTTTGATGGCGGACTCGCCTAGTGAATTGCCCTGGTAGTATACGGCCAAGATAGAGCCAATCAGGGTTATGAATGTCGCAAGCAGGAGACCGCCAATTGGCCTTGCAGCCTTTCTATTGTTTGTTCTGTCAAGTTGCAGCTTTCCCCAGCCAGACCCATCCCAATCAAACCTGGCCGTTTTGCCTCCGGCGCCAACGATTCCAGCAATCATACAGCCAACTGTGACGCAACTTGCTGATGTAGAAAGGGAAGAGCCAAGGGGTAATGCCCCTATGCCAACTGCCATTGCACGGATGATTGGACAGGTTTTGGCCTTACCCGAGGCAACTGAAACGACAACGCCCGAAGCTACTGCGACCTCGACTGCCACGCCGACAGCGACACCATGCACCACTCCAGGACAGATTGTCACCGGGACCTTTCCCAGCGTGTCGGCCGGTCAAAGCGCATACCGGATTTATTTACCGCCCTGTTATGAGCAGAAAGGTCGTGTTTACCCTACTTTATATATGCTGCCGGGCAACATTCATAGTGATAGTGTATGGGATTATCTAGGTCTGGATGAAGCGGCGGAAGCATCCATCAATGGCGGTGAAATTCCACCTTTGCTCATCGTCATGGCAGATAGTGGCCCGTTGATTAATAGTACGTCCGGCGGTCCCTGGTCTTACGAGAGCGTCATTTTAGATGACCTGATTCCATTTATCGAAAGCAATTATTGCGCCTGGAAAGACCCGATGGGACGCGCCATCGGTGGCATGTCGCGGGGTGGGTATTGGGCGTTAGAAATCGCGTTTCGCCATCCGGAACAGTTTGCTAGCGTAGGGGGGCACAGCGCCGCGTTGTTGGATCTGTACGGGGGACCGGATGTCTTGCCGCAATATACTGGCCTGACCAATGACCTGGGCGATTTGCGTATCTATTTTGATATTGGGGAAAATGACTGGGTGATCAACAATGTGCGACAGTTGCATGAAGACATGGAAGCTGCGGGAAAGGAGCATGTTTGGGTGCTCAATGAAGGGCGGCACGAAGATGCTTATTGGGCCAGCCATGGTGGAGAATACCTAACCTGGTACAGTGAACCCTGGCCTATGCAACGCAATGCTTATCCCACCTGTTCGATTGAAATGGAAAATCCATCAAGCTGATGACCAGACAATTGTTCCGGTAGCACCGCCCGGTTGCACCTCAAGAAGACGTGTGGGTGTCACCGAATTATACAAGTTAACAGGCCCAGCGGCCGTAATGCGAATGTAATTGTCACTGTATCCGCTCCAAAGTAGATTCTCTTTGTTGGCTCCGATATTGGTTTCCCAAAGTACCGGTCTAGTTTGACCGAAGAAGCGCTGGTGATAGGCAAGGCTCAACTGCTTGCCAAGCTCGATCATTTGCCGTGTACGTTCTTTCTTGGTTGCATGGGGAATTTGCATGGGCATGCCGGCCGCGGCTGTACCTGGACGGGGACTATAGGTGAAAGCGTGCAACCGTGAGAAGCCAATCTCGCGCACAAAGTCCAGGCTTTGCTCAAAATCATATCTTGATTCGCCAGGAAACCCCAAAATCATATCTGTGCTCAGATTGAGATCAGGAATGTGTGCCCGGGCAGATGCTGCCAGGCGACGGAAATCACGTCGCGAAGTACGTCGCGCCATGAGACGTAATATCCGGTCACTGCCTGATTGAAGCGGCATGTGCAAATGGGGAAGCAGCCGGGGATTTTGCCAAAGGGTAAAGAATTCTGGGGCCAGATCCCAGGGCTCCAACGAGGAGAGACGCAACCGAGGAATATCCGTATGATGTAGAATCGTCTTGACCAACTGCCGCAAATCCGCCGAAGTTTTAAAATCCCGCCCATAGCTGCCCAAATGGACACCTGTCAATACAATTTCTTTGTAGCCGGCAGTGGCCATGGCTTGAATCTCAGAAACAATGTTTGCCACGGGTCTGCTGCGGCCAGGTCCACGGGCGATGGTGGTGATGCAGAAGGTGCAGCGATTGTTGCAACCGTCTTGTGCTTTTACGAAGGCGCGAGTATTGCCTGTTTGCCCGCGCAGGTATTCGCGCATGACGGGCTCATGATCGTAAACAGGTAGATCACCCGTTGTTTGGGGATCAAGCATTCGCACAAGGCGATGTTTGTCTTTGTTGGGAATTACATGAAGCGAACCTTCGAGTTGCTGTAGTTCATGTGGAGCGACAGTGGCATAACAGCCAGTCAGGAAAATTTCTGTTTTTGGATTTTGTCGCTGAATGCGCCGGGTTTGGGTTCGGGCATCACGGGCTGCTTGTGAAGTAACTGCGCAGGTGTTGATAATGATTTTATCTGCTGTTTCCGTATCGGTTACTAATTCGTTTCCTTGAGCCAGAAGCTGCCGGCTCATGGTCTCTATTTCACTTTGGTTCAATCGACAACCGATGCTGCTAAGTAATACTTTCATTGTGCGGATTGTAACGTATCATTTGGCGAGTGGCGAGTGATGAGTGGTGAGAGGCTTAATTTATTTTACGGATATCGTTGAATGATGTAAATTCTGCCCCACTGCCCTAGTGTGGCTATGGAATAGCCGGTCAATATATGTAGGTGTGGGCGATGGCGTATGCAGGACTTGACTAGATCGAATTCGCTGCTTAGCACAACGATACGGCCGTCCGGCCTTACCACCCGTTCCAGTTCGGCAAAGAGAGAGGAATAGAGGTCGTCTAATTGCCGACGGGAGCCAATTTGCTTGCCAAACGGAAGATTTGTAGCCACTTTGTCGATGGAATTGTCATCCAAAGGTAACTGGCGCGCATCCCATTGACGAATTGAAATCGTTCTCTTTTTCCGTCCTTTGCGAGGTTTGGGCAGGTTTTGTTTAGCTGCGTCTACGCGGTCAGGTTTGAGGTCTCCACCCAAGATTTCCTGAGATGGTCCAAAATGAAGCCGTTCTAGCAAGATCGTTCCACTACCACACATGGGGTCTAGGAAGGTATCTTGCGGCCCGGGCTGTGTTAGGTAAACCATCGCCGCGGCTACTGAGGGGCGAAGTGATGCTGGTAATTCAACGCGTTTATTATGGCGGTGGCGCATGGTGCGATCGGATAGGCGGAGGCCGATCAATAGGCGAGAACCGAGCAGGTTGGCCCAGATCTCCACCTGGGCGTTGTCCGCTACTGGCGTCCAGCGCGGGTAGCGGGCTTGAAAACCCCTCAGCAAAGCTAACTCAAAATCCTTGCGACGGTACTGATGTTTTCCATATTTGCGACTTACCACGCGAAAAGTCGGCGGCTGGCTGTATTTACGGAAACGCAAAAGGATATTCGCAGCACGGCCGAAAGTATCGGATTTGTGTGCCAAGTCATAAAATTGTTTCAAATCTTCACGGCCACGTGACATGCGTTTTTTGCTGATAGCTTCTAGGAAGATATCTTCGGTTGTACGTAATTGAAGCAGTTTGTCCAGAGATTCTTTGTATGAAAAGAGGACTATGCCGTTTTGCTCTTTTGCGAACAGATATTCTTGGAAGACAGCGGTGTTCAGACGCTCCCGAATTTCCAGCCAGGCGATTTCTTCAACGCCAGGCATAGTCTGAGCATAGTAAGTGGTCCGATTCTGTTTTCCCATAATTTCTATACTAGCAGGTTGTGAGATAATTAAGAATTCTGATGCTGAAAGCGATCGGGGATTCTCACTTGCCAAAACGATCTTCGCTGCGCGCCCGAAACAGCAATCGTATGGGTGTACCGGTCAAAGGGAATTCCTCGCGTAACCTGTTCTCCATATATCGCTGATAGCCAAAATGCACCCACTGTGGTTTGTTGACGAAGAAGATGAACGTTGGCGGGGCTACACCTGGTTGAGTCGCATAAAAGAATTTTACACGAATGCCGCTCTTGCTAGGTGGTGCATGCTCGCTGGTAACCGTACGCATGAATTTGTTCAGTGCTCCCGTAGCAATGCGTTGATAGCGCGCTTCGTTAACTGCATTGGCCTGGGGAAGGACGCGATTCACACGTTGGCCAGTTTTAGCTGAAATAAAGAGCATGGGTGCATAGGGCAGGAAGTTGAGGTCATGGCGCAGCTGCTGTTCTTGTTCGACTATAGTGTGGGTATCCTTGACGACCAAATCCCATTTATTAACAAGCAATACAATACCGGCCGAAGCCTCGGCTAACATGCCGGCAATATGTGCATCTTGCGCGGTGACTCCTTCTTGGGCATCAACCAACAAAAGGGCTACGTCTGCGCGCTGTAAGGCTTTGATGGCCCTTAATACGCTGTATTTCTCTATTCCTGGATCAATCTTGCCGCGTCGTCGAATGCCAGCGGTGTCAATCAGCGTGATTTCCTGGCCATGCCACTTAAATTTGGTGTCAGTTGCATCTCGGGTGGTTCCGGGAATAGGGCTAACGATGGCTCGATCTTCACCGATAAGCTTGTTTAGTAGGGTGGATTTTCCCGCATTGGGACGTCCCAGGATGGCGATCTTAAGCGATTCGTCCTCTTCTTCATCTGCTAACGTTGGCGGAATGGCGTCCACGATAGCATCAAGCAAGTCACCTGTACCTGAGCCATGTAAGGCGGAAACGGCGAAAACTTCGCCTAATCCTAGCTCATAAAATTCATAAGCTGTGTCCCAAAGTTTGGAAGATTCCAGCTTGTTGGCGGCGATGATTACTGGCTTTTTTGTCTGGCGCAAAATTGCAGCTACTTCACGGTCGGCGGCCGTCAATCCTGTTTGCCCATCAACGACATGAACGATAATGTCGGCGTCTTGAATGGCAATAGAAGCCTGCCGCCGGATGAGAGGCAGAAATCGTTCCGAATCCTCGGATAGAGGAGTTGTATTGCGGCCCTCCGTAATTTCAATGCCCCCTGTGTCGACCACTGTGAAAGCGATGCCGCCCCATTCTGCTTCAGCGTAGAGTCGATCACGCGTGGTTCCGGGCACTTCTGAGACAACGGCCAGCCGTTTGCCTACGATACGATTAAACAACGTGGATTTACCGACATTAGGGCGTCCTACAAAGGCGACAAGTGCTTTGGTACTCATGCGATGGTTCTTTTTCCTGGTATATCGGCAAAATGGGTTAGTTTAAGAGTGTGTGACAAGAAGGGTTGAGCAACCGGTAAGGTAGCCGTCCCTATTGTGCTAGTTGTTGAGATATCTGCGTTCAGCTTGGTTCTGGCAACAATCATCAACAATGCATTGTTTGTTTCTGTTACCGGCAGGGTGCTGGTAATTTCGTCAGTGGGCGTTATCGTTCGGGATATGGTGACGGATATGGTTTCGGGCCGGATTGAGCGGACTTCGATGCCTCGCTCCGGCAGATCGACAACCGGTTGTATGCGATGCGTGCCAGAAATCAATTCAAACAGGTCAACAGTAACCCTAACATCGTCGGCAACCAAAGAATCCAGCGCCGGTAAAGGACCAAACAGAACGACGCGGACTTGCTCGGGATCAATTGATGCCTGCATGTCCTCACGCAGGCCGAGTAGTTCGACATTTCGCTCATGGGTATCCGTACTCAGAATGGGTTCGACTTCAATAGTTACGAAGATCTCCTGGTCCTGATCGAGGCTTACACCAGCGGGTAGGTCGAGTGTTACTTGCTGGTTAAAGGTACCGGTCAAGCCCGTGATGTCGATTGGCTCGGTTTTGAGGCGCGTCATCGCGTTGATGCGTGCAGGGAGTCCTGTTACTAACACGCTGGGCGGATCCACGGAAGCATTCAACAGACGATAACCAGGCGCCGGATAACCTTCCCAATCGATGGTGATCAGCTTATCGGCAAATCCGTCAGATTCTTCTACCGGAATGGTTACCTGGACCTCTTCCATGTTGAGGTCCAAATTGGTGGTGCTGGCTACCCGACCTTGCTCATCATAGAAAATGGGGCGGTGTTCACCGAACGTGGTTTCTCTTACGTCATTTAGGAATACGGTCGCCAGGGCGAAATCAAGCTGCTCTACGAGGGAAGCTGGGCCTGATACGGATATGGTAGCAGGCTCAATAAGTGGCTCACCCTGGACGTGCCCCCGCGCTACGTCTCCGCGAATGTCCAGTTCCACCGGGATCTCTCTAGAGACTTGCTGCTCTAGGAGTACCTCAACTTCTTCGGGTATTGGCAAGGAGCGGTCCAGGTCCGGGACAGTTGAGGTGATCTCGATGGGTACGGACACAGATTGGCCGAATGGTACCTGCCGAAGGTCGACAAATGCAGCAAAATTATCGGGAGATATCTGTCTGATGGTAGATTCGGGCCCTTCGATACGAATTTGGACGCTCTGCCGTTCAGGTCTTACTAGAATGCTGTCTTCCGATTGGCCGACAAAGTCTACCTCGAGTTGAATGAACTGGCTCCTGATTGGATCTTGAACCTGTGTGGCATTGATCCAGATAATAGTGGCCAAGACCAGGGCCAGTAAAAGGCTTCCCAAGAAAGACAAAAGCGAGCGTGTGTGCCTCACGTTGAATTATCCTCTGAGTGGCTTGTTGCACCATATAGCAAGGCGTGAAGAATGGAATCGAGGTGGGAAATATCTTGCTTGCGAATGATGCGGCCATTATGGGCAATCGCAACTTGTCCGGTCTCTTCCGAAATTACGACGGCCACAGCGTCACTGACCTCGCTGATACCTAACGCAGCCCGGTGACGTAATCCCATCTGTTGATCTGACAGGCTGCTGGTTGATAAGGGCATGACACAAGAAGCGGCCACGATCTTGTTGTCGCTTACAACGATGGCCCCGTCGTGCAATTCTGTGTTTTTATTAAAGATGGTCAGGAAAAGCTCAGGTGACGGCTCTGCATCAAGAAGAATACCCGTATCGATATACTCTTGCAAACCAGTTTCTTGTTCAAAGACGACTAGAGCGCCATGCCGTCTCTGGGACAATTTTAGGCTTGCCTCTTGAAGGGCCAAGACGGCGGGCTGTTCAGTATCGCGGCGAAAGACGCGAAAGTAACGCGAGGTTAGGCCTAACTGCTCTAAAGCCCGGCGAAGTTCGGGCTGGAAGATAACGGGGATAGCGACCAGTATTGCAGGTAAACTTTTTTCGAGCAGCCAGGAAAAGGCGGGTAATTTGAAGATATTTGTTATGAGCAGAATGATTAGAACAAGAACGAGGACGCCGTTCAACACTTGCACAGCTCGCGTGCGGCGGATGAGCAGCAGAAATATGAGAATAACGGCCGTTACCAGCAGGATATCCAGCAAACTGCTCTGATCGAGGCGAGAAAGATTGGTGATGATTTCTTCCAAGAGTTGCTCCGGTTGCCAAGCTCTTGCCAGATATCAAAGCGACTCAATGGGCGTGAAGATTAACTAACCTATCGCATACGTTGAATCTCCAATTCTGGTTATAACTATGAGCTTCCGGCGATGATACCCTGCTTTAGATCGGAGTATACCACAGTGAAAATGCAAGGAAAAGCCTTGAGCAACCGTCTTGTTCAAGCGGAATTTTGCTCGTGGTTACTGCGGCCTGGAATCTTCATTGGGCGCTAACAACATCACGAGAATGTTGTATACTTAGGATATGGAAGTTCAATTTGCGGTTGCCAAAATCAGCAAGTACGCAACCAGTGAAAGTGGGGATACACTGGAAATGATAGAACGGCCGCATGGCGGCATTTCTATGGTTTTGGTTGACGGCCAGCGCAGCGGTAAATCGGCTAAGGCTGTTAGTAATGTCGTGGCTCGTAAAGCGATACAGTTGTTGGCTGAAGGGGTTCGTGATGGTGCGGCAGCCCGCGCGGCACATGATTACCTCTATACTTATCGCAAGGGTAAGGTGAGTGCGACGCTAAACATTCTTTCTGTAGATACTTTTACTAAAACGTTTGTGATCTCGCGCAATAATGAAGCGCCGGTGATCATCCACACGATAGAAGAAGGTCTGCATTTGCTCGATGCTCCATCGCAGAGTGTAGGCGTTTATCGAAACACCAAGCCGGTCATCAGCGAGATTCCGGTTGAAATCGGAACCCTGATCGTGGTTTTTACGGATGGGCTTCGCCATGCTGGCAGTTATGGCAGCGGCAGGAATTATGATCCGTTTGCAGCAACAAAACGGATGATGGAAGATGGAACAACGGATGCTCAAGAGGTTGCTGATACGTTGTTGAATGAGTCCGTAGCGATGGATAACGGCCGTCCTCGCGATGACATCAGTGTGCTCGTGATCTCAGTTAAAGAAAATGAAAGCAAAAACCTGGTACGAAGGTTGCGCGGGATTATCCCGCTTTGACGGTGAGATTATGAACAGCGTTCTTGATCGGCCGTTGCGAATTGCTGTGGTTGGTCCTTGTTCTGCGGGCAAGAGCACGCTACTTCCGGCACTGCTAGCAGCGGGATATGATCCACGCCAACCTGCTCAAGAGCACTCTTATGCGCCCAATATGTGGCAGCGTCTGAGCAAGCCGGATATTCTCATTTACCTTGACCTATCGTATAAACAGGCCAGAATCCGCCGGCCACATATTGACGGTGGCCCACAACGTTTGGCGGAACAACGCCAGCGGTTATCCCATGCGAGGAAGCATTGTGACTTCTATCTGGATACCAGTAATTTGAGCCGGCAAGAGGTGCGAAGGGAAGTATTTACTTTTCTGAAAAAATGGCACTCAAAGCAAGAGTTGGCAAGTGCGGAAGATGGATACAAGTAAAAAGGCTCCCAACTGTGGGAGCCTTTTTTACTTGTAGGTGATTTTCGGGTTGTTTAGAAACCCATGCCACCGCCCATGCCACCCATGTCGGGGGCACCTGCGGGCATTGGTGTTTCTTCTTCAGGGATGTCTGTAATCAGCGCTTCCGTGGTCAGAATCATGGCGGCGATGCTTGCCGCATTCTCCAACGCTCCACGAGTAACCTTGGCCGGGTCAATGATGCCGGCTGTGATCATGTTCTCATACTCGCCAGTGAGCACATTGTAGCCGATGTATTGGTCACCTTGCTCATCCTGAGCGCGGCGTACGTTCTGAATGATGACATCACCATTCTTGCCAGCGTTCTCGGCAATCTTGCGCATGGGAGCTTCTAGAGCCTGGCGTAAGATACCTACGCCTGTCGTTGGATCACCAGCAGCGACTGTGACGTCATCCAGGGCTGGTAGGGCGTTAAGCAGTGCAACACCACCACCGGGAACAATACCTTCTTCCACAGCAGCGCGGGTGGCGCTGAGCGCATCTTCCACACGGTGCTTCTTTTCTTTCAGTTCAACTTCAGTTGCGGCACCGACGCGAATAACAGCCACACCCCCGGCCAGCTTGGCCAAGCGTTCTTGCAGTTTTTCACGGTCGTAGTCAGACGTGCTACGATCAATCTCGACTTTGATTTGTTCGACGCGAGCATTAATCATTTTTTCGTCGCCCTGGCCGTCAACAATCGTGGTCTCGTCTTTTGTGGAGACGATCTTGGCCGCACGGCCCAGATCACTGATCTGCACGCTATCAAGCTTGCGTCCCATCTCCTCGGTAATGAGTTGGCCACCGGTCAAGACAGCGATGTCTTGCAGCATGGCTTTGCGACGATCGCCGAAGCCAGGAGCTTTGATGGCTAGGGCATTAATCATACCGCGGAGTTTGTTGAGCACTAACGTGGCCAACGCTTCACCATCGACATCCTCAGCTATGACAACAAGGTTTTTCTTGCCGATCTGGACTAATTTTTCAAGGATCGGTACCATGTCTTGGGCAGAGCTGATCTTCTTATCGTGGATGAGGATGTAAGCATCTTCCACGATAGATTCCATTGCATCTGAATCTGTGATGAAGTAGGGGCTGAGATACCCACGATCGAACTGCATACCTTCGACGTATTCAGTTTCGAACTCTAAAGCGCGGGACTCTTCGACTGTGATCACACCGTCTTTGCCGACTTTGTCCATGACCTCGGCGATAAGACGCCCGATCTCGGGATCTTGCGCGGAAATAGAAGCCACGGAGGCGATTTCATCAAAGTCGTCAATTTCAACAGCCATGTCACGGATCTTACTCGCGAGGGCAGTTGTAGCGGCTTCAATGCCTAGCTTGAGCTGCATGGGGTTGGCACCCGCAGCTACGTTCTTAAGTCCCTCATGGACCATGTGTTGTGCTAGAACGGTTGCTGTCGTGGTTCCATCACCAGCGATGTCATTGGTCTTGATAGCCGCTTCTTTGAATAACTGGGCGCCCATGTTCTCGTAGGGGTCTTCCAGTTCGATCTCTTTGGCGACACTGACGCCGTCATGGGTGATGGTTGGAGCGCCCCACTTCTTGTCGATGGCGACATTGCGGCCCTTAGGACCAAGCGTGGTGGAAACGGCCGTTGCGACTGTGTCGATGCCTTTCTTGAGCTTTCGACGAGCATCTTCCGAAAATACTAATTGTTTTGCCATATCTAATTCTCCGTTTTATTTCTTGATTTCTGTACCTGGCGAGTTGTTAACCGACGATTGCCAAGACATCCGTCTCTTTAAGGATCAACAATTTCTGGTCATTGATCTTGACTTCAGTGCCACCATATTTGGCATATAGAACAATGTCGCCAATTGCGACATCAAGAGGGATGCGATCACCGTCGTCGTCGCGCAGGCCAGGACCTACAGCGATAACCTCACCTTGCTGAGGTTTTTCTTTTGCGGTCTCGGGAAGGACGAGTCCCGACGTAGTGGTTTGCTCGCGCTCCTGCGGTTCAACAACCAAACGGTCGCCAAGCGGCTTGAGGTTAATGGACATAGCTAAGATCTCCTTGTAAAAATGAGTTTTCGATTCTGTAAAAAAACCTGGTGTTTTTGTCGAGTATTAGCACTCTTGCGTAGCGAGTGCTAATTCGAACAAGGAAAATTGTAACATAGAAATCAGAGATGTCAAGAGTTTCTTAGCAGTTCGAGGCAAGGAGTGCTAATTGCTTCGAACGGGACCGATTCTAGCAGTATGAATTATGGATGTGTAAAATCGTTATCGACAATTTACTCCTGCATACAGCCTATGGGGAACGCTCGAGTTCTGACCGGCGGCATTCATCTATCCCTTCTTGCGCACTTTCAATGATAAGTGTATTCAAGGTTGCGTTTAGCACTTGTTGAAACAAAGGCACCGCTTTGGGGCAATCGTTGAGGGAATTTCGAATATATGCGGTTGCCAACATATTGAAGAAGCGGGCATTTAACTCTGTAGCCTTGCCATATAGTGCAACCGCCTGTTCAAGAGGAGGAATCGCGTTCAGGTAGTTGTTTTGCCGGAAGTAAGATTCGCCCAGGCGACCTTGTGCACGTGCAATGTTTGCGTTTAGTTCTACAGCCTGTAATGCATTTGTCTCGGCCAAGGGGGCGTCACCGAGTTGGATATACATATGGGCCAGCCCGTCGTATGCGGCGGCGCTGCTGGGGTC
>JAACFF010000383.1 GCA_009937635.1 Chloroflexota bacterium
CGATATCCCCTTTGGCAATTACTTTTTTCTTTATGAAGACATAGACATGAAAAAGCAGGCGCGCATGTTCGTGCAGCAGGCGGATTGGCGAAGCACATTGCCGCCCGTTCTCGATGTCGAGCGAAATGGCCTGACTGCGGAACAGATCAAAACGTTTGTCGACGAGTTTCACCATCTAGTCGACTCGGCGCCGATCATGATCTACACCAGTCTCTGGAAATGGAATCCTATCGTGCCCAAACATCATACCTGGCCGTCCAGGCATCCGCTGTGGGTGGCCCACTACGACACCGATACCCCCGCCCTGCCCCATCATTGGGACCGTTGGACCTTCTTCCAGCCCGGCGTCATAAAAGGTTTACGCGGCTACCCGCCTTCCTATCCAGGGCAATCAACCGCTCTTGATTACAATCACTTCAACGGCTCTACGCTAGAGCTCAGAAATTTGGAAGTTTCCGTGCGCGTGCGTTCGGTCACCTATTCTGATTATCTACCTTTCGACTCGCCTGTCGGCAACGCCGATCAGCGGCGCAGAAAAGAAGCAATGTACCCAGGAGGTTGGATTGATGCCAACCCATACCGAAACTACTATCTGAATCCCAGCACCGGAAACCATTCTTACCATACCGGAAGCGACCTCAATAAAGCGCATGACGCCGACCGCGACGAACCTGTGCATGCCGTGGCGGACGGCGTGGTTACATTCGCCGGAAACCTTAATGTGTGGGGGAATGTTATCGTCATCAAACATGGCCCCGCCTTATACAGTCGCTATGGGCATGTGTCAAATATGCGGGTTCAGTCAGGAGAGGAGGTTAAACGAGGAAAATTAATCGCTCAAGTGGGGCAAGATGCTTTCGGTGGCCCTTTCCACTTGCATTTTGACATCAGCGAGTCAACTATACTTGGAGTGCGCCCGGGACATTGGCCAGGAAACAATCTCGAAGCGCTTGTCAAACATTATGTAGATCCCAAGGAATATATTGAACGCCATCGGCCCCAGAAGACGGACCCGCCACCGTCGCCCAGGCTGAAGGTGCCCACAAAATTCGGTTATACAACTGCTACTAACGGGCTAAGATTCCGCTCAGAACCGAGCACCGCCGGTGGGGCAGACACGATCTTAGACATCCTGCCCCTTGGTACGAAAGTAGGCATCTACAGTGAGGAAAATAATTGGTATCATATAAGAGTGGGAAACCAGGAAGGATTTGTTTATGCCGGCTACGTATCTATCCCAGAGCCCGAAATACCCACGACGCCTGTCACACCACCTGAACCTGTTACCCCGGAGCGGCCCGAAACCGGCGCCGTGATCGGCATCCATGGCGCACCAGGTCATGGCGCACCTCAGCCGCATAATTACGACCGCTGGACCAATTATCTAAAGGAGATGGGCATTCGCTGGTTTAAGCAGTGTGAAACCTCTGACGGAACCGGCGTGGGATCTATCTTCCAGTGGGTGATCCACCTGAAGAAAAACGGCATTGAGCCCATTATTCGCTACCAGATGAGCCAACAATTCCCCAATCATTTGGAAGAGAAGCACTTTCAACAGATGCAGCGCTACGCGCAGGAAGGCGTTCACTGGGCCGAGATCGGCAACGAGCCGAATCTTGGTTATGAATGGCAGGAATCGTGGCATAAGGGAGACCAACCGCGTATGCGCTGGTCAAATCCCGAGTCGATTGAGACGCTGGCCCGCTTGTGGATTGAAGACGCAGAGCGCGCGGCCGATAAGGGCGTCTGGCCGGCATTTTACGCTTTTGGCCCCACCGATTGGGGACAATGGCGTCCGAATCACGTTTTTTCGTCAACCATTTTCACAGACAGGGTCGTCAAATACCTGGCCGATCATTATCGTGCGCGGACAGTCAAGCTCTTTAAAGAGCGCAAGACATGGATCGCCGTGCACGTGGCCAAGTACGAGAAAGCCCTCGACTACGATCCTTACGGAGAAAACCCTGACAAACCGTGGGACATGGCCCTGCGCGGGTATGAGGTCGTTCTCAAAGCTTTCCGCGATCATTTCGGCAACGACCTGGACATCGACAAGATCCCCATCATCTCCACCGAAGGGGGTGTCTTTGTTCCGGATCACAGCAACCATGGGGTACAGGCCTATCGCCTGCCCGCCAATGATGTGGAGCACGCGCAGCAGACCGTAGAGATGTTCCGTTATGTAGAAAAGGAAACACCTTTGACAGCCATGTGCCCCTGGTGTATTTCTGAAGGGGATCTCATTGGCTGGCGGACAGATATGTTCCGCCACCATGGCTGGTTCAAACAGGAAAACGGGAACCTGCACGAACGGCCGGTTTATAGTGCCATAAGACAGTTACGGCTTGAAAGAGAACAACCGCCCGCGCCGGTAGATGAAGCGGCGTTTGTCAAAGGTCTCGATTTGCTGCCCGCAGAGGGTGCCGAAATGCCAGCAGAGGTTACCAAGCCGCCTGCTGAGCCCAAGACCACCGTTTCGATCAAGTTGGAGATCAAGTTGGAGATCAGCGGCAAAGCGGACGACATTGAAGTTAACGTAGATCCGGGAGTGATTATTGAGTGATCGGTGACCACTCATCAGTAATCTAAGTATAAGCCTACTTTTTTTGATGGTTGGCGCTGTTTTTCCGCTTTCGTCCGCGTCCCATTTCCAAACTGACCGTCTAGTTACGGACGACCGTCATATACAAATTAACCACGATTTCTCGTAGCCGCGAATGTGATTTCGCGGCTACTTCTTTTGTTAGTTGACGAATCAGGGGCGCTATTCTATTATATTAGCTATTCTACCAAGTACTTCTTCGCGCCTTGGCCCCTTCACGGCTTCGCGTGAGCTTTAATCCAGGAGTTGCCTTATGACCAATGGGTCAAATAGCCGAATCGCCACGAAAGAAATTGTGGATCTGCTGCTACCGCAAGTGCGCACGCAGGATGATCGCGAGATGCTGGTCCTGGCCAGTTGGGGACCGGGATCGAAGCGCCAGTACGACATCGACTACAGCGGCAGCGCACGGGAGTTCAGCGTGCGTTTTGTCGACGACACCCTGAAGTTCGGCAAGAGCCTGGACGAGAGCCATACGGCGGCCATTGAATTGGTGCTCGACTATTTACGCACGGCCGTCGGCAGTGACCAACAGCCAACCATCGACAGGCTCCTGGCCATGCTGCGCGAAGTCCCGGACAGCATAGCCGTGGAGCCACCTTATATGGGCTTGCAACCGTATAGGGAGGAAGATAGCAGGCTCTTTTTCGGCCGTTCCGAACTGATCAAGGCCTTGTTGCGGCGTATCGATAGTTGGGACCTGGCCCCTGAGGCGGTACGCTTCCTGGCCATCATCGGCGCTTCAGGCAGCGGTAAATCGTCACTGGTCAAAGCGGGACTGCTGCCCCAACTGCGCGAGGCCAAGGAGTGGCAGTTCATCACCATCACACCCGGCGCCGCGCCCATGCTCGACCTGGCCTTGCCCTTTCTAGACCCCGATGCGGCGGGAGAGGACCCACTAAAAGATTTGGAAGAAGGTATGCTGGAGGATGAACAGGGTTTACAGCGCACAATCCGCCAGCGCCTGGCCCAGGATTGGACGGAGAAGGATGGGGTACTGCTCTTCGTAGACCAGTTTGAGCAGCTATTTACGGCCGAACCGGCCGCCGAGGACGACGAACAAAAGGCACGGCAGCGGGCTGAGCGACAAGCTTTTGTGAACAACTTGCTTTACGCGGCCAGCGTGCCCGCCGGGAAACTGCGGCTGCTGATCACCATGCGCGCCGACTTCTACCATCGCTGCGCGGATTACGACAACCTGCGTGCGATCCTGGTCGATCACCAGGAGTATATCGGCGCGCTCAATGTGCAGGAGATCACCGAGATCATCGAGAAACCGGCGGAACTGATGGGCTATATGCTGGAATCTGGCTTAACCGAGGTGATTTTGGATGACCTGGATGCGGGGGACGGCCGTCCGGAACCAGGATCGCTGCCCCTGCTCTCGCATGCATTGTACAGGACCTGGCATGAGCGCAGCGGCTTCACGCTGCAGCTGTCCGATTACCAGGCGGCTGGCGGGGTCAAAGGCGCACTGAGAAATACGGCCGATGAGGTCTATCAAAGTTTGGATCCGGACGAGCAACAGTTGGTGCGCTTCCTCTTCCTGCGCCTGACCCAGTTGGGAGAAGGGACAGAAGATACGCGCCGCCGGGTTTACCAGGATGAATTAAAATTCCCAGGCATGGAGCAAGGCAGTGTCGAGCGCGTCATCGGCAAACTGACCAATGCGCGCTTGTTGGTCACCGGGCAGGACAGGGTGCGCTCAGAGAGTGAAACGGGGCGAAACGGCAATGCGTGAATCATACGTTGAAGTGGGGCACGAGGCCTTAATCCGCGAATGGGACTTATTGCGGGAGTGGCTGGACGAGGATCGGGAAGCGCTGCGCACCCACCGCCAATTGACGGTAGCTGCGCTGCAATGGCACAAAGAAGGCCGTGATAAATCCGATCTGTACGAGGGGCGGCGCCTGGATTACGCCAACGACCTGGCAGAAAATCACGCCGGACGCTTGAACGAGCTGGAGACCGCGTTTCTGGCAGCAAGTCGCCGCAAACAGCGGCGAGAAAAGATCCTGACAACGGCGGCCATCGTCGCCTTTACCCTCCTGATCACCGGCGCAGCGATCATCCTGCTCATTTTTAACGCGCGCTTGAGCAAAAGCCTGGCCTCGGAAAGAATAGAACGGAACCGCGCCGAATCGCGGGCGCTGGCTTTTGCCGCGGAAGAGGTAAGTGAGAACAACGCCCTGGCCCTGCTGCTGGCCATGCAAGGCGGGCAAATCGCCGAGACCGTCGAAGTTAACAACACCTTGCGCAACGCGCTGACCAATCCCGGCCTGGAACTGCTGGCCTTAGAACATGATGATAGGGTCAACCAGGCGCTGTGGAGCGCCGACGGCCGTCGCATCCTCACCACCAGCGATGACGGCAAGGCGCGGGTTTGGGATGCGCGCACCGGGAAAGAACTGCTGCGTCCTCTGAGACATGACGACCGGGTGCGCCAGGCATCCTGGAGCCCGGACGGCAGGCGCATCGCTACCGCCAGCGACGACGGCACGGTCAAGGTCTGGGACGCGGACAAAGGGGCATCCCTGCTGCCTCCTATGCAGCATGAGGATGAAGTTTACCAGGCCACCTGGAATGCGGACGGAAGCCGGCTTCTCACCGCCAGCCGTGATGGCACGGCTCGCATTTGGGACGCCACTACGGGCGAGCTCGTGTCCACCCTCAGCGGACATACGGGCACGGTGAACCAGGCCGCCTGGAGTGGGGACGAGAGCCAGATCGTCACCGCCGGCTTTGACGGGACGGCCCGCATATGGGACGCTGCATCTGGGCAAGAAATGGCGCCGCCCTTGCAGCATCAAGGACAGGTCGTCCAGGCCACATGGAGCGCAGATGGAAGCCGCATTCTGACAGCCAGCGCTGACGGAACGGCCGTGGTCTGGGACGCGGCTTCAGGCGAAGCGCTGCTGCTCTTGGAACATGACCAATGGGTTAACCAGGCAACTTGGAACGCGGATGAGAGCCGTATTTTAACGGCCAGCGATGATGACGCGGCGCATTTATGGGATGCAGTTACAGGAGAGGAGCTGGTTCCCCCGCTGTGGCATGACAACTCGGTCGTCCACGCAGCGTGGAGCCCCGATGAAAGCCTCATCTTG
>JAACFF010000075.1 GCA_009937635.1 Chloroflexota bacterium
ATTTCAGCCATGATCTGCGCCGGATCGATCTCCGGATCATGAATTTCAATTAGATCATCAGCCGGTAATCCGCCGTCTGCTGATCGCTTCTCCGTTTCAGACATAAGCTGAACGCCTCCTCCGTATCTCAAGTCTTCTATCTTGATCGCAATTCGTAACTTAAACTTGCCAGCTTGATCGCAAGCAAATCATCCCGAATCAGACCGGCCACTCTCAATGAAAGCCATGGGCAATGTCCAGTTTATTGAGATTACCCGCTGCGGTTTGTATTCATAGCTGCCTTCCAGTTTTTGGCTGCTGATGGTATAGGTACGCTCACGATAGCGAAAGTCATTATCTGCCAACCATGCCGGATCGCCGACCCAAACCACCTCACGGCCGTTATTTTGCCAGAACTTGATTGTTTCAGCCAATCGCTTTTCTTCTAGTGCATCAAGGTCGCGCAAAGTAAAAACATCATGACCAAATATGAACCTCAGCGGCGTGCCCCAGAAGTCGCCCAGGCCCACAACTGATTGATCATTGAAGATCAACACCGAGCCAGGTGTCAATTCATCATTTATGGCAGCTACCTGCTCCACGATTCCTTTGTGATCCACCTGGCTAATAAAGCCGCGCGCCGACCAGCCTAAGCCAATCAGCCAGGAAAAGGCCAGCAAAAGAGAGAGGCCCAAGAGCCCAACTTTCTGCCAGGAACGGGTCTGCTGCCGCACCCGGCCTTGCTCAACCAGCCAACCAATTAGAAAGGCTGCCGCAAACAGGAAAAAGGGCGCCACGACCGGAACATAGCGGCGCATGACGTAGACGTGGTGCGGATTAGCCCCCACCTTCCACAGATAGACAGTCGAGGACAATAATCCTACAGCCAGGAGCACGGCCGTTTTCCATTCCACGCGCCATAACAACAAACAACTGCCCAAAACCCCCAACCAAATTCCAATAGGAAAAAGGTACCAGCCAAGACGCAGCCAGTTCTCGTGATCGCTGAGCAACAATTCTGTTTTACTGTATGAATCAGGTATCAGAGTAGCCGACGCAACCGCGGGCCTGATGAACCAACCATAGATGGCAAATAGCAATACCGCGCCAATGAGACCCAACAGCACGGCGCGTTTATACCGGCGCAATATGGTAAAACGGCCGCGAAACAAGAGGATGGTTCCCAAAGAAATCACGCCTGCTGACACGGCCGCCAGCAGAATCGGCCAGTTTTGCCACAACAAACGAAAACCGAAGCCAATGTGCACGTAGAAATAAGGCGCGCTGAGCAGTATGCCATGCGCAAAAGAATGAACAACCAGAAGAGTAAAGGGAGCCGCAAACCACGCATCGCTCGTTCGCCAACCTCGCGCAAACAGAATAACAATCAGCAGCAAGAATATCGGCAGGAGGATGATCATATCAATACGCACGAGGAAAACCGATCCCAGCGCCATACCGGACACGAACGCCCAGAGAGACGGAGGCTGTCGATTGCCAAACCACATTGCCATGCCCCATAATCCGGCCCACAACAAATATTGCGTCAAGGCCTCAGTTGTCGGATAGCGAGCAAACCAGACCTGCAAAGCTGTGATCGAAAGCGCCATCAATACCAGCACGGCCGTTATGCGCCCAGCCACCTCGCGCAAAGTCAGAAAGATCGCCACTGATGCCAACAACATCCACAGTCCCGACATCAACAATTCTGCACGCACACCCCCCACAACGGAATTGGAAAAACTGAAGGCAACGGCCTGCCATACCGGGTGCAGCGGGTAGAATTGGGGTGTGATGACCCCCTCTTCCGCATTAGAAACGTAAAAGCCGGGCACAAGATAAGATGAAGCCACCGGATTAGAAGGTAACGGCCGGAGCGTTACTGCATAAAGGGAAGGATCAAGCCTGGCCAGCTCCTCATCGACAATTTGAAATCCGCCTCGCTGGGCGATTTCCGCTCCAAGGCTGACATAGACGCCGGCGTCAGCCGCCCCCATGATATACTCATGGGGGCGAAAAAAGAGCCAGCCCGCTGCTGCCACCCAGACTATCAATAAAATGATTTCTACGCGCTCTGCCCGGTCCCCCGTTGCCGCTTGTTCTTCCTGA
Organism: Chloroflexota bacterium; assembly: GCA_009937635.1. Taxonomy (GTDB): domain Bacteria; phylum Chloroflexota; class Anaerolineae; order Promineifilales; family Promineifilaceae; genus JAACFF01. The sequence continues at coordinate 2,089 of JAACFF010000075.1, forward strand.
TCGGCAAGCTGCAAATCATCCTTTTGCTTCCTGAAACCGCGAATCTTGCGCCAGCCCAATAGCAACAGCAACAGTGCCATGCCCAGCCAGGAAAGCAACAGCGCGCTCCGTGAGAACAGCCCTATCTCCGCCAGCAACAGCGCCAGCCAGCCCGACACGATGATTCCTAGCGTCAGAGCTGCAAAGAGCAACTCCAAACCAGGCCTCGAGCGTCTTGTTACGAACTGGAGCACCACCACCATCCCTAATAGGGTGCAGGCCAGGACGATTAATAAAATAATCAGCCAACTAGCCATAACGCCGCCTGCGCTGCGCCAAGATCGACCGCAACTCGCTTGCATACACCTCGGCTACGGTCTCAGGATGGGAAGCGGACGCCGTGTGAACCAGACCTGCCCGGCCCATCTGCAGGCGAACTTCAGGTGCTTGGGCCAGTTGGATCATCGCCTCCAACAAGCCGTCCTCGTCCATTGGGCTTACTCTGATCGCCGCCTCATTAGGGATTTCGCTATACCAACCGTGATCAAAAACAATCAAGGGCTTCCCCGCTGCCATAGCCCGCAGCGCTGTGGCGGATGTCTCACCCATAGTCGGATATCGTAAGTTAATCACCACGTCGGTGGTGTATAGCCAATCCACAAAACGGTCCAGATCTGCCGTGTAACCAACATGGTGCACAACCTCCCCCAGCTCCAGCCCATCGATCATACTTTCCAGCCCCACATCCGGCAACGCGTCTCCAACCAGCAGATAATGGGCATTGGGCACCTTCTCTCGTAAGCGCCGGAAAGCGCGCAAGGCCATCCCGATCTGTTTATGGGCCGTGATTAAACCAAAACTGCCAAAAAGCAGGCTGTCGTCGGGCAACGCCAATTTTTCTCTGCGCGATTTGCCCGGCCGAGCCTCGATCTGCGCCTGAATAACCCGTAGCGGCCGCCCATATCCTTGCTGGCGCACTTTTTCAACCACGTACTCACTATGCACGATAAGACCCAGGCTGGCGTCGAGCAAGCGATCATTCAGCGGAACTTCAAAAACAGGGGGCGTCATCCGCCCCTGGTCAACCGCTTGAGCCAGGTACATCCCTTCTATGCCTAGAGCATAACCCATCTCCCGCGCATACCCTGTGAAGTCGCCACGCCCGATCGTCCGCTCAAAGATAAAATGGTGGATAGAATAGTCGTGCAAGACAACCACACCCGGGTACTGAATTAAGAGCGGGAAAAATGGTTCATGGTATTCGCTGTTTCCCATGTGGTATAGAGCCAGGTCAAATTGCTGGTACGCTGCGGGGAAATGGTCTAGCTCTCGCACAGGAAACTGGACGCGCACGCTTTCGTCAACAGCCGTTGGTCGCGCGGCAAAAAGTGTCACATCCACGTGACGCGCCAGATAGGGCAATAACTCACGACTATAGTCAGCTATACCGCTGCGTTCTGGCGGAAGTGGGCTTAAATAGGCAATTCGCAAACGGCTCAGATCATCCTCCGCCAGGTGTATTGCGTGGACGCTCAATTAATCTCCCTCAACCCCTTCATCTTCTTCGACAGGCGCCAAACGTTCCTCAAGCGCTTGTAACAGGCGGTTCATGTGCGCGAGTTGCAAGCCCAACTCGGCCGTTTCCCGATTCAAGCGCGTTTGCTCTCTATCTTGTTCAATGATCTGCGCGTATACCTGGCTTTCTAAGTAACCCATACGCTGGATCAATAAAGCATTGAATTCATTTTGCTGCTCGATCAGGGACCTTACAGTCCACTTAGCCGCCACGCTGTTCCATAACGCACGGAAACCCGCGATCAACGGTCCAATCAAGGGCACAGATGAACTAAACGGCCGTTCCTGCAAACGCCCCTTCTCCTCTAGCCATTCCATATCGCTCGCTTTTTGTTGCTTGTTCTGTTCCTCTTGTACCATCAATCTTCCTACCTTCCCTGCTTGGCGGTAAACGATTGCCCTACGCTTTACGGATGCCACGGAACATCAGGCACGATGGCCCGGATCCGGTGTGGTCCTTGGGCCAGATCATCAAAATAACCCTTTTCCAGAAGGGACTTGTAAGAAAAAATAGCATGTCCTGCCGTTCCCAGGGAGCGCGCCTCGTTTATGCGCGCTTCTATCTCTGCGAAATCATTTCCTGTACAAAAGCTCGTCCCGATTCCGCCGATGATATGCCGGCCGTTACTTCCGCTCAGGTAATCTTTCATCGACGTCCGCCAGCGATCCATCGTCCAAAAATACGGTTCCGCACAGTCGGGTCTATCACGGTATATCATCGGCGTTACCCCATCAATATATTCCCCCGCCATCCATGCCTTGGGATCCTGGTAATAAGAATCAAATCCGCTGCTGGCGCCCCATCCCCAGATATCGCGATAAACAGGCCACGCCGTCGCCGTCAGCCACAAGCCAGGTTTCAACGACAGCACCTCTTCGTAGAGCTTACGTACCGTGCCGTTCACCTGCTGGCGCTGCCAATCCTCATACCCGTCCGCGAGAAAGCATTCTCCCTCAAAGCGCCCCTCACTCACCGGATCGCATGAGCTGTTGCGGCCCGCGTAACGAATATGATCAAGATGCAGGCCATCAATATCGTAGCGCTGCATCAAATCTGTAGCTACCGCCAGGAAATGGGTGTCGAAGTCGATGGAGGCCGGGCTTGCGCGTTGGTAAACATTACAAATAACATTTTCGTCACTGTCCCATTGTAAACCATTGTGCTTGCCATCCGTCTCACCATGCGCCTCCTGTAGTTGATAATACAAGTGACGTGGCTGCGTACCATCCGGTGGAGCCTCACATCCTTGCCACACCGGGTAGACGTTCAGATAGGCATGAACTTGAATACCTCTTTGGTGAGCGCGTTGTACCAGGCGCGCCAGCGGATCCCAGCCCGGGTCCTGGCCCAGGGCGCCGCTCAAGCGGCGCGCCCACGGTTCCAATCCAGGTGTGTAATAAGCATCCGCCACCCCACGTACCTGGAAAAACAAAACATTAAATCGAGCCGCTGCGCTCTGGTCGACGATCTCATCTATCTTGGCCGGATCGGCCGAACTGTAGTTAGTCCAATCAAAACGCGTGATCCACAAGCCGCGCACCTCTTCCATAGCCGGCCCCGACTCGCGCACAATAGGCAAAAAGAGCTGCCTGCTGCCATCGGCTGAAGCCATCAGGGTCAACAGCAGCATAACCACGCACACAACCAGCGCCAGATACAACGAACGATTTCTTCTAGACCACATCAAGACGCTATTTTCGCACCACCTGGATTCCGGTCAAGTGTTCATGCCTTCAGAGACATTGACCTTGCACGGCTTTCATCAAGCCTTATACTTCCAATGTAGAACGATTTGTTAAGCTGAAAGCTGACCGCTTTAAGTTATTTTTAAGGAAATCCATGAACCAAAGAATCATTGACATCAGCCTCAATCTAGCCCCGGACACGGCCGTCTGGCCCGGAGACACCCCCTTCAACCTACGCACTATCATGGCCAAGCAAAATGGCGACAGCGTCAATCTTACCACCCTCACCATCAGCGCCCACACTGGAACCCACGCCGACGCGCCTTATCACTTCGCCGACGATGGGCAGAAAATGGATGCGGTAGATCTACGGCCGTATTGGGGTATGGCCCAGGTCGTCACCGTTTCTGAGCCCAGCGGTCCTTTGTTTCCCACCCACTTTTCTGCCTATGATCTGTATCGCGCCCCGCGCCTTCTGGTCCGCACCCCTGCCGCCAGCTTCCCCGTCACCCAATTCCCAGACGCATTCCCTTACCCAAGCGCCGAGTTAGCCACCTACTTTGGCTCCCTGGACATCCTCCTCTACGGCACAGATGCCCCCTCAATGGATGACTTGCACAGCAAGACCTTACCGGGCCACAACGCCATGTTGCACAATGGCATCGCCATACTCGAAAGTCTGGACTTAAGCCACGCCCCGGATGGCCTCTATGAACTATCCGCATTGCCCCTCAAAATAGTCGGCGGTGACGGCAGCCCCATACGAGCCGTCCTGCGGGCAATCGACTAATAGTGTGGTTCGTTGGGATTCGGATCGGTTCCTGCGTCTTTGCCAAAGCGCGCAGTTACCGCGTAGTGATAGCTTCCAAACTTAACGGCCGTCGTTGGCACCCACCTCCGAACAACAATCATGCCCAGCCAGACAAGCATATAACAACCAATTGTGGCTGTCACAGCAATCAACAAGTTTCCAATCGCGACGTTGAGCACTAGCATGATCAACTTGGAGGCAGGCACAGGATCAGCACTCGCGATCAAGGTTTCGGGCAAAATGGAAACACCCAACCGATAACTGGTAGGAGCGAGAGATAGGACCACAAGATCATTCCATACCAGTCGGGCCGCCACTAGAGAGGCCTTATTTAGCTGTCTGAATCTGACCAGAACCAGGCTCATCAGCAGCGAATCCAGCACCGGCAGCGGTATGAAACTGAGCAGAGTTCCTACGGCGAAAGCCATCGCCAGGCGCGCAGGAGGCACGGCAGGGTTGCATAATTCCTTCAGCTCTCGCCGCAGTTGGCGCCGCAAGAAAGCTGCTGCTTCGCGAACCAAGAAAGAGATATTGCTTTGCCTCTGAATTAACATACCAGTCCTCCGTATCTTCGGTGATGCTTCGTCAAACGTGATACGGTGGCCCGCGGTTCCCCATTAATCTCCCGATTTCAAAGGCGTTGACTGGCCGCTTAGTTTCCGTAGGCCAGCCGTCACGGAGAGGATATAATCGGTCCTATGTCTTCCAAAAGCCGCTGGCTATCACTCGCAATCCTTTCGGCCGTCTATTTCGCCATCGCTTGCCTTATCACCTGGCCGCTCTTTAGAAAACTAGGCACCCATTTAGTCGGCCGCACCAGCGATGCCATGGTGCACTATTGGAATGGTTGGTGGGTGCAGCAGGCTTTATCCTTAGGCCAATCCCCCTTTCAAACCTCTTACCTCTCCTTTCCCGAAGGCGTGAGCCTCGTCACCCACAATTTCGCCTGGCTCAACATCCTCCCCTGGTTGCTCCTGGAACCGTTGATCGGGGGCGTTTGGGCCTATAACCTGATCGTGCTGTTTTCCCTGACCCTTTGTGGCCTGGCTGTGTACTTGCTCGCGGACGAATTGCTGCACAACGGGCAGGCCGCCTTTATCGCCGGTCTCATTTACATGGCCTGGCCTTATAGACAGTCGCAGTTAGACCACCCCAACCTCATCGCCACCTTCTGCATACCATTGTTTTTCCTCTTCTTAATTCGTACCTTGCGCGGCCTACGCTGGCGTGACGCCATATTCGCCGCCATCGCCCTGGCGCTGGTAGGCTACACACGCTGGCAGTTGCTATTACCCGCCGTCTTCATGGCTATCATCTACGTGGCCGGCACGGCCAAGCAGTGGCTTAGACAGTGGAAGGCACTCCTCCCTCGTCTGGGCTTACTGGCCATCCTGGCCATTTTCGCCCTTCTACCTCCGGCCGTTATGCTCATTCGTGAACAAGCGGCATCCAGTTTTTCAGCCAACATTTTCCTTAGACATGATGAGCAAATCATGTCCACCGACCTGTTGGCCTATGTGACGCCAGGCAAACGCCACTTCATATTAGGCGAGCTGACAAAACCCCTTTACGATCGCTATTATCCTGACCGCTCATCTGGCCGTCGCTATCCCGCCTATGTTGGCCTCAGTGTTCTGCTGCTGGCATTTATTGGCATCGTCAGGCGCTGGCGTGAGGCATGGATCTGGCTCCTGATGGCCGTGCTGCTGGCGGGGCTGGCTTCCAGCATGATTTTACGCGTCAATGGCCAGTTATTGGAGAACGTGCCCACGCTGTACAGGCTTCTGGCTCCACTTCAGATAGCGCGGCTGATACGCGTTCCTGAGCGTTATGTCCTCTTCATGGCCCTGCCTATAAGTATGCTTGCCGCCTACGGCTGGTTTAGCCTGGTAGCAACCAAACGCCTGGCTCGTTGGAGCATCGCATTGACTCTGCTGCTGGCCATGATTATCCTCTTCGAGTATCTATCACTGCCGACGCGGGCGCAGTACGTGGATTACGACAAGACTATTTTGAGGCAACTGGCGCGGGAACCTGGTTCATTTGCCGTACTTAACGTTCCTATACGTTACCGATTCTCCAAAGAGTATATGTTTGAACAGACCTATCACGAACGGCCGATCCTGCAGGGCCACGTTTCGCGCGAGCCGGAAAATCTCTATCGCTTTATCAACGACAACAGTTGGTTCTCCGGCCTACCCGATCTAGCAACCGATCCTGGCTTCGTGATGGCCCAACTAAACAATGCCAAGGTAGCCTATGTGCTCTTGTCCAAACATTGGCTAGAAGAACCCACGTGGCAGCTTTGGAAACAGCACGTGCCCTACGCCCCTTATTTTGAGGACGATCGATTCCTGGTCTATGCTACCACACCCCAATTTGGCCGCGATCTCCAGCCGCCGGCAGAAATCCTACCTGGGCTGGGAACTGTTGAAAAGAACCTGTCCGCTTTTTGCTCCGAAGAGCAAATCGTAGCCGTGGCCGACCTCACCTGGGCTAATACGGAGTCGCTGCCCGAGGACTATGAGGTTTCATTGGTTGCCCGCTCTGTAAAAACGGGCCAGCAGAGCGAGTCGCCCTTGACCCCCTTAGCCGGGACCTGGCCGGCGTCCCAATGGCCCGCCAATAGCATTACGCGCCACGCTTACTCAATCGCCTTACCCCCGGATGAAGCACCTTATTCATTGTCGCTCCAACTTTTCCAATCGGGCGTGGCCGAACCACACGCCGCTTCCATCGATCTTGGCCAGATCGACGACACATCCTGCTCCATCGCTGCCGGATCAGCGCCCACAGCCAACCTGCCCTTCGGCGACAAACTGCGGCTGCTTGCTTACGACGTCCAGCAGGAAGAGGGCAATCTCGCCCTGACGCTGTATTGGCTGGCCGAGGAACGCCCAGCGGCCGCCTACAAGTTCTTCGTACACGTCTACGATCCCCAAACGGATGCAATCGTAGCTCAGATTGATACCATGCCTCAAGAGTGGCGCCTGCCTACCACCATCTGGTCGAGCGGCGAACTTGTTGCCGACGAGATCAATCTCTCGCTGGCCGATGTCCCTCCTGGCGATTATAAAGTGGCTATTGGCGTCTATGATGCTGAAACAGGCCAACGCTTGCCCGTTGGCGCTGCGGACCATCAGCTTACAGTCACCGCCGACGGCCGTCTACATCTGCCGCACACTGTTAAAATCCTGGAAAGATGAACATACTCAATCAGGAAACAATAGTATCCAGCCTGCTGCGCTGGTGGGACGAAGGACATGCCATGCTGCCCTGGCGCGAGAATCGTGATCCCTACGCCATTTGGGTTTCGGAAATCATGCTGCAGCAAACCCAGATAGCCACCGTCATTCCCTACTACGAACGTTGGATGAAACGCCTGCCCACCATTATTGCTTTATACCAGGCCTCGCTTGATGATGTGCTTAAACTTTGGGAAGGCCTGGGCTACTACAGCCGCGCACGTAACCTCCATGCCGCGGCGCAAATTGTTATTAGAGACTATGGAGGGAAACTACCACACACCGTTGCCGAGCTAAAAAAGTTGCCCGGAATCGGACCATACACCGCCGGAGCCATTGCCTCCATCGCTTTCGATCAACCCGTTCCTGTGCTGGACGGCAACATCATACGGCTGTTTAGCCGTCTGATAGATCTAGCGGATGACGTCACCGCAACGGCTACCAAAAGACAACTGTGGCGGCTAGCCGCCAGCCTCGTCCCCGAACGGCGCCCCGGCGTCTACAACCAAGCGCTCATGGAACTGGGTCAGGAATGCTGCCGCCCGGTCGTCCCACAATGTTCCCGCTGTCCACTGGAAGCGATCTGCCTCGCCCGGCAGCGGGGAACTGAACAGCAGCGACCGGTCCGGCCACCCCGCAAACGTATACCCCATTATGATGTCGTAGCCGGTATCATCTGGCGCGGAGAGGAACGCTCAGCCTCCGCGCCCTTTATGATCGCTCAGAGACCTTTGGATGGTCTGTTAGGTGGACTTTGGGAGTTTCCGGGAGGCAAGCAAGAAGCGGGAGAGAGCTTGCAACAGACCCTACGTCGTGAGATTCGTGAAGAACTGGCTATAGACATCGCGGTAGGCCAGCAACTGACAATCGTCAAGCACGCCTATACCCATTTTCGCATCACCCTGCACGCTCTGCACGCCCATCTCGTCAGCGGTGCTCCCCAACACGTAGGCGTCGCCGATCACGCCTGGGTCACGCTAACAGATCTTGACAACTACGCCTTCGCCACGGCCGATAGGCAAATTATCGCCGCACTTAGGACATCCTTCCTTGCGTAAGCATTCCAAGCTCCAGTTGACTCTTGCCACACACACTTCAACACTCTGCGTACTCAGCTCAAAGAAAAATCAATCTGCGCAATCTTTGATAACATCCCCATCACCATTGCAACACCGCCGCACCCCGGATTTGACTCGCTTTCAAGCGTTGCAATACCGTATTGGCATTTTCGAACGCATGAACCTCTACAGCCGTCTTAATTGGTATCTCGGCCGCGATTTTCAGGAATTCCTGCGCATCCTGGCGAGTGAAGTTGGCCACGCTGCGCAGGATCCTTTCCCCGTAAATAAGATCATAAGGCAATTCGGGAATAGGGCTCATGTGAATGGCGTTAATAGCCACGATGCCGCCCGGTCGAAGGTGACCCAAAGCCAGGGGGATGATCCAGCCAGCCGGGGCGAAGATGACTCCGGCGTCGAGCGCTACTGGCGGATCATCCTGAGCCTGCCCCGTCCATGCAGCACCCAGGTGCCGCGCATGCTGTTGGTGTTCAGCGCCGCGGGTGAATACATAGACGTCACACTGCCAGTGGCGCGCAACTTGTATAGCCAAATGCGCACTGGCGCCGAAACCGTAGAGGCCTAGTTTGCCGCCGGGCTGGATGCCGCTCAAACGTAGCGATCGGTAGCCTATAATGCCCGCACAAAGCAGAGGGGCCGCTTCGGCGTCACTGAAAGTCTGGGGTAAGCGGAATGCAAAGCGCTCATCCACGACCACATACTGGGCATAGCCGCCGTCAACATGGTACCCGGTGAAACGAGCCTTCTCGCACAGGTTTTCCATTCCCTGGCGGCAATAGTCACATTCGCCGCAGGCCCAATTGATCCAGGCCACGCCGAGGCGATCGCCCACTTGATAACGACCGGCTCCTGGCCCCCTAGATTCGACAATGCCCACAATCTGGTGACCAGGCGTGACCGGCAGGTGTGGCAAGTTTAGTTCGCCCTCCACAATGTGAAGATCGGTACGGCATACGCCGCAAAGCCCCACCTTAAGGCGGATCTGGCCGGGGGCAGGTTCAGGCACCATTGCTTCGTCCATTTGCAAGGGCTCGTCGTATACTTGACCTGGTTGGTGCAGGCGCACAGCCTTCATCCTCTGGTTCATGACAATCTCAGAACTCCTCTGCGTAATTCAAGGCCAGTGGTAGCTGCTGTCCTGCAAAGGGCGATGGTTTATCCGCCCGCAAACAAAGCATCAATCCCTGCAGATCTTCTTCACGCCGCACTTCAAAGCCAGCTTCGACAAGCAAATCACGCCACTGTTCGGCCGGCTGCAGCCTGGAAACGCCAGGACCCAAGCGCAGCCAATTGAGCCTGGACCCCGATTGCTCTGCTACTAATATCCGGCCGTTCGACTTGAGGATACGCTTTGTCTCTCGCAGCAACGTCAAACGGTCGCCATGCTGCGAAAACTCAGACAAAATCTGGGGGAGGAATACCGCCATGACGCTGCTGTCAGGCAGCGGCAACAAGTTAATGCTGCCATCATACCAGATCAGACGTGGATCTGTCAGTGCCGGTTCCGCTTGCTGCCTTGCCCGCGCCACGCCTGCCGACGTTGTCAATTGCGGATTGTAGACGTCAATCACGGTGATCCGGCCGGTAGTCAGATGGCGGCTCAGGACTATGGCCTGTCGCCGTAGACCAAGGTCAATACAAGCGATTGGATCTGTCGCTTGTGCCTGGCTCATGTCGAACAAAACCTCGGCGATTTGTAAGCCGCCGCTGTCGTATAACCTGTGCGCAGTCCACAAGGCAGTCCACAACAATAAAACCCCCGCAATAAGCAAGACAAGCCCCAGGGCAATTAACAGTTGCCAACCAAGCACAAGGCCGGCGCCAATCATCAGCAGGGCCAGAACGAGGCCTCCGTAGCGCAGCAAGAAGCCAGGCCATTGAGCATAAATATGGCGCGTAGTTCCCTGGAAACGGCCGTTGTCACTCATATGTCGAAAGTATAACACGTTAATCCATGTTCCAAGCTATGTATCAAGAACTTGACTCCGTTTAATCGTTAGTACGAACGCAAGGTTCAATATGGTAAACTAGCAAGCAGCCTCAGATTCTTTGATGAAGATCGCTACCGGATATGACAGAAGAGAACCGCTTGCAAGACTTCACAGAGCGTTATGCATCGGGGACGATTCCCTGGGATGATGATCTACCCCCACCAGAACTGGTGGCGCTGGCAGAGGAAGTGACGCCTGGGCGGGCTCTGGATCTGGGTTGTGGTTACGGCCGATCCGCTATTTACTTGGCCTCAAAAGGCTGGGAAGTCGACGGCGTCGATTTTGTGCCCCAGGCGGTGCGGGTTGCCAGCGAGCGCGCGCTGAAAGCAGGTGTGGCCCAGCGGGTCCAATTTCATGCAGCGTCAGTTTCAGAACTTGGTTTCCTTTCCGGCCCCTTCCATCTGGCGCTGGACATCGGCTGCATGCACTCCATGTCCATGCTTGAGCTTTTCGCCTATCGCGATCATTTGCTGCGCCTTCTGCCTGATGGCGCAATATACCTCCTGTTTGCACATCTTCAAGACGAGCAAGAGAACAATGCTGATGAAGCGCGCTGGATCCAAGAAGAAACTTTACGAGCCTTATTTTCTGACGGATTTGTACTGCAGCATGCTGAATTTGGTACGACGCAAGTGGAGGATAAACCCCCCTGGCGATCGGCGTGGTTTAACTATCGCCGGCGCATATCAGTAGAGCCATGATTGAAAAAGTTTTGAGTACCGTTAGCAAGGAATTTAGTCGCCTGAATAGGTTGACTCTAGCCTCCCTACTTTTTCTACTGATATTGCAGGTGGTGGTATCCTTTTTCCTGCATACGATCTCAGGAAATCACACAACCTCAGAATGGTTGCGTGAAATTCTTTTGGCCAGCGTGATCTTGTTGGCTGTGGGCGCAATCGCTCTATATATGCTTTATCGCACCCGCATTCGCGTTATGAACGCCATTGTGCAAGCCGTCGGCAGCGAACTACACGTGTTGCAGGGGGCATATGACCGTGCACAATCTTTACAGGCTATGGCTTCCACGCTCAGAGCGACCTTAAGCTTCGAACGGGTTGTGGAGCAGGCGCTTGATGTATGCAGTCTGGCCCTGGAGGATATGGGGGTCCCGCGTGAATCCTTGGTCGGCGCCGTGTTTTTGTATGATGGCGCCATGCTCGTGCCCTTGGCCCGCCGCCGTTTTTTGGGCTCCGACGAAGATAAGGCGCTGGCCGGCAAAAGCGGAGCTGTAGGCGAAGCATTGCGACAAGCTGAACCGGCGGTCACCGATAATCCCGCTGGGGATCCGGAACTTGGCGATTTTGCGACTTTCGCGAACTCGTTGACTGTTGTCTGTGTCCCTTTGCGCGCAGGGTACCAGCTTTTTGGCGTGATGGTCCTGGGTATTGATGCTGCCGTTCGTTTTGACGATAATCACTTTGAATTATTCTCTGCTGTGGCGGATCATGCGGTTATCGCCTTGCAGAACGCCCAGCTATATCAGGGGCTGGAAGCGGAAAAACAGAGACTTATCGATGCCGATGAGGAAGCACGTCGTAAACTTGCTCGTGATTTGCATGACGGGCCAACGCAAAACATCGCCGTGATGGCCATGCGTCTCAACTTTCTACGTTCGATTGCGACCAAGGATCCGCAAAAAACGGCCGTGGAATTGGAGAAGGTTGAAGAGTTGGCAAAACGAACTTCACGTGAGATTCGTAGCATGTTATTCACGTTACGGCCACTCTTACTTGAAACCAAAGGCTTGGGACCGGCCATTGAGACGATGATGCACCATATTAGCGAAAGCGACAGCATCGAGATGCGCTTGATAGGTGGTGATAAGGGCTCAATATTGAACAAGACAACACAAGGCGTGGTTTTTTCAATCATCGAAGAGGCGTTATCAAACGCGCGCAAGCATGCCGAGGCGGATGTCGTCGAAGTACATCTTTGGCAGGAAGAAGACCTTTTTGTGGCACGGATCAGTGATGACGGCATTGGCTTTGATCCGCAAGCTGTCAGACAAGACTATGAATCACGGGGCAGCCTGGGAATGGTAAACATGGAAGAACGGGCAAACCGCATCGATGGCTCTTTGCGCGTCGAATCGACGCCTGAGTCAGGTACGACGGTGATTCTGGTCGTGCCTCTGGCCACACAAGGTCACCAAGAAATGGCCGTCGCGTAGCAACTTGGAAACCGATCGCCCTTCACACACCTCTACATTTTCCGAGCGACTGTTTTATCAATTGGATCGTTTGCCGCTGTCGCTATTACTTTTGCTCAGCCTGGCCGGATACACACTGCTTGTTTTCTGGTTTCCCTTGACACCTTATCACAAACTGGTACCCCTTTCTGACATACGGTCTTTCACGCCTTCATTAGGAGAAGGATTTGTATACGGCTGTTTTATCTCTCTGCTTTACGCGCTGTTCTGGCTGGCTTACCGGCGTGTGCGCAGATCGAGCCGGCCACCTGGCCTGTTAAAAATTCTCGGTATAGCTACCCTATTTGCCTTGCCATTGTTGCTGACATACCCGGTCAACGCCAATGATATTTACCGCTATGTGATCCGTGGTCGTATCTTTAGCATTTATGGCGAGAGCCCGTTTTCTGTAGCGCCCAATGCGTTTCCCAACGATCCATTTTTGCCCTTGGCCGGTGAATGGGCGGGAGTGACATCTCCCTATGGACCTTTATGGGAGATTACGGCCTCACTGTTAACCAACCTTAGCGGTGATAATTTGTTGTTGGGACTTCTGTTTTTTAAAGGGTTGGCCTTGTTAGCCTTTATGGGTTCGGCCGTACTACTCTGGTCCACAGTGCGCTTTGCGGCATCAGGCGCCGCGGAAACGCATGATGCTGCATCGCGCGCAGCCAATACCATTTTGTGGGCCTGGAACCCGGCATTACTCCTGACTTTTGTGACCAATGCCCACAATGACGCGTTGATGATTTTCTGGCTGCTGTTAGGCTTCGTTGTAATACGTCGTGGCCATCTGCAAGCCGGTTTTCTGCTCATGTTTCTCGGCCCCTTGACCAAGCCTATTGGCGTACTGGCCCTGCCTTTGTTTTTTCTGCGCATCTGGCACGATATAGCCACAATTAAATTACGCCTGCGTTTTCTTTTGGTCACGTTTGCCGGCGGATTGATCCTTCTCACACTCTCTTTTTTGCCGTTCGGCTCGCCGTTGGAACTTGCACAACGCTTGCTGCACGAAGCAGCGGCTGGTGGGGGATTTTCCCTGGCGGTATTGCTGATCTTGATGGCGCAGAAACTAAATTTACCTTTCTCCGTTACCCTCGCAGCCCAAATAGCGCTGCTCTTATTTGGCCTGTTTGTGTTATGGCTGTTATGGAAAACCTGGCGCGGCCGATCGCCGGTGCGTGGTACGGCCGACATTTTCTATGGCTATCTTCTGCAAGCCCTCAACTTCCGCATCTGGTATGCTGCCTGGCCATTCCCCTGGTTGATATTAGATGCCGGCGAACATCCACAAGCGTGGCGCACTGCTTATCGTTTGCATTATGGTTTGTGGTTTTTGTTGACCACGCAACTCTCAGTCCTCATATATGCCCAGGTCCGCATTTTTTTGCTGGGTGGGGACCAATTGCAGGCGCATCTATTGGGCGTGTTGTTCACTTTTGGCGCACCTTTCCTCTTGGCCCGGTATTCCAAGAAATCCGGTTTTTGAAGTTGATTTTTACCTATAGCATGGGCTCAGAACGGGTCAATAGGGCGCCAGAAAATAGGGTGCCCAGGCTCCGTCTAAAAATTTGACGCGCACACTTCTGCTATAGTTTCATTTACGATTCAAATGATTCGTGTTACCATAATCGCACTATGAGGCGTCCGGATAACATACGTGAGAATAGATGGCAAGTTGCCCCTCCGGTCCCTTTGCATCTTCAAGATGAACTGAGCCATATTCACCCAATTCTCTTGCAGACACTCTACAATCGAGGTATCAGCGAGCCGCCTCGCATCCAGGCTTTCCTCGAAGGGCGTTACCTGGAAAACACCGATCCCTTTTTGCTTCCCGAAATGGACAAGGCCGTGGCCCGTATTCAACAAGCCATTGCGCAAGATGAGATGATCGTAGTGTATGGCGATTTTGATGCTGATGGTGTCACTTCAACCGTCTTGTTAACCCAGGCCTTACGGGGGCTGGGCATGGGGCGGCGCCAGGTACGACCGTATATTCCCGATCGTATAGACGAAGGATACGGACTCAACAAAGATGCGCTTGCAAAGCTGAAGGAGATAGGTGCGCATCTGGTTGTCACTGTAGATTGCGGCATTCGCTCCATCCGCGAAGTCGCCTACGCCGCAGAGCTTGGCCTGGACATGATTATTACCGACCACCACAGTCTCGGCCCGGAATTACCACCTGCAGTAGCGGTGATTAATCCCAAACACCCGGATTCCAGCTACCCCGATACGATGCTGGCGGGGGTAGGAATTGCCTATAAGTTAGCACAGGCGCTTTATCAGACCATGCCCGAGCGCGTTCAGGGTAACGTAGAAGATTTTCTGGATCTGGTGGCTGTAGGCACCGTGGCCGACCTAGCACCGCTCTTGCACGAAAATCGCAAGCTGGTAATGGATGGCTTGAAGGTGCTAAATCGCTTGCAGCGCCCCGGGTTAGCTGCCCTGGCAAATGCGGTAGGTCTGAAACCGGGAAACATTACCAGCGAGTCCATTGGCTTTGGCCTGGGACCGCGCATCAATGCCGCGGGACGCCTGGCGCACGCCTACACAGCGGCCAGGCTTCTGGCAGCAAACAACAACCATACAGCACGACAATTGGCCCGGGAACTGAATGATTTAAACAAGCAGCGACAAAAACTAACCGCCGAACTGGGTGCAAAAGCGGAGACGATGGTAAATCCCAACGACCTGATTCTCATAGCCGGCGCCGAAGACTTTGTGCCTGGTGTGGTCGGTTTGGTAGCCAGCCGCTTGGCCGATAAGAACTACCGCCCGGCAATCGTCCTGGAAATGGGATCGGAGGAAAGTCGTGGGTCTTGCCGGTCGATTCCGGAGTTCCATATAACCGACGCGCTCGACGCCAGCGCTGATTTATTGGTGCGCCATGGTGGCCATGCCCAGGCGGCTGGATTAACCTTACGCAACGAGAACTTGCCCCAGTTCAAAAGCAGGATGCGAGAAATCGCCGAGGCGAAGCTGGCCGGGCAAGATCTGGTTCCTACGATCGCCGTGGATGCTGAAATCTCTTTGGATGAGGTTGACTGGGCCCTCCATGAAACATTAGCCCAATTAGAACCAACCGGCTACTCAAACCCAACGCCCCTGTTCCTCAGCAGGAATGTAGAAGTGATGAGCCACCGTGCGGTGGGTCAAGACGGCACCCATCTGCAAATGCGCTTGAGCAGCCGCAACGGAGATTACGCCCACCAGCTATTGCCGGCTATCGCCTTTAGACAGGGGGCCTGGGCAGATGCCTTGCCACAGATAATTGATGTGGTCTATTCGGTCAACATCAATGAATGGAACGGCCGTCGTAGCCTGCAGCTAATGGTCCAGGATATCCGGCCACACGAAGCCTGAACGATGACACTTCCGCCTTTCATACTTATCACCCAATCCCACCAATGGCTTGATTGCCTGGACCAACTACGGCAAGAGCCGCGCCTGGCCATCGATCTTGAAGCCAACAGCATGTTTGCCTATCGTGAACGTGTTTGCCTAATTCAGATATCGACGCCTAAACAAGATTACATCATCGATCCCACCGTCTCCCTGGACTTAAGCGGGCTGGGCGAATTGGTCACCAATCCTGACATTGAAAAAATCTTCCATGCGGCCGAATACGATCTCATCTTACTCAAACGACAATATGGCTGGGAACTTAGCAATCTTTTCGATACGATGTGGGCGGCGCGTATCTTGGGTTATCAAAGATTTGGACTGGCAAGCTTATTAAAAGATCTGTACCAGATCAACCTTAACAAACGGTATCAAAAATCCAATTGGTGCCAACGGCCGCTGGCCTCTGCACAGCTCACCTATGCGCAGCATGACACCCATTTTCTCTTCCAATTACGCGATCGTCTGCACCAAGAGTTGGTGGATGAAGGTTGCGAGGAGGAGGCTGCCGAGACGTTTGCGGAACAGGCGCAGGTAAAGCTCAACGATAACGGCTTTAGCCCCGATAGCTTTTGGTCTGTTAATGGTGTTAGAGACTTATCCCGCCAGCAGCAGGCTATCCTGAAGGCGATCAACATCTTTCGCGACCAGGAAGCACGCCAGCGTGACCAGCCACTGTTTAAGATTTTCAATGACCGCACGATGTTGGCCTTGGCCAAACAGGCCCCGGCTACCATGGATCAACTGGCGCAGGTTCATGGTATGACTCGCGGGCAGATCCGCCGCTACGGCCGTGCGCTCCTTAGGGTGATCCGCCAAGGCAAGCAAGCCCCCTCACCCGTGTATCCCAAGCGCCGTCACAAGCGCCATCCTGAAGTGGTCGTTTCTCGCTATGATAAACTGCGCGGGTGGCGCCGGCGAAAAGGATTGTCGCGTGGGGTCGAATCAGATGTTATCTTAAGCAGACATGCTTTGTGGGAAATTGCCATTGCAAACCCGCAAAACAGTGATGAACTCAACCGACTCGATTCAATTGGTGCCTGGCGCTGTAGTACATACGGCGAAGAAATCTTAGATGTCTTGAAAGAGGTATAGACAATGAAACTGACATTTCATGGCGCCACGCGCACGGTAACGGGTTCGCAGCATTTGCTTTCCGTCAACGGGCGCAAGATCCTGTTAGATTGCGGTCTATATCAAGGTTCGCGCAAAATGAGCTATCAACGCAATCAGAACCTACCCTTTGACGCCAGTGAAGTAGACGTGCTCATTCTCTCCCATGCGCACATCGATCACAGTGGCAATATTCCCAATCTGGTTAAGAGTGGCTTCAAAGGGGATGTTGTCTGCACCTATGCCACGCGCGACCTGTGCGCAATCATGCTACGCGACAGCGCCAAGATCCAGAAATTCGATATCGAGTACCTGAACAAGAAACGCAAACGTAAAAACCTACCCTTGTTAAAACCACTTTACGAGATGACCGACGTGGTGGACAGTCTGAAACAGTTCATCGGCATTGGCTATGACCGCCCCTACCAGGTGATGCCTGGCATATACCTGACTTTTTACGACGCGGGACATATCCTAGGGTCCGCGATCGCCGCGCTGGATATCGAAGACGAAGAAAAGAAACGGGCGGTTCGCCTCGTATTCAGCGGGGATATCGGCCGTCCCGACCGGCCTATCCTCAATGATCCCAGTTTCATTGATGAGGCTGATGTCCTACTTATTGAGAGTACGTACGGCGACCGGCAGCATGCCGACGTGGAAGAAGCGAGCGAACGTCTGGAACATGTTGTCAACGAAACTTGCAAGCGAGGGGGCAAACTCATCGTGCCCGCTTTTGCCGTCGGCCGTACCCAGGAACTTGTCTACCGTCTGCACCAGCTGGTTGAAGCTGGAGACATATCTTCCCAATTAGCCGTGTTTGTAGACAGCCCCCTGGCCATAGATGCCACGGCTATCTACCGCCTACACC
>JAACFF010000076.1 GCA_009937635.1 Chloroflexota bacterium
TCTTCAAAGCTGATAATGGCGTCGGAGATTCGGCCGTCACCATAATAATTGTAGCCGAGGCCAATGTGTAAATCCGTATTAGTGGGATCAACCTGTAAGCCGAGCTGATACTGTTCGAGTGCAGCAGGATAAAAGCCCTGGTAAGTGAAAACTGTAGCCATATAAAGGCGTGCGACAGGATTGTCCGCGTCTAGAAAAATAGCGGTATCGGCTAACTCCTGAGCCTGAGCATATAAGTCTGCATTTCCCTGTAAGACGAGGCCTGCCGCAGCATAGGCATGAGCGGTGGCATTCTCGGGATTAATGCCAATGGCTTTGCTTGCGGACTGGAATGCGGTCGCATATTGGATATTTGCACCACCTACATCGCCTCGATCACTCAAGCGGTCTCCGTTTGCCAAGTAAGCTGATGCAGCTGATGTCCATACATCATCACTATCCGGGGCCAGAATTGTGGCTTGTTCAGCCTTTTCGACGGCTAATTCAGCTTGGTCTTGGCTGACCAACAGGTTGATTAGGCGGATAAAGAATTCCGGCTTGGTGGCATCTAAAGCAATGGCCTGATCGTAAAAGTCTATGGCTTCCTGAGGTTCACCATCATCTTTGCTCAATTCGGCCAGCACGGCGAACTCTGTCGCCGATCGGGTTGGCTCAGGCGTGGGCGTGGGAATAATTATCTCGCGGACATCGTCGCGATTTTGGATCACGTAAGTACTTACTGCAATCCCGAACAGCACAAATATGACTAGTAAACAAGATGGCCCCCGTCGTGGATGGCGAGGCGGTTTGCGTTGTATGATCATAGTTAGCAAGAAGTGCGCATACTGCAAAAACGCCGACGGCGTCCGTCGGCGAAGATGGTTTGATAATAGCACCAGGGTATGTATGCGTCAAACGAGCAGGGGCATATGACAGGGTTTCTAAGTAATAGGTAAATAATGAATGTCAATGCCTAATCTTATCGAGGTTCCGCCAGCGCCAGATTAGTCCAGCTGGGTATCCCAACATTTTTGCCACGTCGCCCACGAAGCGGATGATGGGGATGAGAGCAAAGGCACGCAGGCGCGCTGGGGGACGCCAACCCCATGTGCTTTGCCAAAGACGTTCTGCGGGCCGGCGAGAATAGGTGCCCACACCCAGCAGTAACAGCAGCCATCCTGGCCATTTTTCACGCCAGATGAGGCGAAGGATCAAGGGCAGTCCAAACAGATAGGTCAGATAGCGGATTGTATGCCGCATGGGCCATAGGCTTGCTTTACCGTCTCCCCGGGCATAATAATAGTATTGACGAAATAATGCGCGTAGACTGCCGCGAGGTCGAAAATAGGCTATCGCGCTGCCCTCAAAAGGAAAGGGGCCATACTTGTCGTGCAAAGCTTGATCAAAAACTAGATCTTCGCAGTAGTCGAGCCACTCCGGATAGCCTCCTACCGCTTCCCAGGCACTTTTGTAGAATGCAATCGAGCGGCTGGATGGCAAGAACGTGGACGGATTGATATCGGTGCGCGTCGGCAATACGGTCGCTCCCATCACAACCTCGAAGTCTGTATATGGATCTGGTTCGAACCAGCCACTTACGACAGGCGATTCTTGGGCTATTAGGGGTTGAATTAGTGCTTCTAACCAGTCGGGAGCCAAAACGACGCCGGCGTCGGTCACGGCAATAATGGGTCCGGAAGCTGTACTGATAGCCCGGTTTCTGCCCTGGCTGATGTTGCTGCCTGGAGCTACGATAATCTTCAATGGTAGGTACGTTTTGTATTCTTCAAGTACCTCCAGGGTGTTGTCTATCGATCCGCCATCACAGACCACGACTTCATCGGCAGGATGAATCTGATCGATTAAAGAATCTAGCAGGGGACGCAGACCTTCCCCTTCGTTCTTGACTGTGGCGATGACGGAAACCTTCATCAGTGTTGTTCCTTGCCTTAAGCTAATGATTGCTATTACAGTTGTTATTCATGAGAATGACGTAATTGTCTTATATTGGGAACACGCAACTGTGAAGAAAGTCACACAGCAAGTTAATGGGAGTGAAAAATGAGTAGCTCAGATGTACTGCAATTGCTCTTGCATGGGAACAAACTTAAGCAGACAGCACGTTCAGGTTGGGTACAACGAGGGGTGGCGAATGCTGAAGATGTAGCTGCGCACAGTTATGGCGTGACATTTACGGCCATGGTTCTGGTTCAGATGATCGCGAAGCCTCTTGATTTGGAGAAAGTGCTTTCCATGGCGATTCTCCACGATTTGCCTGAGGGGCTCACCACGGATATTCCATCACCAGCCTGGAGGTTTCTACCGAATGTTACCAAAAGTGATGTAGAGCGGAGGGCAGTGGTCGAAATCCTGGGGGGTGTGCCGTTTGCACCAAGGCTCATGGGCTATTGGGAGGAACTAAATCGGAAAGGGACTGAAGAAGCGTTGCTTGTGCATGACGCGGATAAGCTTGATATGTACCTGCAAGCAATGGTTTATGAACAACAGACGAGAAACCGGCAACTGGCGGAGTTCTGGGAGGCACCGTACAAATTCCATTTCGCGGAAGCACAACAGGTGTTTGACGAATTGCTAATGTTAAGAATGATAGAATGATCCTCGTGTAGGTTTTTATCATGCGTTTGCACCTTTGCAGGGCTGCAATATACTTCTGCTCTTATGATGGTTGGATATCGCTTGAATATGATTAGATCGCGGTTGCTGGGTTCTTTGCTGATGGCAGTTGCCGTGGTTTTCGCTACGGCTTATGTTGTTAGGGCGCAGACGGAGGAGCCCACGCCCCCACCTGTCCGGCTGCCGGTTCATGTGGTTGAAGACGGCGAGAATTTAACTTACATCGCCCAACAATACGATGTAACGATTGAAGCTTTGAGACTTGTCAATCACTTGCGCAACGCCGATGTGCTTGTTGTGGGGCAAGAGCTGGTTATTCCAGGTGGTGAAGGCGAGAATGTGGCCGCCATTTACCGCGTGCAAACTGGCGATTCCTTGGCGCATATTGCCAGTCGCTTCGATACGTCAACTGATGCTGTCATGGAGGCGAATCTGATGATCAATCGTGATTATGTTCCAGCTGTGGGGGAGGTGCTTTCGGTGATCAGCCAGACCGGAACGGATCAGCCACGCCCGGTTCAAGGAACGCCACATTTTGTCACGGAAGGGGAAACTTTGCTTGAGATCGGGGTTCGCTACGGACTTTCAGTCTCCCAGCTCATCGATGCTAATGATCTGGCGTATCCGATACGGCTATATCCCGGGCAGCGACTGCGGATTCCTGGAGATGGCGCCTATCAGGACTTGCCCGGCAAGTGGGTGAGATTGGATGTGAGCCCACAGTTTATTTCACAGGGTGACACGGTTTCTGTCTATGTGGAAAATCAGCTCGACGGCCGTCCGACTGGTCAATTTTCGGGTCAGGAGCTGCGTTTTGTGCCAAAGGATGAAGGGTTCGTCGCAATTGTGGGGATTGATGCCTTTACGGAGCCAGGCCGGTATGCTCTCGAAATTAGCGGATCCGGAGATCAACCGTGGCACCCGTTTGTACAGGATGTACCTATTTTCTCGGCAAATTTTAGCAACCAGGAGATCATTGTGCCCGAAGAGCTGGAAGCGTTGCTAGATCCGGAGATAAGGGAGGAGGAAGATGCGTTCTTGTATAGAATTTATGCGAATTTTTCAGAAGAAGGTCAATGGGATGGACTCTTTCAAGTCCCTGTTACGGATACCATTGTGACAGCTCCTTATGGCGGCGGCCGTTCGTATAATGAAGGCCCGATTACCATATACCATACGGGTACAGATTTTGGCGGAGATATCGGTACGCCAATTCTTGCGGCAGCCAATGGCACTATCGTATTCAACGATATGCTCGAACTACGCGGACGAACTGTTATCATTGATCATGGGCTAGGGGTGATGACGGGTTATTATCATTTAGCGGATGTATTTGTAGAAGCCGGCGACACTGTTTCTGCTGGACAGCCCGTTGGCCTAGGCGGTTCGACAGGGCTTTCTACAGGTCCGCACTTGCATTGGGATCTACGAATCATGGGTGTGCCGGTAGATGCAATACCCTGGACAGAAGAGGTTTTACCTTAACAATGAGTCGAACCTGGTCGTCGTAGAAACAGATGGTGAAAGTGGCAACCATTGGCGGGATTGGATATAATTTTGGTTGGTATATGTACCTCTAGATATGACTTCAAACTTCCCCTTCTTGATTAGGAGATAGATGTGATTCAGGCTCGAACGCAGACGGCAGAATATTGGGGGGCGCAGTTTTCTCACACTGACTCCGATATTGAGCAATTATATAACCACTTTCTTGAGGTGGAAAAGCCGCAGACTATTGAACAGCTGACCAAAGCACTCTTTGTACATCGTGTTAATGAAGAGCTTAAGTCGATCCGGAAATTAGTGAAGGGTCGACTTGTATACCAGCCCCAGAATGAGTACCAGGTAGGCGATAAATTGGTTTTTCCTGTGTTGGACTTTTCGCAGGGAACTGTTGTGGATGTGCGCGAGGGTTTCAATCCTGAGGAAGGAAAGTTCAAGGTCATTACGGTAGATATAAAGGATAAGACGCGCGATTTTGCAAGTAGTTATAGTGCGGTACACGCGCTTAATTATGAAAATGGGCAGGAATTGTTTGATCTGATCGATTTGGATCCCGAATCTTTGTTCCTGCAATATGGTGCAGGCGTCGCTGACAAACTTTACACTGTACTTTGCGACCACGTGGATTTCATCGAGCTCAGTTCTTTATGGTTCGTCAAATCACTTATGGTGGACATCAATGTTGGTCATCTTCATCTCTCTGAAGCGATCTTGGAGATGAGTGATGGGGGTCCTATGATTGCGGATGACTTACTCGCTGTTTTAGATATGGATCCTGGAATTGATATAGGTGTGCAACGTTTCTCGCTTAACTATGCCTTGTTAGCTGACGAACGCTTTGATGATGTAGCTGGAGAGGGCCGCGTTGAATGGTTCTTACGTCGCTTGGAACCGGAAGGCGTGCTAAAAACCCCGGCACGGTTGAGATACCAGCCTGTCGATTATGATCGGGCTTTTTTGAGTTCCCAGCTTCTGATGTTGGAACGTGAGCTGGACGATGAATGGTCAGAATTTGATTCCTACAAAGTGTCTCAACCGGCTATCCTGTCTTTAACGTATCCGCATCGTTGGGCAGGCACAATACCATTAAGCTCTCGCCTGAGGCCCCTGTTCTCCATTGGCACGGCGCCACGCCAACGCGTTCTGTTTTTAGATGAATCGGCTGAAAAGGAAATAGTAGGCTGGGTCGTACCGGAAGGTAGATATATCTACGGTTTTAAGGATTGGTACGATGAAAACAATATACCGGTTGGTGGTTTTTTACAGCTTGCTCCTGGGCCAGAGCCAGGGGTTATCCTGATTGATTATGATCGCCGTCGTCCTCAACGTGAGTGGGTTAGATTGGCAACTGTATCCGATAATCGAATTCAATTTGAATTAAAACGCCGTTCAATTGGTTGTGGCTACGATGATCTTTTGATCGTCGGATCGGATGTTGTGGCGGCGATAGATGCTGTTTGGAGACGTGCGGAAGCAAACCAGCGTTCCCTGGCCTCGATATTGGCTGAAATATTCCCGGCATTGGCTCCGCTAACACCGCAAAATACGGTTCATGCTAAAACGCTTTACAGCGCGGTAAACATGTTACGGCGTATGCCTCCCGGCCCAATTTTCGGCGAACTGATTGGCAACCCTGCTTTTCAGACTGTGGGGGATCATTACTGGCTGTATGATCGCAGCCGCTGGCAAGAGAGTAAATAACAAGAGGAGTTAACTTGGCAAGTAATCCACGCCCCAAGATAAAGTCGACTTCGCTAAAGCGAACGACGCTCGATACGAGATTCTTCATCGATTTCGGTTGGTGGGAACGATCAAACCTTGATCTTAGGACTTATTTGCTTTCGCGCTTCTCACTGGGAGATGAAAATTCGCTTGAAGCAGAATTCGATCAGGTAGACTTGGTCGATTCACGTACGGGTGAGGTACACCAGGTGGACGGCTTCCAATATCTTATACAGTCATACTTTCACCGACTGCCAGAGGACTTTATTACGCATGCATCCTTAGTGGACGCGACTTTTTGTGTGTTGTTAGCGAATGCGAATCAGCCCATGAGCGCTCGTGAAATTGCGGAACGTGTCGGCCGTCCTGCTGACGTGGTGATTCGAACATTGGGTGGGACTAAGATTTACCAGGGTATCCGACCGATCTTTGACGAGTGATGC
Source organism: Chloroflexota bacterium (assembly GCA_009937635.1). Classification (GTDB taxonomy): domain Bacteria; phylum Chloroflexota; class Anaerolineae; order Promineifilales; family Promineifilaceae; genus JAACFF01. The sequence goes on from JAACFF010000076.1 coordinate 6,282, forward strand.
ACGTTTTTATTGCCGGTGTGATGCAGGGTGATCGACTGGATAATCAGATTGATGACCAGGATTACCGGGTACGTATTGCGGAATCTCTGCAAACCCACCTACCAGGAGTTCAAATCAGTGATCCTTGGGTGTTAAATCCGGGAAGTGTTGACTACGATGAGGCTCAAGCACGTAGCACTTTTCTGAATATGACGGTCCTTGCTGGGGAGGCTGATCTGCTTATAGCTTATCTGCCAACAGTGAGCATGGGAACGGCGATGGAAATGTGGCAAGCTTTTCAGACGGATACGTATATCGTTGCCGTTACCCCTCACGTGCATCATTGGGCTATTCGTTTTACGGCTAATGAGGTTTTGCCGGACCTGAATAGCTTGGAGGAAAAGATTCAGGACGGCCATTATGCACGTGTAATCGATCAACGCCTGGTTGACGCGGCAGAAGATGGTGAATAGAATATCTTGTGCGGAAAGGATTATGCTGAGCCCCAGTAGCTCAATGGATAGAGCGCCGGACTTCTAATCACCAGCTAGGCCCTCGTAGCTCAATGGACAGAGCAGTGGTCTTCTAAACCAAAGGTTGTAGGTTCGATTCCTACCGAGGGTATTTAATTGAGTTCATGAAAGCCCCCTTCAAATTTGGGCTATGCTTGAGCCCTTTTTTGTTGTCGAATACAACCGTATCAACTGAATTTAGGGCTACCATCACTTGAGCGTGTACTCGCAGAAGAACTTGAGGCCACACCGCGTTTCTGTGCATCTGGTTCGAGATAGACACTTTTCGTTTGTCAAGCACAAGAGGGACACTCGTAGCTCATCCTCACAAATTTAGTCCAGAGACACTTGATAATGTTCCACTCCTTGCTGTACTGTCTACACATAGGCCTGTTGGGTTTTCGCTGCGTCCCCCGAAAAAGAAATGATCCCGGGAAGCAAACTGATCGCCATGTGTCAGAATAGGTGATTCCATGGCCCGGATAAAAAAGTTCAATAATTGTTGCTGAATCAGCTGCCAAATTACAGGAGATATGATATTTTACATTAAGTTAATAACAATTATGAGCAATATACTTAATGACAACTAACACATATAGTGCGTCAAAAGGACTGGGCCCAAAGGAACGATTGTTCCTTACCTCCCTTGCTGGGGAGGGGAAGCGGATCTTCCGGGTGGATGAGGCACTGCCTTATTGGATTTCCAAACAGCAGGCATTCAACGCACTAGGGCGATTGGTAAAGAAAGGCTGGCTGCAGCGATTAGAACGCGGTTTATACATGATTATCCCCCTTGAAGCTGGACCAGCAGGCCAGTGGACAGATGACCCGCTGGTGATTGCAACCCAACTGATCCCGGACGGAGCGGTAGCCTACTGGCCCGCGCTCCATTATTGGAACCTGACCGAACAGGTGCCACGCACAGTTTTCATTCAATCCTTGCGCCAGCGGAATCCTTCTCAAAAAACCATCCTTGGCGTGAGGTACAAGTTTGTCTGGATAAAGAAGGATAGGTTCTTCGGAATTGTGTCTCGTTCGAGCGAGAGTCTGAAAATCAATATCACCGATCGGGAGAAATCTCTTATCGATGCTTGCAGCCGGCCGGACCTTTGCGGTGGGATCCTGCAGGTAGCTCAGGCGTTGCAGGCTGGAGAACCCATAGATTGGGACCGAATGGATTCTTACTTGAAGAGGATGGGCTCTGGGGCAATATATAAGCGTTTGGGGTATTTGATAGAAACGCTGGATATTTCTATCCCGAATCAAGAAGACCGATTGTGGAATTGGCGGCAAAGCATGAGCCAGGGAATCGCCTTGTTGGATTTAGGGGGCCTGCAAATGGGCTCTGTCAAAACGAAGTGGTGGGTTCGAGTCAATGTGCCCGCATGGAATGAAACGTGATTTGGGAAATGTTACTTGGATTGATTAGACAGACAGTTGATTCACCCTGATTAGCGTCCTATCTCGTTTTCCTGTTTGGAGGTTCACATCCGTGAGGCCGGCGGTTCGAGTCCGTCCGCGCCCACTTTTTCCCCTTTTGTGATCACACCGGCCTCAATGTTAAATATTCCTATCAAAGGTAGTTTGGTATAATAGCCATTGGTCGGTACGGTTCATGTCCCAACGGATGTGAACCTCCGTGTTCAAAGCATGATTACATCAGCACTGGATTCTGTCTTCTGCTCGATTTGCAGAACTCCTTTTCGTTGAGACCATCGGAATCTATAGTTTTCCTTGTTTAGTCCAGCGAGTGATAGTGATGTGGCAATGGCCGAAGATGCGGCTGGCGGCGGAGGCGAAGGCAGTGTTTGGTCCAGATTTAAGTAACCGGGCAAATGAAGATGAACAGGATACATTCGAGGGGAGTTGGATTGAACTTCATTAGCTGAACGGGTAAGATTGGTGTTTGAAGGCCACGATTCTACCCAATCAGCTGAATTACATCACTGAATCTGGCCGAAGCTGAACAGATGTGATTTATCCATCATGTTGCAGAGTACTACCACAATTATTTTTCAAGGTGTAGATGCAAGTTTTACACATCCACTGGCTGCTACCTCGTTCTCCCGGCGATGAGGGTGGATTGTTTGTGTGGGCGGAAACAGCCGTAGCCCCCCAACCCAAACGCGATCGACGCAAAAAAGCAGCCCAACCCCATTCATTCACTTTGAATCATGGTGCGTTGGCGGACCTCATGCGGCAAGCTATCCCCTGGCATAATCGCCAATTTAACCAACATACTGTCACTCTCTGGCTGCCGACCAACAAATTTGGTCCTGCGCCCTCGCCGGAACTGCTGCACGATTGGGAACGAGACGAGGAGCGGCTACAATTGCACCCCTGGATGGTCAAAGGAATCTGGCTGGAACCGGACGACGCTTTCCGATTTTTGGTTGCGCTTAATGATGTTGATTTGATGGGGATGCGCTTAGGGGGGGACGGCCGTTACTACCAGCAAGTCATAAATTTAGTCTTGGAAATCCTGGCCCAGCAAAAACTACGCCCCACGATGGTCGAAATCCGGGACGGCCATGAACTACACTACGAAGCCCGCTGGCAGCCCATCCTCGATAGCGAACACGACGCCCGCCGCCTGACCCAACTCGCCGCCGCCATGCCCGCCGTCTGCCGTGCCGACGCCCACAATCCCGACGAAACCGTCCCGTCCCGTGCCCTACTCGACAACTTTCTCAACCACATGACCGATGCCGCCGCCCGCGATTGGGGAACGGAGCGCGAATTGTACCTGCCCACCGGCAACAATCCGGCGGAAAGATGGCTACGGGCGTTGTTTGACATTGAGCTGGCAGTTACCGGCAGCATCGCCCAATTACAGCATTTGTACAGCAGCTACCGCGCCTGGGTACGCGCTCTGACCATCGCCGGAGATAAGTATTACCGCGTCGCTTTTCGATTGGAAGCGCCCGCCCAACACACCAAAGGTAAAAGTTGGCATTTGCACTACCTGTTGCAGGCGCGGGACGATGCCAGCCTGATTGTGCCCGCCGCCGAGGTATGGCGAGTGCAGGGAAGTGTGTTGGAAGCGTTAGACCGCCGCTTCGATCGGCCCCAGGAACGTTTGCTCACCGGTCTGGGCTACGCCGGTCGTTTCTTTGCGCCCATCAAACAAAGCCTGAACCGGCAAAATCCCAGCGCCGTCGATTTGACATCCCAGGAGGCGTTTGAATTCTTGCGTTACTGCGCCCCACAGTTGCAAGAGAGCGGCTTTGGTCTGCTAACCCCGCCCTGGTGGAACAAACCGGGGACGCGGTTGGGTGTACGCTTGAAATTGAGCGGCGGCTCCATAGGCACAGCCGAGGTTTCTTCCGGGCACATGAGCCTGCAATATCTGGTCAAATACCGCTGGCAGCTATCTATTGGAGATACAGCGCTCACCCGTGAGGAGTTCAATGCCTTGGTCGCTCTCAAATCGCCGCTTGTGCAGATTCGCGGTCAATGGGTGCAACTTGACCCGGAGCAAATAGAAGCTGCCATCCAATTTTGGCAGAAGCAGCAAACATTGGAAGGGGAGTTCTCCCTGCACGAGGCGATGCAGTTGGGCTTGGGCAGTGCGGAAACACGCAACGGTCTGCAAGTTGACGGCGTGGAGATGGATGAGTGGCTGCAGAGTTGGCTGGACAAATTGCAGGGGGATGAACAGCTAGCCGTTTTACCTCCACCAGAGGGGCTGCGGGGGACGTTACGGCCGTATCAACAATACGGCTACTCCTGGCTTGACTTCGCCCGCCGCTGGGGGATGGGCGTCATTTTGGCGGATGACATGGGCCTTGGAAAGACGATCCAGACGCTCACAATGGCGCAAAAGCTCAAGAACGAATTAGGATGCCTACCCGCGCCGATTTTGCTAGTTTGCCCCACGTCGGTCGTGACCAATTGGCAGATAGAAAGCGAAAAGTTTACGCCCGGCTTAAAAACGATGGCGCATCAAGGAAGTGACCGGCTGCGCGGGGATGAATTGATCGCTGCCGCGCGTGAAGTGGACATGGTGTTGACCAGTTACGCTCTCGTTCGACGAGACGCGGAGGTCATGCGGCAAGTAGAATGGCTGGGTGTGGCGCTTGATGAAGCGCAAAATATCAAAAACCCTAACACCAAACAGGCGCAGGTTATTCGCGGCCTGTCCGCCGGATTCCGCCTGGCGCTCACCGGCACGCCGGTGGAGAACCGGCTGTCTGAGCTATGGTCTATCATGCATTTTTTGAATCCCGGTTTTTTGGGCGGACAGAAGTCTTTTCGCAAGCAGTTTACGCTGCCCATTGAGAAATATGGGGATGAAGATGCGATGAAAAAGTTACGGCAGTTAACACGGCCGTTTATCCTTCGCCGCCTCAAGACTGACCCCACCGTGATCACCGACCTGCCTGAGAAGCAGGAAGTGAAAGTATACTGCAACCTCAGCGAAGAGCAGGCAACACTGTACGAAGCGGTTGTGCAAGACGCTCTGCATGCCATCGAGGAACAGGAAGAGGGAGGCATTGCTCGCAAGGGGATGGTGTTGAGCATGTTGATGCAACTCAAGCAAGTGTGCAACCATCCTGTCCAATACCTGCACCAGGGCGAGACCTACAATCCGTTCGAGGACAACAATCGCAGTGGCAAACTGCGCCGCTTCCACGCCATATTAGACGAGGTGCTGGCCGAGGGTGACCGGCTGCTGTTGTTCAGCCAGTTTACGGAAATGGGCGGGCTGCTCAAGCAATATATTCAGGAGCGATTTGGCGTATCGGCGCTCTTTTTGCATGGCGGCGTGCGTCCCAAAAAGAGGGCGGAGATGGTGCGCCGCTTCCAATCGGATGATGGGCCGCCTGTTTTCGTTCTCTCGTTAAAGGCGGGTGGCACGGGACTGAATTTGACCCACGCCAATCACGTTTTCCATTTTGACCGCTGGTGGAATCCGGCCGTGGAAGACCAGGCCACCGACCGCGCCTTCCGCATCGGCCAAACGCGCAATGTGCTGGTGCATAAATTCGTCTGCCTGGGCACGTTGGAGGAGCGCATTGACCAGATGATTGAGGATAAAAAGGTGCTAGCCGAAAGCATCGTTGGTAAAGGGGAAAAATGGTTGACGGAGATGACGACGGCCGATTTGAGGACGTTGGTGAATTTACGAAGATACTAAATTGAACACAGGTGCACAGAGGAAAAAGAGGCTTTATGGGCTCTCTGCATAACTTGTGTTCCGGATTTATTATGAGCTGGTACTACGATTACAAACCTACAATTGAGACGGATGAGGGCATTAAGGCCAAGAGCAAACGGGGCGTGTTTGTGAAGAATTGGTGGGCAGCACGCTGGATTGAAGCGATGGAAGGGTTGATGGATCGTGGCCGTTTAGGGCGAGGTCGCCGTTATGCCCGTAAGGGACAGGTGTTGTCGCTGACGGAGGGGGTGGGACAGGTGACGGCTAAGGTGCAGGGGTCGAGGAAACGTCCGTACATCATCACCATCCAAATCAATCCGTTAACCGACGCGCAATGGGAACAAGTCATCGAGGCGTTAGCCGCTCGACCCATCTTCATGGCCCAACTGTTGGCCGGAGAGATGCCGCAGGAAATTGAAGAGGTATTCTCATCTGTGCGCCTCTCCCTTTTCCCGGCGACAGCGCGAGATTTGATGCAGGATTGCAACTGCCCTGATTGGGCCGAGGTGTGCAAGCACCTAGCAGCGGTTCACTACATTTTGGCAGAGCGGTTTGACGAAGACCCGTTTTTGCTCTTTCGGCTGCGCGGCAAGACGCAAGATGAGATTTTGGACGCTTTGAGCCAACAGCAGGGGACTGGCGATCTGGAGGAGATCGCTGCGCCAGAATACGATCCGCCAGCGCCATTAACTGAATCATTGGCAAATTTTTGGACCGTTGGGGAAGAGGTCACCCATTTTCAAACAGAAATTGCCCCGCCATCCTCACGCTATCCGGTGTTGACGCGATTGGGCGCACCCGCTTTTATGGAGGATATTGAACGCTGGCTGAAGCCGGCCTATGATGTGATCTCGGAAACGGCCGTTGCCGCTGCCTTTTCCGAAAATATAGAAACAGAGAAGGATGAATGACAACGCTTGCAGAACGATTAGACCAATGGAATAGCGATACCATAAAGAAGTACGTCACTTTACTGGGCGGGCGCAGCAATATCACCCGCAAAGCAGATCGCATTAACTTTGTGTGTGCGAAACTATTGGACAACACCTCTTTGCGAACCATTTGGGAACAGATGGATAGCGTCGCCCAACGGGCTGTTTCCACCGCGTACCATAACGATGGCGAGTTTGATTCGGATGCCTACGTGGCCCAATATGGGGAACTGCCGCCACGCCCTCAAAAAGAAGATTTATGGTACGGTTATTATCATAAGGAGCCGATTCTGTTTGATTTGTTTGTGCTTGATGGGCAAATTCCAGACGATTTGATGCTATTGTTGGCTGAATTGGTACTATCACCAGAACGATTCCAGATTGAAGGAATTGAGAAATTACCAATAATAATCAAGCGCGGTCGATATGACTGGGATGTCGTACCTGTAGAAACTGAGTTAATTGGCCGCGCCGATTTACTGACCTATTTGCAAATGGTGGAGCAGAAGCAAGTTAAGTATGGAGCCAAGAACAACCGGCTGACGGCCGCTAGCGTTCGCAAGGTATTGGCCAATTTAATGGATGGAGATTTTCATGAACTGCCGGAAAAGGTGACTGGACGGACTGTGATACGGCCGTTTGGTCTCGATGTATTCACCCAGGAATCAGGCTTGATGACGCGCACCGGCAAACTTACCAAAGCGGGACGCGATTATTTGCGCACTCAAAACCCCGAAATCATGCTGACTGCCTTTGAGAGATGGAGCGACAGTGGCAAATTCGACGAGATGCACCGCATTCGACATCTCGGGGGCTTGAAATCACGCCGAACGCGCCTGACGCCGGCTGCTTCCCGCCGCGAAAAAGTAATTGAAGCATTATCCTGGTGTCCGGTAGATGTGTGGATTGATATTCAAGACTTTTACCGCGCCGTTATTATTTGGGATTTTGATTTCGAGGTTGAGAAAACTCCATACAGTAATCTCTACGTGGGGTCGCGCTATTATGGCGAACTGCACGGCGGGAATTACTGGAACGTAGTCAATGGCCTGTACATGAATGCCATCATTTGGGAATACCTGGGAACGATTGGGGCGGTAGATGTCGCTTTTGTCGATGATGAGTACGCTAGTTTTGTAGACTCCGCTTATAACTACATAGATGAGCCAATTAGCCTGTATGATGGATTGCTATATTTTCGCATTAACAAGTGGGGGGCGTTTTTACTGGGACAGGCGGATAAGTACGAGCCAACGCAGCCAAAAGAGAAGGCGTTGTTCACGATTACCGCGGACATGCGGCTGCATCTTCTGGCTGACTTATTGCCCAATGAGCGATTGCAGTTAGAGGCGGTGGCAGAGTTGGTTGATCCGCAAACCTATCAATTGGACGAGGTGAAGCTATTAACGGCCGTTGAAGGTGGCCAACAATTGGAACAACTCATCACGTTTTTGCAAGCCAATCATCAGGGAGAACTATCGACCCCTGTATTTGATTGGCTGTCTCGATTGCAACAAAATCAGGAGGCGTTTAAGGAGGCGGGGGCGGCCGTTCTCATCCAGCTTAACCAACCCGGTCTGATGACATTGACCCAACAGGATAAAGCGTTAGCCAAATTGTGCCAGAAGGTTGACGATAAGACTATTCTCGTAAAATCGTCACGGCTGGCGCGCTTTCGCAAGCGGTTGAAGGAGCTAGGCTACCTTTTGACACAATGACGGCCGCTTGTAGAATACGTCTAAAACATGCAGATTTTTCAACGGTAGGCTGATTTGCAATAGCGTTGCAGATCAGACTAGATGTTTGCTGCTTGAATCGTCCCTTTGATGATCAGTCACACGATCGAATTCGTTTAGAAGCGGAAGCAGTGCTGCTTATACTCACCCGTGTTCAAAACGAAGATTGGGTATGGTATAGTAGTGATGTCCTCCTTGAAGAGATTGAACAAATGCCAAATTCAAAAAGGCGCGAACGCGTAGTGCAATTAAACGCACACGCAAGTGAAGTTTATCAACTCTCGGAGGTAGACATTGCCCGGGCCAAAGTATTGGCCAATCTCGGCTTTTCAGGTATGGATGCATTGCATCTGGCCTGTGCCGAGAGCTGTGGTGCCGTCTTTCTGACAACAGACGACAGATTATTCCGTCGCGCTGTCCGTTTAGCGGATCAGCTACAAGTGATAGTTGAGAATCCGTTACACTGGTTGGTACGGCTACAAGAAAGTGAATCATGATAAATGAAAGCATGACCTTAAATGAAATCCAACAAGCTGGACTAGCCGCCCTCTCTCGCGAGCTAGGACCAGTCGGTTTTGTGCGCTTCTTGCAAATGTTTGAAAGAGGCTATGGTGATTATTCTCAAGAGCGTTCCGATTGGCTAGAGGACCAGTCTGTTGAAGATATCGTCAAACGAATCCAGGAAAAACGGACCCAGCAAAATTTGGATTAGATTGACAATATCTTGAGAAATGGCGCATTCATGATCATCTGTTTGATGGTTGCAGGATATCGAGCTATTAAGCCTTTTTAACTTTAGAGGTTGATTTGCAGTAACGTTGCGGATCAGCCCTCACGGTTCCTTTGAAAAACGCCTTACCTTAATGAATCCTAGCTCTAGTAGAACGACGTTAGAAATGCTTTTTCGCGTCTTATTGTTCGTACGGATACACTTTGTCAAGCCCCAATTTTGAGTGACAGGCAGGGAGCAACTGCAGCACCATATGCAAAATCGGCGCCGCTTTAAACCTATACCATCTGGATGCCATCCCTGTCAATCCAATCACGAGCAACTAACGATAAATGTTCAACAATCGCAGCAGTTCGCCGCTACGCGAGCGGTTGGCTACGGAGGCGTCGCTGCTGAAGATGATAAGCCTCGTTATAAAGTTCCTGACTATGCCATAGCTTCCAGAGCACGGCGAGCCAGCGATTGGCCAGGCGACGATAGGCATCATGGTTGCTGGCACTGCGAGGTCGAACCTGTTGCCAGTAGGCCACAGCCCAGACAGACTTGCGCAGGGAGCAGCGTGCCCATTGTTGGGCGATCTGGCGAAACTCATGGTCACAGGCGTTACGGAAGATCACGCGTTTATGGTTGGCGCTTCAGAAGAAGAATCACAGAAGTATCCCTTGCACCGGCTAGGACCAATCTACGGCTGGACCAACAGCATTGGGCAAGCTGGGCCGCGCAGACTACCCTACAAGACGCCTGTCTCCGGTCTATACTTAGCCGGCCATTGGACTCAGCCGGGTTCCGGGGACTGGACTGTTGTGTTATCCGGCATCAACGCGGCGCGTTATGCGTTAGGCAAAGATATGTCACAAGCGATTTGGCCGCTGGATTTCTAATCGAGACCAAGTAATTGGGTTGGGGAACAGTGGGATTGAACCAAAATTGAGAATCAACCCAGAATTGGTATAAGGTTGTCGGCATAAGGGATCGTATAGAAAAGGGTCAACACCCAAAGGAGAGTGGACAATAACGATCGTAGAACGGAGTATTATCATCGAAGCCACTCCAGAAGAGGTTGAGGGGATCCATAACGATATTGATCGCCTGCCGCAGTGGTATGTCGGTGTCGAAGAAGCCATCGGCGATGGGGTATACCCAGAAGCTCGTGGCAAAGTGAAGCTCATTTACAAGGTTGCTGGAATCACTTTCGAAATGACCAATACATGCCTGGAATATGAGTATGCGCGCTACGGCCGTTACGAGATGGAAGGCATGATCACCGGCGGCTACGAAGAAATCTCGCAGCCCGTCGAAGACGGTACGCGCTTCACGATGATCTATGATTACCAGATACCCGGTCGCGGTGTGGGCAAGATAATCGACCGCCTCTACGTTGAGAAAATGATGGTCAAGGATCTGGAGACAAGCCTGAAAAACCTAAAAGCTCTAGTGGAGCAAGAGGGCTCCGATCAAAGTTGAAATAAAACGTATACCGGTTTCTCCTCAACCTGTATTGAGCATGGCAGAATGTGGATGCCTGTCGCCTAGCTCAATACCGCTTTGCAGGCCTGCTCTATTAATCGACAATGATCTGTCTCACTGGGAGGGCGTCCTGGATTGTTGGTGGTGAAATCATTGGTCAGGTTCCTTCCATTGCCTCAGCGATGGCCTTTTCAAACGACATTGCCTGCCCCTCAGACCAGGCCTTGTTGAATTCAGTCTCGCCAAGTTGTTCCCTGATTACTTCTTTGAATTGATCAACTTCAAACTTATCGGCTGGTTGGGTGCTCGCTCCCATGGTTTCCAGTTGCTCTTCAGATGCTGCCAGCAAACGCACCGCCAGCTTAGGGTCTCCCTTAGCGCTGATTGGTCCGGCGAACATTGCTAAAACAATGGCACTCGCGTACCCCATCTGTAAAGAATTCAATAGAGCCACCGCCTTTTTGCTATAGTCAATTGCCCGGTCATAGTTACCCTGGTGGTAGGCAACATATGAAAGATTGGCTAGGCTGATGGCTTCGTGTCGCCTGTTACCCATCTCCTTTGATAAAGCCAGGCACTCCTCGTAGAGTCGACTGGCACGAGCGTAGTCGCCATCCATGCGTGCAATTTCACCAAGCATATTCACCCCGAAGGTAATACCGGATTTGTGAGCCATTTCCCGAAACAACCGCAAGCCCTCCTCAGCAAAGACCATTGCCTCCTTGATTGTGTCAGAAGATGCCATTAAATGACTGGGTAACCAGATATGTGCCCAGGCGCAATTATCTTTATCATCGATTTCACGTGCCAGAGAAAGCGCCTGGCGAGCAAGACGTTCGCCATCTGTATGGTCTCCGCGGGCGTATGCTAACCGGCTGGCGGTATTGAGCGTTTTAGATCTAATAGCGGGTGATACTTTCCCTTCGGTCTCCAAAGCGCGTTCGATCCATATAGAGCCTTCTGACAAGTAGCCCTTAAAATACCAAAAATCACGCAGGGCCGCGACGAGCCTAACCCCGAGCTCTACATTCACGCCATCGAGCGCCCAATTTAATGCGGTACGGATATTGTCCAGTTCATCCGTCAGGCGTGCGTACCAATACTCCTGCCGGACTCCGTGAAGCTCAGCTTCGGCGCGCTCGGCCAGCGTCACGAAGTACAGCGCGTGACGTTTCTTAAAGTCATCTGCTTCCCCACTTTGTGTCAGCCGGTCACGGGCATACTCGTGGATGGTTTCCAACATGTAAAAGCGTGTTTCACCCGTTCTCCCTTCCTTTGAAACAAGCAAGTTCTTATTCAGCAGCGATTCTAATCCATTCAGGATCGCGAAGGAGAGATCTGAATTGCAAACTGACTCGACTACCTCAATGGTGCGCCCGCCTTGAAAGACGCTCAAACGGTTAAACAAGCGCTGTTCATCTTTGTCGAGCAGATCGTAGCTCCAGTCGATTGCTGCTCTTAGAGTCTGCAGGCGAACCGGTAGATCACGCGCCCCACCCGTTAAAGTTACGAGACGGCTCTCCAGGCGTGCACACATATCCTCGGGCGAAAGCAATCTGGAGCGGGCCGCGGCCAGTTCGATTGCTAATGGAAGCCCGTCCAGACGCACACATATTTCGCAAACAGATGGAGCATTCTTTTTAGTCAGCAAAAAGTCTGGTTTGACGGCCGACAAATGAAGTGAGCTGTACAGGCAAATTGTGCTTGAAATTCTCCAGATTGTATTCGGGAATATCCAGTTGGCTCTTTAGTAGACCGGCCTGTCCGGCCCTGGCGACGGCCTGTTTACGCCCGTATACACTCAATTTTTGGTAGATTTGCTTGTTATACCACTTAACCGTCCCCTGCGCGATGACGAGTCTCTGCGCGATCTCGCGATCGGTCAATCCCTCGGCAAGCAGTCGCAAGATATCCAACTCACGCTCGGTCAAAGGTTCGGGCAAATAATCACTACCGCCCATCCGGTCATCTCCCCATGTTCGTCCTGTTAGGTTGCTTAGAGATGCAAGGCTCTCAATAGACATTATACCCGAAATAGCATCCCCCCTGATTCACCCCCTCAATCACCCCGTAGAGGGAGGTGACGGCCCCCCTGGTCGGGTATTAAGCTGGAAACAACTCAAGAACATTCCTAGCAAAAGGAGGTACCCAAAATGTTGAACCAAGCCTTTGTGGTGGAAGTACTGGCTAATGAGCATCGAAAAGATTTGCTAAAAGAGGCAGATGCCGGTCGGACAACTCGTCCGGGGAAGAATCAAGCAGGTTTGTGGAAGAGCCTGGTGGCACGTTTGGTCAGGCCGCAAACCGGTCCCGGTCCTGAGCGACATTTAACATACCAAGGCTAGTTCTTCGCGATTCGGGTGGTCGCGGGTAGTTACCGCAACAAAATAATCCCTAGTTAAGTTGGCAGAATACAAACACAGGAGAAGTAACATGGATCTTTCAATGACTTATGAAATAATCGGCTACGTCGCTTCGTTGCTCGTCGCTGTTTCGCTCATGATGCGTTCTGTTGTCAGATTGCGTGTCATAAACCTATTTGGCGCGGCCATTTTCACGCTATATGGTCTGTTAATCGGCGCTTATCCGCTCACTGTCATGAATCTATTCATTGTGCTGATTGACCTCTATTATCTGCGCGAATTCATTACCTCGAAAGGCTACTTTTCGCTGCCCAACGCATAAGCAACGGCTTCTTCGAGCGACATGGCCCGCCCCTCGGACCATGCAGCCTCAAAAGTCGCTTCATCAAGTTGTTCGCGCACGGCGGCCTCGTAACGCTCAATCTCAACCTGGTCGGCAGCCTGAGCGACAAGGCCCATCTTCTCCAGGAGGCCCTCCGAGGCCCCGAGGAGTCGGGCTGCTTTCTTCAGATACCCCTGTGCTGCAACAGGACCAGCCAATATTGCCAGGTGCTGTGGTATGTGGCGGGTGTTTTCAAGTTCCAAAAACAGGGCTAGCCCTTCCAGATGGGCTGCTTCCGCCCGCTCATAGTCGCCAGCCTGCTGCGCGACGTAGCCCAGATTGCCCAGAGGCAGGGCTTGACGCAACTTATCACCCTCCTCGCGAGCCATGGCCAGGCTCTCCTCGTATGCCCTGCCTGCGCGTTCGTAGTCGCCATCCATGCGTGCCATCTCTCCCAGAGCATTAAGCGCCCAGATAATACCGGGTCTTTCGTCCAATCTTCTGAATATCGCCAATCCCTCCTCGCACAACGTTAA
>JAACFF010000077.1 GCA_009937635.1 Chloroflexota bacterium
CCATTCGGGTTCTGACCCTACAGGTCATAATCCTGCTTATGGCAGGTTGTACAAATGTAGCAGACATGCCCACATTCACACCGCAATCAGGCAATGATAGTTCCCCGCCGCCTGATATGTCTCAGGATGAGATCGCTTTGGGAAAAATGATTTACGCCAACAACTGCGCAAGCTGCCACGGTGAAAACCTGGAAGGGGAAACGGGCTGGAAGCAGCAAAACGAAGACGGCTCATTTCGCTCTCCCCCACATTCGGCCGACGGCCATACGTGGCATCATGCGGATAGCGTCCTCATCGAATCAATAGAAAAAGGTGGTACACGCTTTGAGGATCTCAATATCGGAGGTACGAGTAATATGCCGGCATTTGCGGGCACGCTAACTGATGAGGAAATTGCGGCGGTTCTCACTTACATCAAAAGCACATGGCCAGAGGACATTCGCGCAATTCAATGGCAGCAAACGGTGCAGAGCATCTCTCAATAGGCAATAAAATTAGGAGAAGTTTATGGACACGCACGCCCACCATGAAACCAAACACAAACATGATTCAGCTATTAGCCACCATACTGATTACTGCACTTGCTGCCGGGTCTGTGAATTGGCGGCACCAAAATCTGAACATGACGAGCATGATGAACATGCCGGTCACGAAGGACATGGCGAATATCAAGAGCATGCCGGTCACGAGGACCACACTGGCCATCACGATCATACCGGCCATGAAATCATGTTTCGCAACCGCTTTTGGATTTGTCTCGTGTTGAGCATTCCCGTCATTATCTACAGCCCAGCCATCCAGAACTGGTTTAGCTATACTGCCCCAGTTTTTCCCGGCAGCCAATGGATTTTGCCTGTGTTGGCTACGGTTGTTTTCGTTTACGGTGGGTTACCCTTTCTGCGCATGTCCCGTTGGGAATTGCGTGATCGCAAGCCGGGTATGATGACCTTGATTTCTTTAGCCATCAGCGTCGCCTACTTTTACAGCATGGCCACTCTAATCTGGGATATTGGCGAAGATTTCTTTTGGGAGTTGGTGACTCTGATCGACATTATGCTTCTAGGACACTGGATGGAAATGCGCAGCGTACGCCAGGCGTCCGGCGCTCTAGATGCACTGGCCAAGCTCATGCCTGATACGGCCGAGGTGATCTTGCCCGATGGCAATGTGATGGAACACAGCGTGAGCAGCTTGAAAACTGGAGACTTGGTACTCATCCGTCCCGGAGCCAATGCTCCGGCTGATGGCGTTGTGGTCGAGGGCGAGTCCGATATGAATGAATCGATGCTTACTGGGGAATCACGACCGGTGAAGAAATCAATTGAATCCCAAATCATCGCCGGTACGGTGAATTCAGGAAACGGCAGTTTGCGTGCCCGTCTCACGGCCGTTGGCGACGACACGGCCTTATCGGGGATCATGCGTCTTGTGCAAGAAGCCCAACAGAGTAAATCGGAAACGCAGCTCCTGGCAGATCGAGCGGCATCCTGGCTTTTTTATGCGGCGGTTGCTGTAGCCTTACTGGCCGGCATCATCTGGTCATTCTATTTCGGTGGGATCACGGAGCAAGTCATTGCCACAGTTGTCACTGTGCTGGTCATAGCCTGCCCGCATGCTTTGGGCCTGGCCGTGCCGTTGGTCGTGGCCAACACAACTTCTCTGGGAGCAAATAATGGCATCCTCATCCGCGACCGGCAGGCTATGGAGACGGCGAAAGATCTGAATATCATTACCTTCGATAAGACCGGAACCCTGACCAAAGGAGAGGTTGGCGTCGTGGGTATGGCCACGAATGATAGAGTTGAGGCTGATGAAGCTCTGGCTATCACCGCCGCCATTGAAGGGGATTCAGAGCACCCCATAGCCCAGGCGATTAGACAGGCGGCTGAAGAAAAGCAGCTTAACTTGCCACAAATCAGTGAATTTCAAATTCTCAAGGGTCGCGGGGTGCAAGCCATTTATGATGGTGCACCTGTCTATGTGGGTGGACCGCGGCTGTTGGAGTACTTGGAGGCAGAACGACCATCAAAATTGACGCAATTCGCGGAAGAAGCCGGCAACAAGGGCCAGAGCGTCATATATCTGGTTAGCGATGATATTGTTGTTGCCGCCTTTGCCCTGGCAGATGTGATTCGAGAGGAAAGCGGCACGGCCGTGCGCGCCCTCCATGAACAAAACGTAGAAGTAGCGATGCTTACCGGAGATAGCCAGGATGTGGCCAAAGCCGTCGCCGATGAGCTGAAAATTGACAAGTATTTTGCCGAGGTCTTACCGGCCGATAAAGATAAGAAGGTCATTGAGCTGCAAAAGGCGGGCCAACGTGTCGGCATGGTTGGCGACGGTGTCAACGATGCTCCTGCGCTCACCCGGGCTGACATTGGCATCGCCATCGGTAGCGGAACCGATGTGGCTGTTCAATCGGCTGGATTGATTTTGGTTAAAAGCAACCCCCTGGATGTGGTGAAAATCCTTAAGCTCAGCCAGGCCAGTTATCGTAAGCAAACCCAAAATATTTGGTGGGGGGCAGGTTACAACATCGTCATGATTCCCCTGGCAGCAGGAATTCTGGCCCCTTTAGGGTTCATTATGCCGCCAGCTTTAGGTGCATTCCTCATGTCTATCAGCACCATTATTGTGGCTATCAACGCCCAGACATTAATGCGGACGAATCTCGATGCCAGATAATTTGCGGCCTTGCGTGGTATTATCTTGTACTAAAATATTATAAGTAGTAGAGAGCTATTGTGGCGATGGCCTGCATAAGCTCTCAATACGCCAAATGGCCTATTGTCTACCCTGTAAATAGCTCTGTTTTACCTTAAGTAATCATGTTACGATTCATATTTAGATTGATCACTATTTGTTTGGCCAGTACATGCAAGGTAAGAGGCGATGGCGTCAACCGGTAAAGTAAATAAAAAAGAGCAGAGAAGACAAAAATTAGCTGAGGAGAAACGTAGAAGGTGGCTCTTATTTGGTATCCCTATCATCCTTCTGGCAATTATCTCCATCGGTGCAATCATATATCGCCTCACCCAACCTGATCTGGAAGGCGTTCTTTCCTTCGATAATCTCCTGCGAAATCATGATCTGGAGGCGGAATTTACTGCTGCGGGGCTGCCGCCAACAGGCGGCACCCATAACCCGCGCTGGCAAAATTGCGGCATCTACACTGAACCAGTTGATGATAGTCTGGCCGTTCATTCTTTAGAACACGGCGCGGTTTGGCTTGCTTATCAACCCGATCTTGCCGGGGAAAAAGTCGCCGAGCTGCAAGATATGGTGCGTGGTGAGAGCTACATTTTAATGAGTCCATTCCCTGGACTGCAAAGCGAAGTGGTCATGTCTTCATGGGGAAAACAGTTGGTTATCGATGCTGTGCCTGACGAAGGAATTGAACAATTTATAGAACGATACAAAGGTGCCGGGCCAGAACCAGGTGCACCTTGTACAGATGGCGTTGGCCAACCGCAGAACTAAAAAGAGGACCAGATGAAACTTTTTCCTTATTTGTTAACTCTAATCATCTTCCCGCTATTGATCGTTGCCTGTACGGGAGAAGATAGCGATACGTCGGGAATACCTCAAGGTCCGGCGCTGATCATGTTCTACACGGATAACTGACTGCCTTGACAAGAAATGACGCCCATCGTGAATGGGTTGGAGAATGAGTTCGCTGGCCAGGCGAGCGTACTGCAATTGAATGCCAACGAAGCGGAAAACGGAGATTTGCAACAGCAATTTGGGTTGCGCGGGCACCCTACCTTTGTCGTGCTGGATGGAAGCGGCCGTCCCCTGCAAACATTTATTGGTCCTCAAACAGAAGTTGTTTTATATGAGGCGCTCACAGCCGCAGTCGCCTCAATCAACTAACGGAGCATTTACACATGGGTTCACGGAGAAAATATAGAAAAACGAAGAAGCAAAAAGAGGAGTCAAAAAGCCGCTGGCGTCCGATTGCCCTTTGGGGAATTCTTATCGTTGCTGTCATTGGTTTAGGTTATTTGCTCTTCCTTTCCTTAAGAGGCCCAATACCTCCAGAGCCCATTGCCGGTGCGGTTGATCATGAGCACCAGGAGCGCGACCATGTGGAACACGAAATTGAGGCCGGCGATCTCCCTCCCGTCGGCGGCATTCACAATCCAGCCTGGCAAAACTGCGGTATCTATGATGAACCGGTCTCTGTCGAGAACGCGGTTCACTCGCTTGAACATGGCGCGCTGTGGTTAACTTACCAACCCGATCTTCCACAAGAAGATATAGATTATCTGCGCGATCGGGTGCGCGGTGAAGACTTTGTTGTCATGAGTCCCTACCCCGGATTAAAAAGCCCGGTGGTCTTGACTGCCTGGGAAGTGCAACTAGAATTGGACTCAGTTAATGATGATCGGTTGGAGGAATTTGTCGATCGCTACCAACAAGGACCAACTACACCGGAACGCGGCGCAACCTGCCAAGACGGCGTGGGAACGCCCATCCAATGATGGTGTCAAATGAAAATGGGGTTTTGTAACCCGAGAAATGAGCTGCCACAGACTTGCCTTGGCTTATAAGATCTTGGTAGTAGATGACGAACTTAACAACAGCAACCGGCAGATTGGGAGTTGGAGTAGTCTGGTGGCTGGGGACCTAGCGTTTCCCGGCGGCTGATCCAGTTCGCATAAGCCAGACTGTAAGCATCATCTACTGAAAAGGCGACCGTACCTGGATGGGCCTGCACCCAGAAACTTCTGCCAATTGCATCGAGCTGACCGTTTTCCCTGAACCAACAGCTTCAAAGCGTGATTGCTGAACGTCATCCCTCGCCAAACGCCTTTCGCTGTTTCACGCTGCATCTTATCCATGTCATATGTCCAGGCTTGAATGTCGTCAGCTACGGTCAAATCATTTTGCGACAATGTCACTATCTATTATCACGATTATGCGTCACCGGGTATAAATATCTGGTAGCTGTGCTGATAGGAAGCCATATCGAAAGTTCCCTGCCAGGATCCAGTTAATTCATTTAACCAAGCGTAGCGGGGATCGTCTGTATGAAAAGTCACGGCTGAAGCGTTGATCCAGATATGGTTATCCGGCTGGGTAGGACGGCGGAAGAAGCCTAGTGTATCAAACTGAATGATTGCGCCATCATCTGTTTCAATGAGACCACGCAGATTAGATTCACATACAATCTCTTCTACCTTTTCGAACAGGTCCCACTGGACGCTGCCGGCAACTTTTTCGCCACTTATTGTACCGACACCGCTCCCTAAATATTCGCCGGTACGTCCGGGCGTATCTAGCACCTGTTGCTTGCCCTTCTCGTAACTCAGCTCAATTGAAAATAGTTGTTGTTGATTCATGTCAAAACCTCCGCGAAAGGATTAGCCCTCGCCTCCTCTCAGCGCAGTACGCTGTTTACCGATACAATGATGGTCGCCAAACGAGCAGAATACGCAGCAATCGCCAGCCAGCGGTTGAAGTCTTGTGCCACAACTGACACACGTATGGAATACCAGTCAATAATCCAACGGTATATCTAGTTCATCAACAAATCCGCACTCCGGGCAGGTCAGGTTGGTTCGGGTAATAATGTCGGATTCCATTAGATTGATTCCTTAGCTCACGGTTGTTTTCAAGTGTTCGCTGACCAAGTGGCAAACGCAGTTCTTGCCGTCTACATCATCAGTGGGGAAAGTTTGACCCAGCCGGTATAAGTCGCGTAACTCTGCTTCCATGCGCTGCAGTTCGGCGATACGCCGGTTGATTTCAACGGCCCGTTCTTCCAATAAATCCAATACCACCCGGCAGGGTGCTTCTCGCCGTTCACGCAGGGCCAGGATTTCGTGGATGTCATCAAGAGAAAAATCCAGGCTGCGGGCGCCGGCAATAAACCGGGCCCTATCCACGTCCGCTTCATCATAATCGCGGTAGCCATTGCCCATGCGTTTAGGCGGCGGCAGCATTCCTATATCTTCATAGTAGCGAATAGTTTTTGGCGGCAAATTGGTCGACTCGGAAAATTGTTTGATGCGCATGCTTCACCTCGTGTTGTGTATTGTAAACCTTCCAGTAGCTGGAAGGTCAAGTTTCGCTCATTTTTGGATTCGATTTGCTAAAACAGGGGTAGAAAAACAAGGAAGAAGCGAGACACCCAAAGTACCAGGAAATGTTACAAAAACTTCATACTTTCGTTGATACTCGGTCATAGTTCCGGGTTAAGATATAGCCAGTCAAATAGCATTCAAGGAGAAAAAAATGATGGGTTTCGGAATGGGATTCAACAACATCTGGATGATCGTTTTTTGGATAGTCATCATCGGTGCAGAGATCTGGGCATTGGCGGCGCCGTATCCAAGCGCAAACAGCAATCCGCCAACCATCTTGGACGATGACGCCCTAACAATTTTATGAATACGGTATGCTCGTGGTGAAATTTCCAAAGGAGAGTACCAGACTATTCGCCACGATCTGGAAAATTAGCAAAAGAAACCAGTTAATATTTCTACAGCTTTTATATTGGTGAAAAATGATGAACAAGATAGCGTTAGTAAGCAGAGCAATAATTATTGGAATCATCCTCTTCGTCGATCGATCACAACATCTATACCGAAGGCAGGTATGCAATTGTGTCGAACAACATGTCTGGGCTGCGTGTTTACGATATGCGTGATGTCGCTGCCGGTGAGCTCTCCGAAGTCGCTTACTTCGACGTTTATCCCGAGAACAACAACGCATCCTTCGAGGGTGGCACCTGGAGCAACTATCCCTACTTCGGTCAGAAAGGTGTCGTAGCGGTCACCGGCATGGATCGTGGCTTGTTTATTCTCCAGCCGCGGATCGGCAGGTCTGGCAACTAACACACGTGTCGTTATGAATCAGGCCGCCCTTAACAAAGGCTTGATTCCCTACCGAACTGGCAAGTCGGATTCGTATTGATAGTAGAGCAATACAATTTAACGTAACCGCACTACGCCCAATGCAATCAACCGCATTCGGCGCAGTGTTCTTAATGACCCTTGTCCGTGCGAGAGGCACTGACTTGGATAAACTTGAACGCGACGATTAGCCAGCAGTGGCCGGATTGGGATCTTCAAGCCCTTAGTAACTGATTGAACTGGTCTAGGGTCCAGCCGATCAGTGAATGAATGAAAAACTCGGAAAAGGGATGGTCGTGATTGTAGTCAAACTTTTCGCGGAAACGGATCTCGTCGTCTAAACTGGGTGGAGCAATGCGCATGCTGTGATCGGCGCCCGGTATGATGGCTAATGTAACGTCAGGACGACCGGCGTCTTGCAGCTCCTTGGCGATCTTGTAGGCTTCTTGAACTGGTACGTTGACGTCTTTATCGCCATGGCAAATGAGCACCGGTTTGTTCAAGTGGCGGAATTGATCGTAGAGGGGATATTCGAGTTCCTGCTTCAGACGTGTCAGGTATTCTCGGACGACAATATCGCCTTCCCAGTATTCATAGACATCGTCACCTCGATTGGCGGCTGCCAGTACCTCTCGCCAATGCCGGGCGATACCGTAAAAGGCGCTCAAATGCGCCTTCACCCATTCCTCCTCCTCAGGTCCACGAGAGGCGTAGGCTAGGACTCGCTCATAAATAAGCTCCATAAACTCGTCGATGCCCATGTGTAAGCCACCAGTCAAGATATAGGCGGCTGGTAAATTTGTGCGGGTGGCCAGCAAGCAGGTAAAGTACACGCCAGCACTGCGCCCCATGACCGCGATGCGCTCTGGATCAACTTCGGGTAGTTTTCTCAAGAAGTAGAGCGCGCTTTCAGCGTCCTGAACATCGGTCATCACCGAGGTATAAGCATCCCTTTCACCAGGTGGATCTCCCGGTTGCCGGTTCCCACCTGAGCTCTGGCCGACGCCGCGTTTATCCCAGTACAGGGATGCAATTCCGGCTTGAGCTAATCGATTGGAGATCCAGGGGTAGCGGCGATGCGGGAGGACCTGGCCATCGGGTAAAACGATGTCGCCATAACGATTTTGAGGTCCCGTGCCGGCCACACTCAGGATTGCCGGGTGGGGCCCAGGTTTTGCCGGTAGAACGATATCTCCGGCCAAAGTTTCATCTCCGCTCCTAAAAGAAATTGTGCGCCGGACGACGCCTTCGGCGTTAAAAGCGCCATCATCGCCGGTGCCGGAACTATCATTAGGCATGGGCATAAAACTCCTTTTCAAAGAATTAGGTTGCTTCCAACAGGGTTTCTAGTCTAGCATGCAATGTCTATGAGTGGCACAGATTGTTATGACCGGCCACAACAGGTATGGGTAATGTCGAATCAAGATAGCATCCCACTTACGTATCTGTATTGTGGCAGCAACTGCAAGCGTACGGTGGTCAAATTGGTTCGTGGCCCTACATTAATCCTTCCTAACCGCAACCGATCGGCCGTTTCCCACTCATTAAGCCCGCGCCCGGTTGTGAAGGCCAATGCGAAACCTTCCTGCGCCAGACCTTCCACAACCTGGTCGTTGATGCCACCGCTGGGGTAGGCGAAGATCGGGGGCGCGGAACCAATTTGGGCCTGTAGATCCTGCAGCGAATCTCGTGCTTCCGCGCGCGCTTCTTCTGCGGAGATGCGATTCATCAAGGGATGCGTCCGCGAATGCGCTCCCAAGGCAACACCTTCGCCGGCCAGCTGGCGCAAGGCATCCCAACCGAGAACGGCTGCTTCAGGTGGCAGCGCTTGCAAATCATCGCAAACCTCTTCAATCCAAAGCATCGCTTCAGCATGGGGGCGTGTCTTAACGTAGTCACGTAGCTTCAACAACGCCTGCTCCCGCTGTTCGGCCGTTTCCAGAGGCAACCCTACTACCGGCGTGTTTAAAACGTCCCGGCGCGGCGTCGTACGCAGCGCCTGGTACAAACGATCCCACCAGAAAAAACGATCCGGATGGTCGGGAAAAGCGGTGGGCACAAACAAAGTAGCCGGTACACGCTCGCGCTGCATAATAGGCCACGCTTGTTCCGCAAAATCACAATAGGCGTCGTCGAAAGTGACCAAAACTGCCCGGGGTGGCAGAGACAAAGAGCTGTTCTCCGCTGCTTCAAGTAGCTCCGGCAGCGAAATGGGGTGGTAATGCTGCGTTAGAAAGCGCATCTGTTCCGCAAACGCATCCGGCGTCACTGTCACGCGCGGGTAGAGCGATGGCCTCGATTGCGCATAGTCAACCCTATGGTAAGTCAAAATGCGCAATAAATTAGCTTGCCGCCTGTCTGCCCGCTCCAACAGCGACGCGAGCCCAGCAACGGCCGAACTACCCGCCAGGGAACGCGCCAGGCGCTTAACCGCTTGGCTCACCTGACTTGCTCCACTGGTGGAGGGGAGGATCGATCCGCTTTAGCCTGTTCGGTGGCGTGAAAATCCAAAATGATGCCGGCGGTTTCTTGGGTTACCGCTTCCAGGGACTGTGTCGCGTCGACCAGGACATAATGCGGCACGGTGCCACGCAACCGCAAATATTCTTGTCGTCGCGATTCCAGCATCGCTGGCGAGCCTTCACCCTTGCGGGCGAACAGCACATCGCCTGGTGCATCCAGGCAAATAAGCAAATCAGGCCGGGGATAGTAGCGATCGAGCATCGCGCCGTGTGCGCGCCTGGCCAAGGGCAGTTGTGAACGGTCTACGGCGATATCATGCGCATAATAATCACAAAAAAAGTGGCGATCAGAAATCACGATATACCCATCGTCCAGATACTTTTGTACGATGCGTTGCCGGTACCATTCCTCTGCCATCAGGTTAGCCAGGCGCAGGCTCGTTTTCGCTACCTTGGCCAGGCGCTTGAGCCGATTCTTAGGTAAGGACTTGACTCGCGTGGGATCGGGGGGCCCCGCCATGTCGGGCCGTCCACCCCTCCACCGCTTTATCTCCAGTGCAATTCTCGTGGTAGGTAGAACCATGTTGCTCGATTCCAGGTTCACTCCCATATACACATATTTCACCGGTAGTGGCAGCCTCTGCTGCAAGCGCCGTGTAACGGCCGATTTACCAGCCCCATCGGGACCTATTACCGCAACTGTAAACATGATTACCTAGCTCATATCCTTCGCATCAAGAAACCCGGTTTTCCCCCCTTCAGGAGTTAATTGCCTATCTACAAAACCGGATTTCTCATACCTGGCACTTGTAGAATAGCCAGGTTTCCTTTCAAATCAAATGACGATTTTGGATTACCAGTGTAACTTGCTAACATGCGTCACCGCATAACGCCACATCTGATAATACCGGTTCTCCCTCAGCCACACGGCCGTTTCCGTACTTAACACTCCTGAACTTTGCGGAGCCTCATCCAGCCGGCCCAACAAACTCGCCGTATACCGCAGCCAGGTCAACACAAAGAGCGCCACCAGCGTGCCCTTGGGAAGCTGCAAACGTTCGCCATAACGCCTGATATAAGGAATCGTCCAGGCTGCTTCTCCAAAAAAAGCATCGCGGAAAGCCGGCAAATACGCTCCGCTACTGCGCGCCTTGTGCTTGGCGAAAGCCACGTAGCTCAAGAAGAAAAATAGATCAAAGCCCGGCAAACCTCGTGCAGCAGCCAACTCCCAATCTACAACCCCTGGTTGGCCGTCGTGCATCCACATCACATTCGGGTGGCTGAGATCCCCATGTTCGAAAACCAGTGGCAGATCCGCGTGCTCCAGCGGAGCCACCAGCTCATCTGTGATTGCCAGCCATTCTCTTTCCTCTTGCGACAGCGGCAGCAGTGTTCTGAAGCGCCGCATGGGCCCGGCAACCAGATTTTCATACCATTCTCCATCTCTCCCAACCGGCTGTTTCGTCGCTTCTTGCAGCGCCCCCAGCCAATCAAGCATCGCCTGGCAGCAGCGATGTTTATCGCTACGTACAGCCGGTGGATCCATCGGCTTACCGGTCAGCGCCGTTTCCAGCAAAAACTGCCGTGATGCATGCTCCTCAAAAGCGATCACTTTCGGAATCGAACTGAATCCCTCGGGGCGGCTGCCCTGCACCATCCGCAGATTGGCCACCTCTCGCCTTACACTGACGCTCGGCCCGGCCAGGCGCGGCACCTTGGCTACCATCACCGGTTCTGCTTCTCCCTGTGGCAGCAGCAGGCAGACCACATGGCTGGAAGCCCGAAAGCGTGGCGTTATCATCACCGTGCTTAGCTGCCTGGTGGGACTGTACTGCTCCAGGTGCAGCCGCTCCCAATTATCGTGCAGATAGGAGAGGATCATATTCATCAGCTATTCAACCTGGCCACGATGCTAAAACGGGGCACAACTTGCTTCAACAACCCGCTCCACAGCAGCAAACGGCCGATCCCCGCTTGCATCCTGGCCTTGAGGCTGCGCCCGCCACGTACGAAGGAAAACCGCAGCGCGCCCCGGTCGTGGAGAGGAATGATCCGCGTACACGCCACGAAATTAGGCCAATGCCAGTGCGCTTGCACTTCTGTGAAACCCGCCTGGCTAACGGCCGTTACGCAAGCAGCCGGCACTGCAAACCGCCAAGGCTTCCCGCCTGACAAGAAGCCGTCATTCTCAGCATACAAATATGCCCCCGGCTTAAGCCACCCCGCCGCCAGCCTCAGTTTTTCACCAGACAAGTGGCGCACGACCACGACGTCGAACTGGCCCGCCTCTCCGCTCTCTTCCAACGCCAACATTGTCAACGAGTTGCTGAACAAGCGCAGAGAATCCTGTAAATCAATGGACACCGCTCCCAGACAGGCCACACGTCCAAGCTCCGGATCGGGCAAAAGAAAACGCCAGTCCAAACGCCGCGAAGCCTGCAATAGCGCGTCCGCATCAAGCGTCCCCGTCAACTGTTGACTGTTAACTGATAACCGCTGTCTGCTGCCCGTCGCCCATCGTCCATTGTCCGTTGGCTGTTGGCTGTTAACTGCTGACTGTTGACTTTTAATCGTTCACCCTCCTTACAACACAGGCTTAATCGCCTCATATAACGCCGGAATCGACACCGGATAAGGATGGAAAACAGAGAACGCCTGCTTACCCGCCAAAACTTTCCCTAGGATATCCCGCTGAATTGCTTCCGCATTATCGATTAACTCATTGCCGGCTTCCGGGAATGCGAAGCGGAATTTCAGATAATAAGCCATGAAGTCCAGGCGCTCATCTTGCAAGGAGAACACCATCCGCCGTGCAATTTCGCCTGGATCGGCGGCCTGCACCGTGATCTCGGCCGTTTCATGACTGGCCACAAAAAGGATTGTGTCAGGGTTACTCATCATCGGCCCCACACCCTCCTGGCCGAACAACTTGCTTGGCGGAATCTGCACACTGAGCTGCCGTCTCAGGATGGGGGTCATGCGCTGAATCAGCTTGACAGGAGCCGTCCCCCGGCCAATCCCACTGTCCACCGTGCGATCCATTGAACGCACCAGTAAATCGAGGCTGCGCAATCTGGCCCGATCGCTCCGCCCAACCGATTCCCAATATTGCGGCATTTCTTGCAAGTGCCACTCCCAAAGTCGAATGGGTTCAGGAATACCGTACATACGCTGCCCATCAGCGCTTAAATAGACCCATTCATCCCCTACATAAGTACCGCCTTTGGCCATGAAGGATAGCAACGTTTCCGTTTTGCCGCCTTTGGCCCAGCCAGTGGCAAGGATGCCTTTGCCCTCATAGTTAAACGCCGAAGCGTGCATAGGCAAGGCACCTTTCCCCAGCACGGTCAGATTTAAAATGGCAATGAGCATGGGCACAGCTGCTATATTATGCTCGCAGACGATTTCACAGCCACGGCCGATATCCTGAAAAGGTATCTGTACCCTGGCTCGCGACTTATGCTTGCTGCGCAGAACCAGGAATGCATCATCGGTGAAAGCCGCCTCATTCACACCTAAATAGCGCAAGCGAGATGGCAGTTGCAGCTTATCTACGAAGCGAATCACAACATCCGCTTCGCGGTTCAAAGGTGCCTGAATGGGGCCAAGTTGGCGTGTCACCGTAGCCACATCTCTGGTCGTGGCATTTATTAGCCGCACGCCGGCCAGACCATGCAGATCATAATCAACGGTTGGGTAAGTTGAACCATTGCTAGTGTGTATTGTCATACTATCCTCGGAGGCTCGATGCTCTCGGGAAGTTCAGCCGGCGAAAGAAAAGAGGCGGCTGAGTGTTGCTGAGTCACGATGTTCCCTACACCACCAGATTAAATTTACAAAATGCCCCTGTTTTAACTTTGCCGGCTCCAGGCGCATCGACTCTTTGAGTGAGCGATGCATCCAACAAGTATAAAAGAGCGGTTCGATCAGGCGCCCGTCCAACCCCGTGGCCTGGCAGTAGCGGGCCATCGTCTTGATATACAAACGGCTGAGGGGCGTATCGTCCAGGAACTGGTGCTTAAAACCGGCCAGCCGCTTGTTAATACCTAGTTTTCGAGCCGCATCCAGGCTGTAGGAGCGCATGAAGTAAAATAAATCCCACGAGGGCATGCCGGCAGCTTCGGCCGCTTCCCAATCAAGCACTGCAACGCGCCCATGCGGTGTGACCAGCATATTCCAGGGGCCGGGATCCCCATGTTGGAAGACGAGCGGAACGGGGACCCCGCTCTGGCCCAATTTCGCGATTTGTTGTGCCAGAAAATCATGTTGCTCGGTCGTAGGCTGGTAAATCTCTAAAAAGCGATGCAACAATCGTCCCAAAGCCTCGCCAACTTCGCTGGGAGTTGCCGCTTGTGCATCGGCCGTTGCTGCGCCTAATTCCAAAAACCACTGCAGCGCCGCCTTGCCATAGGGGCAATCGGCCGTTGCTCCTGATTTTTGCCGGAAAGGCACGCCCTCGATAACACTTTCGCCGACAATTGCCAGTCCAGCATGATGGCCGCTAAAAATTACCTCGGGCAGAACCTCTCGATTAAAGATCCCTTTTTCGACCAGGAGCTGCAAGCTTTGGGCTTCATTTTCCAGGCGATAATTGAAAATGGGATCGCGCACCATCTTAACGATAATATTCGGCTGCGCGCCGCCAGATTCCTGGTCCCGATCGAACAGGAAAAACAACATTTTGCGCGAGCTGTACTCGCCGCGCGCCGACAAGCCCCAACCACTATTGTCTAGATTAATTCCTGCTTTTTGAGCGATTGATCGCAGATAGCGTGGCGGGCCCTCCTCCAGGTTCGCTTCCGGTCCGCCATAGAAAAATCCATACCTGCTCACAGGGCGTTTTTGGTCAACCGTTGCTTCCGCGCGCTGCATCGCTCCCAGCAAGGCCAGGCCGGCGCCCCGCAGAGAGCGTTTTAGCGACGGTTGTTGCCTGCCTGACTTCCCGTTTGATGACGCTGGCGCCGCAATAGCAGCGCCGGCATTTTCCTTGCGCGCACCGGCAAAACGCTTAATCCGTTTAGACAAAAGGCCAGGCAAATTAAGCATGGGGCTGGTGAGCTTGTTTTCCAGGAAATAGGTGATGGTTGCCGCATCGTCCAAGGGAACGGCTGTATGCATTTCACCATTTAAGGGCGTCAACCAGAACTGGGCCGCTAAACCTGGTCCGACGTCTGCCCCTACCCACTCCAATCCGCCTGTCCGCGATAGAAGATGTTCTTTCCCCTCGCAGTAAACAAACCCATTCGCAGCCAACAAGCGTAGCAGTTCGGATCGCATTTGCTTATCAGCATTGAACCGCTTGGTATTTTCTTCGCCGGTCAGCAAAATCAGATCTGCGTATCCATCTTGCCACGGCCAGCTGCCGCCGTTTGCATACGAACCCTGGCCGGCCTCGTCTGGGCCAATCCAATCATCTAAATCAGCCAATTTCTTTGATGCGGGGACTATCAGAACAATTTCCTGGCTGAAATTTGTTAACGTTTCTAGTGTGGAAGATGAGGGCACTCCTACACAAAGCACTCGCCGCAGCCCGATCGTGGGTAGCAAGAACAACCAGGCGGCGCCAGCGACCTTTCCCTTCAGGTTGCTACCCGGTGTAAATCTTGTTGCCAACGTCATTTCTAACATGGAAAACCGATCTTCTCTTTACCCTAGAAGCCTGCGCATCAGCGGCAGGCGCAACAATTCAGGGAATGTCTCCTCGACATTGAGTAAATGACGATTAAGCCGAAAAACCAACAGCGAAGCAATCGCCGCCAGACCAATGCTGATATAAACCGGAGGCTCGACCAGAGTTTGCACCAGGGCCACGCTAACGGCCGCGATAATGATGATAATATAGACCCGGCGATAACGCGGGTCGAAGATGCTGATACCCGTCCCTAGCCGCAGGCCGGCCTGTTTGAATATATTGTGCAGAACCAGGGTAACAGTCGTGCCTATGGCAGCTCCTAATGCCCCATACCGCGGAATCAACAGGAAATTGATGCCCAAATTAGCGAAACCGGCCATGATATTCAAGGTGACAGAGTATCGCAATTTGCCGTAAACCTTGAGTGTCAGCCCATTCTGACCAAGGGCCGCGTTGAAATAATATCCAAAGGAAAGCAAGGCCAGGAAGACCGCGGAATCGGCGTAACGTTCTTCAAACAACAATATGGTGATAGGCCTGGCCAAAGAAAATGTCAGTGCAAAAACGGGGAACGAAGCAACCGCAATCCAGATCGCATTGTGCCAGTATAGTTTATTGATGCCCTCGCGATCGCCGCGTGCAAACATGCGCGCCGCCAGGGGGGTAAATAACAGTCCAAAGCTGAGCAGTACCGTCTGGTTCATCTTGGCAATCGGCTGAATGGCGCGTAAAGATGCTACGTCCAAGACTCCCTGGAAATATTTCAGCATCACGACATCCATCTGATTCATCAATAAATACATCAGATCTGATGAAAGCAGCGGAATCGTGAACGGCAGCACCTCGCGCCAGGGTACCGTCATGGACCGTAACTTGAAATTCTCGCGCATGGCCAGGGGACGCATCAAGCGGATCAAGAGCACGATATATATGAGGACTACCAATACGCCGACCGTCAGTTGGCCCCAGGCTAGGATGAACACGTTTCCGCCGCCTGCAATGAGCAGCATTACAACACCGAGCTTTAGCAGGGGGCCAAAGACGTTCTTGCGAAAGAAAATAGCCTTCGGACTGGCAAAGACGGCAAACAAACCAATGATCGATTCGTCCACCGCCTGTACCGGAGCCAGAAAAATCATGATCAGCAGCAGAGCGAGCGCCTGTTGGTCAGAAAAGAAAGCTTCAGCGGCATAGGTACGGAAGCCGTTTAACATGAGGGCCATTGCCAGACCAAGCGTCAGCATCATCGCAAATACCATAAAAACAGTACCGAACATTTTTTTGTACTCTTTCTGTTCCTGGTAGATGGGCACGAAGCGTGTAATGGCGCGGTCCATTCCAAAGGTCGCGATGATCTTGACGATGGTAACGATTGAAAGGGCGTAAGCGAATGCACCGAAGTCCGCCTGCGTAAGGTGGCGAACGATCAGAACATCCACCAGCATGTTGATGCCACGGGACAGGAATTTGCCGCTAAGAAGCAAACTCGAGCCCCGGATCTGGACCCGCGTCGCGCTCTTTTTTTGTATTGGCTTTGAAATCGTACTGGTTTCCGAATCCATGAACTCTAAATCTTTACATGTCTAACGAGTTATCACCAATGCCGCACCGCAGCCGATTTTGCTCAAGCAGAACCCCCAAGGGTTTTATGGCACTGCATTATAGATTTCAGGTATGGTCACAGGGCTGCGCTTTATGACATTAACTGGCGTCGAACGAAGGCTAACCCTACCAGAACTAAAGCCAATAGCCCGAAGGCCATCCCATACATTTGTGGCGAATCAGAAAAGGCTGTTGGTCCTTGATTGGCAGGTGTAGGGGAACGGTCGTCACCAGCTGTGTCCGCAGCATCTGCAACGGCGATCACTGTCGCCGTTGCAGATGCCGTTGGCGTTAATGTGATCGTGGGTGTGTTGCTAGGTGTCGGCGTGCTAGAAGCCGTTGGCGTGAGGGTAATTGTAGGCGTACTGCTGGGCAACGGTGTCGGGGTGGGTAGGGGAGCCAACCCGGTCACCATCACATTGCCGAAGAGGACATCTACATGCCGGGCCAGAAAGGCAAGAGACCCGCTGCGGGCAGTCGCTGCTTTCGCCAGATATGTCACATTCCATTCCTCAGGCTCAGGTTGGCTCTCGATCCACGCTTTCGCGCGATATTGGGTACGCTCGTCAGGCATTGTCTCTGCTCGTACCTTGAAAAGATAAGGCACACCAACACGTGGGTTGAAAGGGGTTTGCTCATTATGATCGAATTCCAGCTTTGTTGTTTTCTGCCAGTGCCACCAGGCGATCGTCGTACCCTTGGCCCATGCCGCTCTCGGCTGCTCTGCATCGCCTGACTCATTATCTATATGCCCATTCCACCTCATGATAAGCCCTAGCGCAGGCGCTTTACCATCATCGTTTTCCTTCTGCACCCGACGAATAGTCACCGGTACAACAACTTCATAATCTTGCCAAACCAGATCACCTATGGCCACGAGACGGTTACTACCAATCTCGGCTGTGCGCAGACCATCTGGCCCAATTTCCCACTTGCCATCGACAACCTGGGCCACATCCTGGATGTTACTGAGTTCATTCCAGACAATCTCATACGGGAATGGCCACATATTGCCACTATGATGCTCGATCGTCACCTTTTTGTATGCCAGGTTGGAAAGTGTGTCCGTAGCTGTGATGGCTATCTCGTTTGTACCCTCTTGCATTTCTCCACGCCAGATTTCGGCGTTAAAGTCACCCTCATTCGTTAGCCTATTGCCGTCCGGACCAACTGAAAGCGGCCGTTCCCGGCCCCCATTTAGAGAAAAAACCAAAGTGCTGATGCCGTCCGGATCCGACACATTGCCGAGGATATTCACCCACTCTTGGACTGTACCATGCTGCCCGAATACCTGGGGAGACCCATACCAAATGTCAATGTTTGGCCCCTCATCATCTGCAACTGCGGCTTCTCCTCCGGCAACGGCCGTAGCTGTAGGCGTGGCCTCCTGGGCCATCACCGTCGCCAAGCCTTCCCAAGAAGTTATGGATAGCAGGAAGATGAGCAGAGCGGTTACCCTAAATGCGGTCTTCTTCTTGCCGATGCTGGTCACAAGCATATCGTTCATATCTACAATTATTGGGAAGCGCGTTTCCGCCCAGTCGCCTTCATTAGAATTGATTGCATCGCTACGGCCTCCGCTGTCTCATCTTCTTTTGCTTGAGTACGGTAGACCTGCACAAAGGCCGCCGCAAAAGCCAACAAGAACCAGTAATATCTCACGTAGGACAGATGTAAAAACATCGCTGTGACCATGTATGCCAGAATGGCCAGGAAAAAACCGGCCGCTGTGTAAGTTATTTCCGGTCGCCGTTTGATTTTCCCGTACTGGCGCACTCTCCACACCTGGTACATGGTGATCAAAGCGATGCCCACAAAGAGGGTAAAACCGATCGCGCCCGTATCCGCCAACTCTTCCAGGAACATATTATGCGCCCGGCGTGTATTATCAAGCGCTCGATAAAAGGTGCCGATTTCGTTGCCGTAAGAAGATGTATATTGGTTGGTTTGCCCAGGCCCAACTCCAAGAAGCGGATAGTCCAGGAATATATTGAACGTAGCCAGATTGACATTGCTACGACTGCGAATAGAGCCACCCGCTTCTTCCACGTTGCCTTGGGCAATAGACTCGAGGTCGACGACAGTTGAGATACGGTAGATATACTCCGGTATGACAGCAATAACGATCAGATATCCCGTGATGGCAATCAACACAAAGTGCCACGGCTTGATGATGCGCAATAAGGTCATCGCCAAGATCGTGAATATGATCGCGATCCCGGCCCCCCGTGAAAACGTCAGCAGTGCCCCCGTAACGATGGGAACACAAGCCAAAGCGGCAAGCGAGCGCAGCCACCATTTACGCTCCGATCCAATAAGCATGAGCGCAAATGGCAACAAAACAACCATCACTTGTGCGTAACGGTTCTTTGACCCCAAGGTTCCGGACAGACGCCTACGTTTGATCTCCTTGCCAAATATATCTACCTCGCCAGTCTTTACTTCCGACGCTTTTACTTTTGCCAGGCCGCCAAAGTCATTGTCATAGTCTCCGGTGACTTCCTGGTAAAGCGTTATGCTGCCCATAAACATTCCGGCGAGAACAATGGCCCAAACCCCCCAGCGCACCATTGTCGGCGTACGCACCGCGTTGATGATCAAGAAGTACAAAGCTAAACCTTCTATGATAAAGCCCGCGATGCGGCTTATCGAATCATCTGGATTTGCTGAAAAAGCGGCCGATACCAGCAAGACGCACAAATATAAGACCATCAAAAAAAAGATGCGATTCGTCACTATCTGTTGGCGGCGGACAAAGACATAGTTTAAGAATGGCAGGCCAAGCAGGACAAAAAAAGATGCTGCTAGAAGCTCCGGCACTTTGTAAGCGTTCATTGCTACCACGCTGAGATTCGCGTACAGGACGAAAAGCACGACCACGGTTGTCGTTTCAGGCTTGGCGAACATTAACGTAGCCATTGCCAGCGCAATGGCTGCCGCCAGTGCCAGGCGGATATCATGCCCGAAGGTGGCCAACACGCCAACTGCTATGGCTGGCAGAAACAAGAAAAGGATAACGGCCAGGCTTTTTAGCCATGTAGGCGTGTTCGCGTCATAGGTCTTGTAGCCGTCTAACATATGATTCTTAACCCTTGTGGTGTGAACTTAACTCATTTCCTTTCATTGTGCTTTATCTGCCGTCGCCAGCTTCTGTTGGTTCTGCCTAAACAAGCATGACCATTTGCCATGCTATTATTATTTCAGCTTTTGGTTGCGATTCCCCTTAAGATGAGAGAGCCATGGGGGAGTTGCTTCGTTTTAGCTCAGAATCCCTGCTTAGCGCTTCGTTTCCCAGCGATCGATTCGATGACCTCGCATGATATTTAGCGCTGCTTTCAATGATGCCAGATTGACGAGACTAAAGAA
>JAACFF010000384.1 GCA_009937635.1 Chloroflexota bacterium
GATCGATTGAATTTCAAGTTGCGGAGCTACGATGGCAAAAATTGATAAATTTCTAGGTAAGTGGGAGCTGATTCCTGGCCAGGCTAAGTATGAGTTGGGCTCGCCGCCTTCATCAGGAACTTATGAAATAATCGCGGACGGTGACACGCTCATTTTTAAAATGGTGTGGACAGATGGTGAAGGGAAAGCTCATGATATGGCATATTCCGAGGTCTGTGATGGCGAATTTTATGATTATCCCCACACAGAGATCGCCTACGAAATATGCTTAGGCTTGAAGAGTGATAAATTACTAGAGTCATCGGCTAAAAAGAACGGGGAAATTGTGCTTTCGGCCAAGAGAGAGCTGATTTCAGATTCTGATCTAAAGGTCACCATGTCCGGTTCATTGCCCAATGGCGCTATTTACAGCAATAAAGCGATGTACAAAAAGTTATAAACAGGTAAGACATTCGATTTTTAACCTTGTGAGAACATGGAGGAAATGTGACGGTATTTCGATTGTTGTTTGTACAGAGCGACGGGATTATCACCTATGTCTGTTTTTGACGTTATCGCATTTGATGCTGACGATACGCTCTGGCACAACGAGCGTTTGTATGTCGATACGCAAGCCAAGTTTGCACAACTGCTGGCACTATACCACGAGCCAGAGTGGATCAACGCGCGATTATACGAGACTGAAATGCGCAATCTACAGCATTTTGGCTATGGTATTAAAGGCTTCGCCTTGTCGATGATAGAGACTGCTGTAGAACTTACCGAAGGGCGTATCTCTGGTAAGGATGTCCAAGCGCTTATTGATTTAGCAAAAGAAATGTTAGACGCCGACGTGCAGTTGCTGGATATGGTGCGTGAAGTAATCATTCAGTTGGCGAACAATTACCGCCTGATGGTGATCACAAAAGGTGATTTACTCGACCAAGAGACAAAAATCGCCCGTTCCAGCTTGGGAGCGTATTTCCAGCAAATCGAGGTGGTCAGTCAAAAAAATCACGAACGTTATGAGCGACTGCTCAAGAAGCATGCCGTTGAGCCGAGCCGTTTTCTTATGGTTGGAAATTCTTTGCGTTCGGACATTTTGCCGGTATTGGAAATCGGTGGCTATGCGGTGCATATTCCATATGAGATAACCTGGTCGCATGAAGACAGTAATCCACCTCCCACGGGGCATCCGGGTTATTATCAACTTGAGCATATAGGGAAATTACCTGCTTTACTGGCAAAATTGGAGCGACATGGCAAGTAAAGGAGGCTTGCTGGTATGATTCGCTATCGAATGGTTTTTATGATAAGGAGCTACACATGCGATTAGAGGAAAAGGTTGCCTTGATTACCGGGGCTGGCAGTGGTATTGGCCGGGAAACGGCCGTCCTTTTTGCTGCTGAAGGGGCAGACGTTGTCGCCGTGGACATCGACGATGCCGCTGGAGAAGAAACGGTAAAAATGATCAACGGCGCTGGCAGCGAAGCCATTTACGTCCATGCGGATGTTTCCCAGGACGCAGAATGCGAAAAAATGGTTCGCGTCGCCGAAGAAAAATTCGGCAAACTGAATGTGCTGTTCAACAATGCCGGCATTTCCCACGCCCAAGATGACGACGCTATTAACACGAGCGAAGATGTGTGGGATTTGACAATGGCCATCAATGTCAAGGGGGTATTCCTGGGTTGCAAATATGGTATTCCCGCGTTACGGCGCGCTGGCGGTGGGTCCATCATCAATACCGCCTCCTTCGTGGCCGTGCTGGGCGCGGCCACGCCGCAATTGGCCTACACGGCCAGCAAAGGGGCAGTGCTGTCCATGACTCGCGAACTGGCCACGATTCATGCTCGTGAAAACATTCGCGTCAATGCCTTATGCCCGGGACCCTTGTACACCGAACTGTTGATGAAGTATCTGAACACGGAAGAGAAGCGGCAGCGTCGCCTGGTGCACATCCCCATGGGACGTTTTGGCGAGGCAAAGGAAATGGCAAAAGCGGCCTTGTTCTTAGCCTCTGACGACTCATCCTTTACCACGGGGGCTACTTTCCTGGCCGATGGCGGGATTACGGCCGCCTATGTGACACCTGAATAAATTATGATAAGATGCTAAATATTTTTTGTTGGGTTAAGCAAACTAAGCAAATAGTTAATTGTTGAATTGCTGAACTGTCGAACTGTTAACAAAGGAAAGTATCTATGTCGAAAATTCGTGGCATGTTGACCCTGGATGAACTGGCGGCGCTGGTGGAAGCAGGTGAGATCGAAACGGTGGCGGTCATGTTTGCCGACCATTACGGCCGTCTCATGGGCAAGCGCTTTGACGCCGAGTTTTTTATCGACGATGGCGCCGATCATGGCACACATAGCTGTGATTATCTGCTCACGGTGGATATGGAAATGGAGCCTGTCCCTGGCTACCAATTCGCCAACTGGGAGCTGGGGTACGGCGACTTCCACCTGGTTCCCGATCTCGGCACCCTGAGGCACGCCAGTTGGCTGGACAAAACGGCGCTGGTGATGTGTGATTTGCAAGATGAAAAAACGGACCAGCTCATCTCCGTTGCGCCACGCTCCATGCTGCACCGCCAACTGGAACGGGCGGCAGCCATGAGATACAGCGCTAAGGCGGGTTCGGAGCTGGAGTATTACATCTTTGAGGATTCCTATCGTGAGGCGTATGATAAGGGATACGCCAATCTGAAAACGGCCGGCTGGTATCTGGAAGATTATCACATGCTACAAGGGATGCGCGAAGAAAAATTCACAGCCGCCGCCCGCCGGCATCTCAAATATTCCGGCGTCCCCGTAGAAAACTCCAAAGGGGAGTGGGGCCTGGGCCAGCACGAAATCAACATCCGCTATGCCGACGCGCTGACGATGGCCGACCGGCATATCATCTACAAGCAGTGCCTCAAAGAAGTAGCCGAGCAGATGGGCGTCAGCGTTTCTTTTATGGCCAAGTACGCCGCCGACCAGGCAGGCTCAAGCTGCCACCTCCACCTAAGTCTTTGGCAAGGGGAGGATAATATCTTCCCCGGCGATCAACCGATTGGGCCGGTGCAATCCTCTGACGTGTTCCGCTGGTTTCTGGGCGGCTGGATTAAACACGCGCCGGAATTTATGGTCTTTTACGCCCCCACTATTAATGCTTACAAACGGTATCAGGACGGCTCCTGGGCACCCACGCGTCTGGCCTGGAGCTATGACAACCGCACAGCCGGCTTCCGCGTGGTGGGGCAAGGGCAGAGCTTGCGCATCGAATGCCGCATTCCCGGCGCCGATTGCAACCCGTACCTGGCTTATACGGCCGCTTTGGCCTCCGGTCTAGATGGCATAGCCAGGCAGATCGAGCCAACCGACATCTTTGAAGGAGACGTCTACGCCGCGCAACATCTTCCGCGCGTCCCGCACACCTTCCGCGAGGCAATTGAGCTGTTCGCCGGCAGCAGCTTTGTCAGCCAAACATTGGGCGCGGAGGTAGCGGAGCATTACACTCACTTTTTCCGCACAGAGCAAAAGGCGTTTGACAATGCCGTGACCGACTGGGAACGTAAACGGTATTTTGAGCGGATTTAGCGAGTTGTTGGCCACGATTGACAAGCATTTTACGAACGGGAAAGCATCTTCCTGTCTATCCATTCTGCATGCGCTCAGTTTGAAGAACCCATGAGTGCAAAGAATCCCGTCTATGACGTTATCGGCCTTGGCGTATCAACGCTGGATTTCCTGCAAATTGTCGACGAACTTCCTGGCGAAGAGTTGGTTCAGAAAGCGTATCAGTCGGCGCTGCAGGGGGGAGGACCGGTTGCCACTTCGATCGTGACTCTAGCTAGGCTGGGTTCTCGCACGGCCATGATTGACAGTCTTGGCGACGATTGGAGAGGAGGACTGATTTTAGAGGAGTTTAAGCGAGAGGGTGTATCAACCGATCACATAATAATTGATCGGGGCGCCACTTCATCTATCGCCTCCATTCTGGTGCGCAAGCGGGATGGAGCAAGAACAATCGCTTTCTCTCCAGGTTCTTGTCGCGAGTTAGAATGGTCCGATGTTTCTAGTCGTTTGATTTCAGATGCGAAAATCTTGCATTTGAACGGCCGTCATGGGCATGCTTGCCTGGAAGCAGCAAAGATGGTGCAAGATAGTAACGTCAAGGTATCCTTTGATGGCGGTGCGCACCGCTATCGTCCTGAGCTTCAGAAGCTTATTCCTCTGACAAATATCTGCATCGTAGCGAAACAGTTCGCATTGCAGTTTTCTGGAGTAGATAGCATTGGAAGAGCTGCGTCAAAGTTTCTTGATGCCGGGCCTGAGCTGGTCGTTATTACAGCGGGAACGGACGGATGTTGGGTTTTCGCCAAAAACGGCCGTACCTTTCACCAGCCAGCGTTTCTGAATAAATACGTCGTTGATACAACTGGAGCCGGTGATGTCTTTCACGGGGCATTTCTTCACGGCATGATTTCCGGTCTGGAACTAGACGAGATTGCCAGGTTTGCCAGCGCGGCGGCGGCCATGAGCACCCGTTTTCTTGGGGGGCGAGCAGGAATTCCATCGCTTGATGAGGTAAAGGCGTTTATTGCACAAGCCGAAACCATTTGAGAATAAATAGGACAGATGCCACGTTTCTCTTTGACTACCATTAGGATGGGCTGGCAATGGAAAATCTCCAGATACTTATTCACCTCGCAGAGGGATTTGTCCAGACCAGATGGGCAAACCATGTATTAAGGGCGTATAAAGCGCGAGGCCTTTCTCTTGTAGCGCCGATTGCCCTGCATTAATATGTCGGCATGAAATGGCGTCAGTTGTTGCGTGCTATAAAACTTTTGCTATTGGTCCTCACCTTAATCCTGCTGTTGGCGCCTGAATGGCCGGCTTTTGCCGGTGAGCGTTACGGTTTACAGCAAGTCATTGGCCAACGAGAGTTCGACTTCCTGGTATGGGAATCGAACGCTTTTTTACACAAGGGAGAGTCTGCCCTGGCCGGGGGACACCGCTATCTGGATGAGGTGACGCGTAAAGCGATCGTCCTCGATTATCTGGAACTCACAAAGGAAGCACGGCGATTGGAGAGCCAGATAAATGCGCTGTACGTGGACCCTGAAGTCGAAGCGCCAAACGAATCCTCAAAGGATCTGCAAGCCCAATTGGACAGTCTCCGGGGGGAAATTGAAGCCAAACAACTGCTGGCCGAAGCCATCGTGGAGGAACAGGTTGGCTCGGTCTTGACGGACGAGGGTTTTGAGCTTCTGGGCGAGGCATGGCCGCCCGTCCTTATGCGCGTCACCGAGCTGCCGTGGGTGCTGATCGTCTCGCCTCGTGACCATATCGAGAAACTGTACCAAGTCAACCTGGTTACAGGCTTAACAACTGCCGAGAAAGAAGAGATGGAAACGGCCGTTACGGAGGATCTCGATCTCGCAGCACTGGTCGTGCCCATCGGCGGCGTAGGCACATTCCCTTCCATGATCCTGGAAACCAGCGACATCAATCGCCTGGCGGAAGTCGTCAGCCATGAATGGGCTCACCATTGGTTGACACTGCAACCAGTAGGTTTTAACTATGCCTTCGATCCAGACGTGAGAATCATTAACGAGACGGTAGCGTCTCTAATCGGCCAGGAACTTGGCCCGCGCGTGGTTGAAAGATACTA
>JAACFF010000078.1 GCA_009937635.1 Chloroflexota bacterium
CAGTACCCGCCGGGCACGATGCCTTTAGCTACCATCTGATCGACCAATACTTTGGCAGCTACCATGAGCAGCTAGGCATCTCCCGTGACGAATTCTTGAACCTGGGTGCGCATCAAGAAGAATGGGGCATGGCCTTTAACATGACAGTTCTCGCCCTTCAATTGTCTGGACAGATCAACGGCGTAAGTAAATTGCACGGCGAAGTGTCTCGCGAAATGTGGCACGATGTATGGCCCAATCGTGACGTTGAAGACGTACCAATCACTTCAGTGACCAATGGTGTTCATATTCCAACCTGGATTTCCAGCGAACAAAATCAATTGCTCAGCAAATATCTGGGACGTAATTGGATCGATCATCAAGATGATCCGCTTCTTTGGGAACGACTGAATGACATACCTTACAAAGAGCTCTGGGATGTCAACATGCTCCTTAAGCACAAGCTGCTTCATTTTCTACGGGCTAGAGCACGGCGGGGCTGGATCGCGGGTCAGGTCGATCCAACGCAGATCTTGACCAGCGGTACATTGCTGGATCCTGAAGCCCTAACAATCGGATTTGCGCGGCGCTTCGCTACCTATAAGAGAGCAACATTAATCTTCCGTGACGTTGACCGCTTGCGCCGCCTTCTATTAAACACGCATCGCCCCGTTCAGATTCTGTTTGCTGGAAAAGCCCATCCAGCTGATGATCCCGGCAAGGCCCTGATTCAGGAAATCTATAATCTAGCCAAGCATAACCATCTTGGCGGCCGTGTAGCCTTCGTCGAAGACTACGATATGCACGTCGGGCGTTACCTCACCCAGGGTGTCGATGTCTGGCTCAATACTCCCCAGCGCCCGCGTGAGGCTAGCGGCACCAGCGGCATGAAAGCGTCGCTTAACGGGGCGCCAAACCTTAGCATTCTTGATGGTTGGTGGGTTGAGGGCTATAACGGGGCCAATGGCTGGGCAATCGATGGTCAGCAGTTCAAGGACCCCAACGAACAAGACGATTACGATGCCGAAGCCATCTACCGTCTTTTGGAAGAAGAAATTGTGCCCCTCTATTACGATCGTGATCTCGACGATGTTCCCCGGGGTTGGGTAGAAGTAATGTGCGAAGCCATCCGCTCCAATGCCCCCCAATACAGCATGCGGCGTATGGTGAAAGAATACACGACAGAGCTGTACATCGAAGCAATGACGAACGGTGAATAATGCCCACCACATGAAATACCAGGCACTTCTAGATCAGTGCCTGGTATTCTTGCTTTATCCCAAAATATGAAACGCTGGCCGCGCTATTTTGGTTGCATCATTTTTCTCTTGGTTTGGCTATTTCTGATCAGCCTACCCGCGCTCGCCTTTATCATTGCCACACGTGGGCAGATCGAACTTGGCAACCACGAAAGCCAATACCTGCGCTTATTTCTTTTGCATGAGAATGACGCGGAAGGTTTGGGAGTTGAGTGGACCCGGCCATTTTCTTCCCAACCACTCTGCCGGCAGACCAACGTGCACTATTTGCTCTGGAGGGGCCAACCGCAAAACAGTTCCTACTGCCAATGCGTCAATGTAGCCACAGAAACCCAACACCCGGCAATCCCTGGCCTCTGCA
This sequence comes from Chloroflexota bacterium, assembly GCA_009937635.1. Classification (GTDB taxonomy): domain Bacteria; phylum Chloroflexota; class Anaerolineae; order Promineifilales; family Promineifilaceae; genus JAACFF01. Next base: position 1,600 of record JAACFF010000078.1, read on the forward strand.
ATCCTCCCTAATGTCAGCACATCTAGCGAGGAGTCAAATCACGAGAGATCTTGCCATCGCCTTCGTCAGTAGCCAACCATTGATTGTTTGGAAAATATCGCTCCTCCCCCGTGGATTCATTGCGGACATATACGCCGTCAAGGAAACAACCGGCGGCAAATCCACTATTATCATGACGGATCGTGATCGTTTCAATCTCACCTAGATCGGCCAACTCAAATAGGTAAGTTTGCGATGCACAATACCAAGGCCATGCGCCTTATCCAATGCACTGCCGATCCGCTCCAAAATATTGATTGTTTCCTCGAGGCTCAGCGGACCTTGAGCCAGCCGTTCACGCAGCGTCCCCCCTTTCATCAAGCGCATGACAATATATAGCCACTCACCATCCTCGCCGAACTCATAAAGTGAAACGATGCTACTATGTTCCAACGCCGCGATAGTTCTTGCTTCTCGCTCAAAACGTATTGAGAACTCCGGGTCTTGGATATAAAGCTGCGGTTGCAATACTTTAAGCGCGACTTCTCGCCCCAATGTGGGATCATAAGCAAGATAATAGGAAAAGCCTCGCTAAAGATATCCCAACTCTTGTGCTGCGCGGCTCAGTTCATCTCGAAACTTCGGATGGGCTATGTTGATCAGCGCCTTGGCACGCTGGCGTACTGTTTTCCCATGTAGTCTCGCTACCCCATGTTCAGTCACTATATAATGTACGTCATTGCGAGTCGTCACTACACCGGCACCTTCGTACAACATAGGCACAATTCGGCTGACGCTATCTTTTTTTGCGGTTGACAGAAACGAAACAATGGGCAAGCCTCCCTTCGATCGCGCTGCTCCCCTGATGAAATCGACTTGGCCTCCTACGCCACTATACAGTTGCGAACCGATAGAATCGGCGCAGACCTGCCCCGTCAGATCCACCTGCAAGGCTGAGTTAATAGCAACCATCTTATCATTCTGAGCGATATTAAAGGGATCGTTGACATAATCTGTTGGATGGAACTCTATCATAGGGTTGTTGTGCACAAAATCATAAAGGCGCTGGCTGCCGAAGGCGAAGCCGGTCACGATCTTCCCGGGATGAAATGTCTTCTTTCGGCACGTAATCACGCCCCGATCCACCATATCGATCACACCGTCGGAGAATAGTTCGGTGTGAATGCCCAGGTCGCGATGGTTACCCAGATTGTGCAGCACTGCATCCGGAATTCTGCCGATACCCATTTGCAAAGTAGCGCCGTTGGGAATCATTTCCGCAATAAGCTCTCCAACCCGCAGGTGAAGATCACTACTTCCGCCCTGTGGCACCTCGGGTAGCGCATAGTCGACCTCCACAATGTGGCTCAGGCGGCTGACGTGAATGAAGCTATCCCCTAGGGTGCGCGGCATCTGCCGGTTAATCTCGGCGATGATCGTGCTTGCTTCCTCGGCAGCCGGCTTGGTGGTACCAACCTCAACACCAAAGCTACAAAATCCATGTTCGTCAGGTGGCGTTAAAGAAATTAGCACAACATCCAAGGGTAAGGTTCCATCTCTGAACAATGACGGAATCTCAGAAAGGAAAATGGGGGTGAAGTCTGCTCTGCCCGCCTGCACAGCCGGTCGTACATTGTTGCCAATGAAAAGGGCGTTGACTCGAAACGATTGTTCATATTCTTTCCCTGCATAGGGTGCGTCAGCGAATGTCAGAATGTGGGTTAGTTCCACATCCCGTAGTTGATCAGCTCGTCGAGTCAGGCCGTCGATCAATATCTTCGGAACAGCTGCGCCACCGCCAAGATAAATCCGCTCGTTGGACTGGATACCGGCAAGGGCCGAATCCACGTTGGTGATTTTGCTGCGATAAAGAGATTGCCAGTTCATGAAAAATCTCCATAAGGAATTTTCGCCGTTAACTCTCGCCCTAACGCAGAGGCTAAATCGGGATGAGACAAATTTCCCTGATATAAATTTATTCCATGCGCAAAACCCGGTTCTCGCTCCAAAAAACCCAAAAGACCATAGTCGCCGATAGCCTTCAAATATGGCAGCAATGCATTCGTTAAACCGTAGCTGGTGGAACGAGCCACTGCCGCTGGCGTATTGGGCACACAGTAATGGATCACTTCCTCCGCCACAAATACGGGATCCCTCAAGGTAGTCGGCCTGCTGGTTTCTACACATCCCCCGTCGTCGATAGAAAAGTCAAGAATGACGGATCCAGGCCGCATGCGACGTACCATCTCGCGTGAGATTAGCCGTTCTGCGCGCCGGCCTGGACGCTGGATTGCACCTACGAGCACATCTGTAAACCCACTGATGCGATCCAGGTTGTGCTTGCTGCTTATCATAGTCGTAACACGGCCATCAAGAAGATCATCCACATATTCAAGTTGGCGGACATTCTCGTCCATCACGATCACTTGTGCGCCAATTCCTAAAAAAGCGCGAGCCGCATTCTTGCCCAGTACCCCGGCGCCAAGGATGACCACCGATCCACGCGGCACGCCAGGGATTCCACTCAGCAACGTACCCCGTCCTCCGTTAATATTCATTAGGAGCTGCCCGGCGATAATTGGCGCCAGCCGCCCAGCTACTTGGCTCATAGGCAGCAGCACCGGAAAAAGTCCCTTTTTATCACGGATCATCTCATAGGCTACGGCCGTTATCTCTCGCTCTTCTAGTGCCTCAAACAAGTCAGGCGAAGCCACCTGCAAATGCAAGAACGAGAAAATCGTCTGCCCAGGACGGAAGAGACGGTGTTCTTTCTGCGTCGGCCTTGCCACCTTGACCACGATATCAGATCGGCCGTACACCTCTGCCGCCGAATATACAATCTGTGCACCCTGGTTTCGGTACTCCTCATCGCTGAACCCGGCTCCGAGCCCAGCCATCTTTTCCACATAAACCTTATGACCAACTCGAACCAGCCCTCTCGCGCCAGCCGGTGTCAAACCTACCCGTGCCTCGCTCTGTAAATCACGAACTTCCTTCGGAACGCCAAATTCCATGCTTCAACCTCACTTACACCACACTGTCCATTTCAGACTGAGATGCAATTCTCGCAAGTTATCTTATTCAAGTTTAAAGAGTTGCTACGCAAAAGGCAGTGTATAAAGTAACCCTTATTGGCTGACATCCGTCACTATTTCGGATTTTCGCAATCACAAGACAACAATCAGAGGAAATAAGCCGCTACAGAACCGATTGCGAACCAAATACAGCCTGCCGGTCGCACTATATGCAGTTAATTTTATTCGTCAATTCAAACCTCTTTTATTAATTTATTAACGTGTTGCAGGAAGATCATGACATTCTTCACCCTACGAGATGTCTTTTGTCACTATGTTCTGTTTCCGGTCTTTGGCATACTAATGGTGAGTCAGAATAAATTTTCCCCACATATTCGCACATTAACATCTTACCTTGCAGATCCGGGCAGTTTTCCAGATTGGACTAAGTTTGGTGTCACAGGTTATGGTTTGAGCACAGGTTGCTTCTCAGACCACAGGGATGAGCTCCTAACCGTGCCACCGCTAAACCGAAGTAAACCATGTAACAGGTCAGATCTCTCAGTCGAAATGTTTCCTGCAACTTGCTATGGCCGGTTTCACGGCCGTGCCTACAGAATACCCAAACTATTTCCCAATCCCAATTGACGGAGGAACCACGTATGGCAAGTGGACGAATTGTTATCAACGAAATGCGGTGTAAAGGGTGTGAGCTTTGTATCCCTGCTTGCCCGCCGGCGGTGATCAGCCTGGCTAGCCACCTGAATTCCAAAGGGTACAGGCCGGCTACTTTGCTCGACCCCGATCACCTTTGTACCGGATGTGCTCTTTGTGCTACGGTGTGCCCCGATGCCGCCATTACAGTTTATCGCAACCTACCAGCGTCGCGGCTGCATCGGCACGCAATGGAGGTGGCCTGAAATGGCGAAACAACTCTTAAAAGGGAATATCGCATTCGCCGAAGCAGCCATTCGAGCTGGCTGTGAAGCTTATTTCGGTTATCCTATTACACCACAAACTGAAGCACTTGAGCATATGTCCAAGAGAATGGTTGAATTGGACCGCGTTTTCTTGCAGGCAGAGAGCGAAGTAGCGGCTATCAACATGGTATATGGCGCAGCCGCTGCTGGTGCCAAGGTGATGACCTCTTCGAGCAGCCCTGGCATTAGCCTCATGCAAGAAGGTTTTAGCTACATCGCCGCTTCTGATCTGCCCGTAGTCATCGTAGACGTCATGCGCGGCGGGCCCGGTCTGGGCAATATCCAGCCTAGCCAAAGCGACTATAATCAGATGACCAAATCGGCCGGTCATGGAGATTTTCACCCCATAGTTCTTGCACCTTCAACGGTGCAAGAAACCATTGACCTGACCGTACTAGCATTCGACCTGGCGGAAAAGTACCGAACGTTGGTTTTCGTAGTTGCCGATGGATCTATCGGCCAGATGATGGAACCGGCTACGTTGCCACCAATGCGTGAGCTGCCCGAGAAACGCCCTGAATGGTCATTGACTGGAGCAATAGGTCGGGACACCAATCTTATATCATCTATCCACCTCGGCGCGGAAAAACTGGAAAGATATAACTTGAAGCTTCAAGCCAAATTGCGCAAAATCCAACTCAATAACGAGGTTATTTACGCCGAGCAAGATACAGATGACGCCGAGATAGTCCTGGTCGCTTTTGGAACTGCCGGGCGCGTTGCACATACAGTTGTCAATCGCCTCCGCCAAAAAGGTGTTCCTGTTGGCCTGCTACGACCTATCACACTTTGGCCTTTCCCAAGAAAACAATTGGCAAAGATTGGCGAAAAAGTACGCGGATTTCTGGTAGTGGAGATGAATGCAGGACAAATGGTCCATGATGTCCGCGAGGCTGTCGGCAACCAAATTCCAATTCGCTTCTACGGCCGTATGGGAGGTTTCATTCCCTTACCCGATGAAATTGAGCACGAGGTTTCCGTTCTTTTTGAGGACATCCAGACCGGCAAGTTGGAGGGAAGCAATGGCCACATTAGTTGACGAACGAAGTGAAAAGTTAGTTTACCAACGGCCGGAAGCCCTGACCGGTTCGCTAACCCACTATTGCCCCGGGTGTACTCACGGAATCGCACATCGCCTGGTGGCCGAGGTCATCGACGAGCTGGACATTCGGCAACGTTCGATTCTAGTCGCCTCAGTGGGTTGCTCTGTCTTTTCCTACCGCTACTTCGCTGTGGATTCTTGCGAAGCAGCACATGGTCGAGCGGCAGCGATGGCCACTGGCATCAAGCGTGTCAATCCTGAAAACATTGTCTTCACGTACCAGGGTGATGGTGACTTGGCCTCCATTGGTATCGCTGAAACGATTCATGCTGCCGCGCGGGGCGAGAAAATAACCATTGTCTTCCTGAACAATGCCATATATGGTATGACCGGAGGCCAGATGGCCCCAACAACTCTGATTGGTCAAAAGACACGTTCTTCTCCGTTTGGCCGCGATCTGGGACAGACCGGTTACCCCATTCGTATGGCCGAAATGTTGGCGGGGATAGATGGCACGGTCTATTCCGCTCGCCGCAGCTTACATGACGCCCGACATATTATTCAGGCCAAGAAGGCGATCAAGACCGCTTTTGAGGCGCAGATGATGGGTCTTGGTTTCAGCATCGTCGAACTACTGTCCACCTGCCCCACCAATTGGCACATGACTCCGATTGAATCATGCGACTGGGTCCGTGACAACATGATTCCCTACTTCCCTTTGGGTGATTACAAAGTTGCACAGGAATTGGCCGGCCGGACACAACGTGGCAAGCACAGATAAAGGAGATGATGATGACTACTCCATGGAACCAGCGCTACGCACTACGGATGCAAAATATGGGCAGTTCGCTCATTCGCGAACTACTTAAGATAACCCAAGATCCGGAGATCATATCTTTCGCCGGTGGGCTTCCTGCCCCGGACGTCTTTCCCGTGAAGGCCTTTGAAGAGGCCTCCTGTCGCGTCTTACGAAAACATGGCAGCCAGGCGCTTCAATACAGCGCAACCGAAGGGTATTTGCCCCTTCGCCGCTGGATCGTTGACCACATGGCTGCTTATGGGATCAACGCCAACGTTGACAATATTTTGATCACCAGCGGTTCTCAACAGGCTTTAGACCTGATCGGTAAAGTCATGATCAATCCTGGAGACTTGATTCTTACTGAAAAGCCGACCTACTTGGGGGCTCTGCAGGCATGGCGTGCCTATCAGGCCGAGTATACGAGCATTCCGATCGATAATGATGGGTTGCAGACAGAGTATTTGGAAGAAGCCCTTTGCGGTGGTCCTAAGTTCATGTATATCCTGCCCAATTTCCAAAATCCAGGCGGCGTAACACTCTCTTTGGAAAGGCGTTTGGAGCTGATCGAAACAGCCGACCGCTACGGCATACCTATCGTCGAAGACGATCCCTACGGAGAATTACGCTACGAAGGCGAACACATTCCCCCGCTGGTAGTCCTCGATGCGCAAAGACAAGAAGGACAGCCTGAATTCAGCAACGGTCACGGATTCATGCGCGGGAACGTCATCTATATCAGCACCTTCTCTAAAACTTTGGCCCCTGGTCTGCGTCTGGCTTGGATAGTCGCGCCATCGGAAGTAATTAACCGTTGCGTAATGGCTAAACAAGGGATGGACTTGCACACCAGTAGCTTTGTGCAGATGACTGCCTACGAAGTACTCAAAGGTGACTTCTTCAAGAACCACGTACACTTAATCCGCCGGGTGTATGACGAGCGGCGACAGGTTATGCTCGATGCGCTGGAACAATATTTCCCACCTGGGACCCATTGGACACATCCGCAGGGTGGGCTATTTTTATGGGCTACTCTACCCCAGGAAATAGACACACTAGCGCTTATGCCCAAAGCAGTCGAGAACAAGGTTGCTTACGTGCCAGGATCCGCTTTTTATCCAGATGGCACCGGTCATAACACCTTCCGGCTAAACTTCTCGAACGCTAAGCCCGAGATGATTGAACTGGGCATCCGTCGCTTAGGCCAGGTAGTTCAAGCAGAACTCAATAAAAGAGAGTCGCCTGAAATGACGTTTGCTTAATTCTCTGCATTTGGCATTACAATAACGGAGCAAAACATATGGAAACATCAATTATCGCATCTGGTTTCGGGGGTCAAGGGGCGCTCTTTGCTGGGCAGTTGCTAGCTTACGCCGGCATGGATAGTGGCTACCATGTAACCTGGTTCCCATCATACGGTCCCGAAATGCGCGGCGGTACAGCACACTGCACAGTCATAATAAGTGATGAACCGGTAGGTGCTCCCGTAGTAGCACGTCCTGACATCGCCATCGTCTTCAACGGGCCATCCTTTGAGAAATACGAATCCCTGATTCTTCCAGGAGGGCTGTTAGTCGTAAACAGTTCCATCGTCGACGAAAAATCTTCCCGTACAGACATAGCATCCTTGTACATCCCTGCAAATGATATTGCGGAGGAGTTCGGTTCATCAAAGATGATGAACATGGCCGTCTTAGGGGCTATGTTGGCCCAACGGCCGATTTTACCTCTGGAGGCACTTGAACAAGCTTTGAAGGATCACCTGCCAGCAAATAAGGTCGATTTGCTAGAAGGCAATTTTCTTGTCTTACGTCGTGGGTTCGAATTGGGAAAGGTGATGGTTATATAACAGCATTACGGCCATGCGGTGAGAATAGCAGCAGAGAAATAGGTTTCGCGAAGTCTCGAATGGACTGGCTCACCAATCCTTGCCAGAGTATAACAAGCCCACTGACATGTTTAGAAAAATCCTTGTTCCACTAGATGGTTCTCCGCTGGCTGAACAGGCCCTTGAACCGGCGCTTCGCCTAGCACAAGCGGCAGTTGGCGAACTAATTCTCATGCGTGTCCTCACAGATGCAGATTCACACGCGCATGTCAAAACAGCCCAAGATCCAATTCGATTTCCAGAATCCTCAGCACTAGTTCACCATGCTTCAAACGCCTATCTACAGAGACTGCGCGAGGCCAGCATTCGTCCTCGACTTTCCGTACGAACAATCTTGGGAGAAGGCGATCGTGCCGGAGCAATCATCGACACGGCCCTGGCCGAACAAGTAGAATTGATCGTCATGTCCACCCATGGACGTACAGGCCTTTCTCGCTGGGTTTTCGGTAGTGTTACTTCAAGGGTATTAAGCCATGCACCATGTCCTATATTGATTATCCACAAGGTGTCTCCGATTAAGCATATTCTCATAACACTTGATGGCTCACTACTGGCAGAACAGGCGCTAGAACCTGGACTTGCTTTCGCAAAAGTGTTTGGCAGTAAAGTGACATTATTACGTGTTATGACTGGACCTGAAGTTCAGTCCAGCAAAACGACATCGCCAGATGGATCCGAGTCTCTAGCCAACCCTCGTAATGAGGAAATGCCAGCGATACAAGCTGAAAGGCACCTCGGCGATTTGATCGCCATACAAGAAACCGACAGGGTAATAATGAGCGCTAGAGTGATCTTTGGGCAGATCGCGTCCAGTATTCTTGACTATGCGGCCGCTCAAGAAGTAGACCTGATCGCCATGACCACACATGGCCGGACAGGGTTACGTCGCTGGGTATATGGTAGCGTGACCGAGAAGATTCTCTACGGTACCAGGAAAGTTGTATTAGTCATTCGACCTCTTGAAACTTAACTCGCCACTGGTTGCATCCAGTGGCAAGCGTAAGTAAAATTCCTGGTACTTGCCGCACCTGTATAATCTATAAGGCTTCCTCGTGGCACTATCTGTTCCCAAGACCATTCAGAACATCTCAGAAAGGCTTGTACAGAGAGCGACCATTTGCAGTCATTTAATTTGAAGCAGCAAGACCATTTTCTAGTTAGGCACAGGAGAAACCATGAGTTCCCATAAACGTTTGTTACCCGTACCCTCCGACCTGGACATTGCCCAGGCGGCAACAGTTAAGCCCATTAAAGAAATCGCGTCTGATTTAGGTCTGGATGAAGAAGACCTGATCCTCTTTGGGCCTAATAAAGCCAAAGTCCATTTAGATGTTTTGTCCAAACTCGCTGATCGCCCCCGCGGAAAATATATCGACGTAACCGCTATTACTCCTACGCCACTAGGCGAAGGAAAAACCACCACTGGAATCGGTTTGGTGCAAGGCCTGGGCGTGATAGGCAAGAATTCAATCGCCTGCATTCGTCAGCCGAGCATGGGACCAACCTTTGGAATCAAAGGCGGCGCTGCTGGGGGTGGCTACAGCCAAGTGATTCCTATGGAGGATTTTAACCTCCATCTGACTGGTGACATACATGCTATCACCGCCGCACACAACCTTGTCAGTGCTGCAATCGACGCCCGCATATTCCATGAGAGCCGCCTCAGCGACGACCAGTTGTCTGACATGGGCCTTGAACGCCTGGATATTGATCCCTACTCCATTACCTGGAACAGGGTTATGGATGTTAACGATCGCTCTCTGCGCAACATAATCAGTGGCCTTGGCGGCAAATGGGACGGCCGTCCTCGAGAAGCCGGCTTTGACATCACCGTGGCCAGTGAGATTATGGCCATACTGGCCTTAGTCAGTGGCCATGACTTCAAGTCAGCATTGAATGATCTTCGTAAGAGAGTCGGACGTATCGTTATCGGTAGCAGCAACGCACGCAAGCCCATCACCCTTGAAGACTTGCAAGTAGCCGGGGCCGTAACTGTGCTCATGAAAGACGCGTTACATCCCAACCTGATGCAAACGTTAGAAGGCCAGCCGGCTTTTGTGCACGCTGGTCCTTTTGCCAACATCGCTCATGGCAATTCATCCATCCTGGCCGATCAGGTTGCGCTTCGGCTAGGCGACTATGTGGTGACCGAGTCCGGTTTCGGAGCCGATATCGGCATGGAAAAATTCATGAATATCAAATGCCGATATTCAGAGCTTGTGCCCGATGCAGTTGTACTCGTAGCCACGATCCGTGCCCTGAAAATGCATGGCGGCGGTCCGCGCGTCATTCCTGGCAGACCGCTCAATCAAGCCTATAAAGAAGAGAACCTGGAACTCTTAGCGGCCGGATTGGACAATCTCCGTGTTCACATTCGCAACGCCCGGCGCTTTGGTGTTCCCGTGGTTGTCGCAGTTAACAAATTTACCGAAGATACATTGGCAGAAGTAGATCTGATACGCGAGGCTGCGATTGAAGCCGGAGCGGAAACAGCCGTGATGACCGACCATTGGACCAACGGTGGCGACGGAGCAGTAGAAATGGCGGAAGCTGTAGTGGCCGCTTGTGAAAAACCATCCGAATTCAAATTCCTGTATCCACTCGATATGCCGATCAAGGAAAAGATCCAGATTATCGCCAAAGAGATCTACCAGGCAGGTGAAGTCGTCTTCGAACCACTTGCTGAACGCCAAATCAAGTTCTACGAGGCCAATGGCTTTGGCGATCTTCCCATCTGCATGGCAAAAACCCATTTAAGCATAAGCCACGATCCCAACCTCAAAAATGCGCCCTCCGGTTATACCCTTAGTGTGCGTGAGGCACGCGCTTCCGTCGGCGCAGGTTTCATTTATCCTCTTTTGGGCGCGATGCGTACAATGCCCGGTTTGGGAAGTAAACCAGCCTACATGAATGTTGACATTGACGAAGACGGCCGCATTATCGGGCTATTCTAAATCGATCCTTTCTGGTGCAAGCCTCCAGCATAATTTGGTGCCGCGAGGCTTGCTCCAATTCCTTGCAGATCCTCTCACCCTGTGATATCGTTGGTCTCTAGCAATATATTCTTGATATATCACTAATCTTGGCAGACAGGGATTTTGATGGAGTCCAATCATGACTAGACCCATTCCTCTTAGCCACCGGGCGTACAAAAAGATTAAGCAAATGATCGTCACCCTGGAACTGCCTCCAGGCTCGGTGATTGATGAAGCAGAGCTTCAAGAGGCGCTGAAAATGGGTCGCACGCCTATCCGGGAGGCTTTGAAGCGACTCGCCCTGGAGAGTCTGGTGAGTATAGTACCCAGGCGCGGCATGTTTGTTACGAATATTGGCGTCAACGACTTGCAGCGTCTACTAGAGGTACGGTTAGATTTAGAAACTCTAGCAACGCGCCTGGCCGCTTCACGCGGCACCCAGGAGCATTGGAAGCGAATGGAGCAGCTCGTAGTAGAACCTACGACGGTGGGCGAAGTAAATTATAACAGCCTCATTCACCTTGATGAAACATTCCACGAAATCATCTATGAAGCCGCTGATAATCGCTTCTTACACGATGCCATTACGGTTCTCTTAACGCTTAACGAACGCCTATGGTATTACTTTTTACCAGAAATGGGCGGTTTCCAGCGCACGATTGACGATCATCGACTAATCTGGGAGAGCTTGAAGTCCGGTGATGGTGAACAGGCCGCGGCGCAGATGAAGCGCCATATATTGTCATCACAAGAGAAACTGCATTCTGTCGTACTGGGGGATTCGCCCTAAGAGTCCGATCGTGACTCTTAACTCAAGGAAATACCACTTGGCGCAGCGAAACGGGAGATAGGGGATGGGGGGAGAAATAACGATCCGGCCCTTTTTTCCTGCCGACCAGGAGCGTGCGCAGGAGCTGATCCTAGCCGGTCTATCCGAACACTTCCCTAGTTTTAATCCAGAACTTAACTCTGACCTAAATAATATCCTGGATAATTACACACGGCCCGGATGTGCTTTTTTGGTCGCTGAATCGGACGGAATCCTGGTAGGGACAGGAGCCCTTATTGTCGAAGCAGAACAAATAGGGCGCATCGTGCGTGTATCCGTGGGCGTGTCACACCGACGCCAGGGTATCGGGCGACTAATTACTGATCATCTACTCAAGTTGGCGCGTTACTACGGGTATAGACAAGTCGTTGTGGAAACCAACGATGACTGGTTCGACGCCATTCGCTTTTATCAACAGTGCGGTTTCGTCGAATATGATCATTCCGATGGCGAAATTCATATGATGTTGCGCCTGTAGTCGCATTTCCTTAAATCGCAATACCGCCTTCTTTAAGTTAATCCTCTAATTATGGGCGAACGATCCTTATGACACACTTGATTGGAATTACATATCTCCATCATGGGCACGGATGAGAACTACCGGGACTGGCGATTGGCGCAACACCTTGTCGGCCACGCTGCCAAATACCCAACGGCTGATACCTCCACGGCCGTGTGTGCTCATAACGATTGTGTCTTGGTTACTACTTACCGCTATCTCAAGTATCTTTTCAGCCACCGCACTACCCACAGTCACCTCGATTTGTACCTTGAGACCTCTACGCTGTAAAGAAGCCTGCAACGACCTGAGGTAAGTGTACGCTTCCTCAGATGCATGGTTTTCAAGATCGTCCAGCATATCAAGGTACACTGAACCACCCATACTTGCCGTTATAAGCGCCGGTTGAACCACGCGCAACAGAGTTATTTGGCCATCAAAACAAGTTGCCAACTCCACGCTCGCCGCAAGAGCAGCCTCAGCCAGGTCAGATCCATCAAGTGGAAGCAATATATGTTTGAACATAGCAGCACCCCTTTCTAACTATGCATCAGACTTAGCCCGCACCCCCTTCCTTTGTAGGGGCTATTCCGATTCACACTCAGGTATTGTTCAGCGCTTTTGCCACATGTGCCACCAATCTCTCGGCAACAGCCGTTTTACTCAACAGCGGCATTTCCTCTACAACTCCGGCCGAACTAAGCAACAGTACCCGGTTGGTATCGACAGCAAATCCAGCCCCATCCGCAAGAACATCATTTACAGCGATAAAGTTCAGCCCCTTCCGTAATAGTTTGTCACGACCATACTCATACGCGTTGTGTGTTTCTGCAGCAAAGCCTAGAGCAACGCGTGGATATCCCGTCTTCTCGCGGTGTGTCCTTACCGCCGTTAACACATCCAACGTCGGCTCCAGACCAATAGCCAATCCCCATTCGTCAGTTTCCCCTTTCTTGATCTTCTTTTCGGATTGGTTACCTGGTCTAAAATCAGCGACGGCAGCCACCATAAACAAGGCATCAGCGCTTTCAACTGCATTTAAAGTTGCGTCTCCCATCTCTGTCGTGGTTTGTACGGGAACATGCATGACACCCAATGGGATCGCCTCATTGACAGGTCCAGCGATAAGTGTCACCTGTGCCCCAGCATCTAGCGCAGCTTGCGCTACTGCTAAACCCTGCTTACCGGTGGAGCGATTACTAATAAATCGTACTGGATCTAAAGCCTCGCGCGTAGGTCCAGTTGTTACTACCACGTGGCGGCCGGCCAAGAGCCCGCGCTCTGCTAAAAGGAGCCTTACATGGGCCAACAATTCGGCCGGTTCACACATGCGCCCCCACCCTTCCAAACCAGACGCCATTCGCCCTGTCGTTGGACCAGCCAGACGAATGCCACGCTCCACCAGCCGGGATACATTATCCTGCGTCGCTGCGTGCTCATACATTCCCCCATCCATAGCTGGCGCTACCATAATCGGGCAACGTGCGGCCAAAGCCGTCACGGTCAATAAATTGTCAGCTAGCCCATAGGCCATCTTAGCCATGGTATTCGCGGTAGCCGGAGCAAGAAGCATCATATCGGCCGTTTCGCCCAGGGCCACATGCCGAACATGATCTTCCAAGGTCCACATATCGTCAAACACAGACCTCCCCGTTACCGAACGGAATGAGAGCGGTGCCACAAAACGCCTTGCTGCGTCACTCATGATTACATCAACATGTGCACCCGCCTGGGTAAGCTTCGAGGCCAGATCGACAGCCTTGTACACAGCGATTGACCCCGTCACGCCTAATATGATTTTCTTTTCCTTGAGGAGAGTAATTGGTTCCATAAGGATAGTGTAGATCCGCTCGTCGACTTTCGCAAATTTGGATTTGCTGCCTGCTTTAAGCCTTTGCACGACGATGACCAATACCGTGACTTCGCTCATTAACCTGCCAGGTCTCAACCGCTGAGCTATAATTTCGGCGCTTGTGAATAAGAACACAAAGGAGTCCTTCCTGTGGTTCGGTTTAATAATCGGCAACGTTCTATCTTAAAGCTCATAGTCGTTAATCTTCTATTACTTTGTCTCGCCTTGATCTGGGACAGTAGTAGCAATCAAGGTAACGTGGCAGTTGCCGTGGCCAAGAGCAAACAGATGCTGGACCTCAACATGATGGCCGCGCCTGCCCTCGACGCCATGACAGTGAAACAGATCGCCCTTTCTGAACCAGACCTGGTTGCTGCTGCTGGCGGATCGGAGCTCGAATTTGTAAATGCTGTGCGCTTAAGTTTTGGTGAGTCTCGTTACTGGCAAGATGAGGGATGCAACGGAGAAAACTGTGCCCATGCTACATTTTACAACTATGGTCCCGGTGGCACGGTTGAGGCTATTGTGAACCTAGATCGTACCGAGGTTGTCGGGCACTGGACAAACAAAGAAGCGCGTCCGGCAGGTAGTACGCATATCTTGCCCAGGGCCTTATCAATTGCTGCACAAGACGAACAGGTGCGATCGATACTTGGAAACATTGGTGAGGCAGATCCAGCTATGGTGCCAATGTCTGGCTGGCTGATGGACGATCTTTGCTCGGATGAATGGTGTGTGGATCTTACCTTCCACGATCCCAATGGCAGCGGGCGTATCTTCCACGTTTTTGTGAACTTGCAGAGAGATCAGGTTGCTCGCACGTTTTACACACGTGGCCGGCCTGATCGCGAAGCCGCCAAACCCGTCGCCCAGCGCAACGCTTTCACTGATGGTTGCCATGAGCAGAACGGCTGGGAAGTGTGTTGGGAAATGACAGCCAATGATGGAGTTAACTTCCGGGATGCATACTACGACGGGCAACTCATTTTTTCTAGCGCCAAGATCGGCCAGGTAGAGGCATGGTATCCAAGTTGGCCAGGAGGTTACCGTGACGAGATTGGCTTCAACGCTTCGGTACCCCCATTCGGTGACACCCAGGTAGAAGACCTTGGAGATGGTTTTGAGGTGCGCCAACTGTTTACTGAGTTTACAAATTGGCCCAACTGTATCTGTTGTTACCGCTATGAGCAGGTTGTTCGTTTATATGACGACGGCCGTCTTGAATTCCGTTTCGTATCCCATGGCCCAGGATGTGATGACCTTTCTGTTTATAGACCCTTCTGGCGCATAGACCTCGACCTAGATGGTCCTGAAAATGACGGCGTATGGTTCTGGGAGGGTACATCGTGGAGTGAATCGGTTACCGAATTTGAAACGTACCCCGTCGTCGAAGACCTGTCACCCGATGGCTTCAAGCTCGCGACTTTTGACGAGGATCTTCACTTACGCTGGCTAATGGAACGCACGGATCCTTTGCGACTCGACGAAGGATATCTTTTCTTGTTACAGTTTAACGAAAACGAAGGTGAAGGGTTAATCACCACTGGACCAGGTGACACCTACATCCCTCCACGACAATGGATAAACGGTGATCCCCTATCCGGCGAAAACATCGTACTTTGGTTCGTGCCTTTGCTAAATACAAAGAAGGGCGGGCCATACTGGTGTCAACCAGATCCAGAACCTGCTTTCTCACCTTGTGAAGCGATATTGCGCGCAGAGCCATCTGGAGATCTGCAACAACCTACGCTTGAAGAGCTGGCGACCGTACAGCCTACTCCTGAACCTGCCACATCCCCCACACCAACCTCGACCCCCGCTCCAACAGCAACGCCTCGTCCTATTGACGGTGACAGTGTTGAAGAGATCATTTTAAATGCCGGTTGTGGTTCATGTCATCAGATTGGGTCTCTGGGTGAAGGGCATAAAGTCGGACCCGATTTAAGTAATATCGGCCTGGTCGCCGAAGAAAATCCTCAAGGGTTATCCGCTGAGGAATACATCCAGCAGGCCATTGTTGATCCTAACGCGATCCTGGCGGCCCAGTGCCCTAACGGTCCTTGCTTAGCAAATATCATGCCGCGCGATTACGAATCCAGGCTTCTGCCGCAGCAGATTGACGCCCTCGTGGATTTTCTGTTAGATCAGAAACAGGATGACGCCTCTCTTGCTACGCCGGAGTTTGTCCCAGGCGCAGATTCTGAGATTGCAGTAAAAGCATTTCCCGCGCCGAAAAACGCCAAGAGGTCCCTACAAAGGGACTCACTGGACTCCACGCTTGTAGTGCAGATATTGCTTCTGAGTCTTGTGTTTCTGCTTAGCTTGCTGTTATTCTTTAAGGGGTCGGTGGACGATTCGACGCCAACTTAGCGATACTTTTCGCGCAAAGCGCGTTCGACTTGACGCTGCGCGTCCCGCTTGGCCAAGTCGGCACGCTTGTCACGCCCGGCCTTACCACGTGCCAACGCAATTTCTACTTTTGCCAGACCATCTTTAAGATAAAGCCTGGTTGGTACGACCGTCAAACCTTTCTGTGCCAAAGCTTCCAAGATCTTATTGATCTCACGCCGGTGGAGTAGTAACTTTCGCGGGCGTGTCGGCTCGTGATTCTCCCGGTTGCCATGCACATAGGGCGCTATATTCGCATCAAACAACCACAGTTCTTCATCTCGACCTTGCACGAAACTTCGGCGAAGGCTAACCTGATAGGCCCGCACAGACTTGATTTCTGTGCCTGTAAGCACAAGTCCAGCCTCGAAACGATCAAGAAGATGGAAGTCGAACGAAGCCCTTCGGTTTTTGGTGATTATCTTGATACCTGATGCTTTTGCCATAGCGTATTGTTAGTGGATGTCGTGACAATGCAAAATTATTTTAACTCAATCTATGCCAATAATCCGCTTGTGTCACCCATCTAGCAAGAATTCGATAGCCCGTTGCAATTGTGAATCATTTTCACCACCCAGGTCCAAGGGCGTCGGTACCTCAATGTCCGGTAAAACACCGCCATCACTGATTGATCTATTGTCAGGCGTATACCAACGGGCAATCGTAACCCGCAATTCTGACCCATCGGATAACGCGTGGATTAGTTGTACTGAGCCCTTACCAAAAGTGGGTTCGCCGATAATGGTACCACGATCGTGGTCTTGGATGGCTCCAGCCACAATTTCAGATGCACTGGCACTTCCTGCATTAACCAAAACTGCCAATGGTATTTGTTCCGCTACATCTCCATTGTCCGCATCAAACGTTTTATTAATGCCTCTACTGCCACGTTCATACAGAACAACTCCTTCTGGTAAAAACACATCCGCGACAGCCACGGCTTGATCCAGGAAACCGCCCCCATTATCACGAAGGTCAAAGATGAGCCCTTCCGGATTCTCAGACAGAATGCCGTTGAGGGCATCGAGGACGGCCGTTTCAGCATTGCTCGTAAATCTAGTTAAACGCAGATAACCGATTTGTTTGTCATCAACACTGAGGATTTCCACCTCCACTACAGGCACTTCGAATACGGCGCGCACGATGGCAAACTCGAGGGGCTCATCCTCACCCTCCCTGGCAACAGTCAAAGTTACTAAGGTCCCCTCAGGACCGCGTATTCTTAGCAGCACTTCGTCAAAATCTCTGTTAATTGCTGTCTCGCCGTCGACCGCTATAATCACATCCCCAGCCATCAGCCCTGCAATATCCGCAGGTTGACCATCTATGGGACGCGAAATCTCTAGTAAGCCGTCGTCGTTCTCATGTACGAAGGCCCCAATACCAGAAACTGAACCGTCTAAATCATCCCGCATCCGTTCCGCTACATCCGGTCGAATAAAGCGCGTATATTGATCGTCCAACGTTTCTAGGGAGCCTGAGATTGCCGCGTATAGTCGTTTTTTTTCCTCCGGCAACTCGCCGTCAAACTCATTCTCGATTAGACCCCATACTTCATTAAATGTGGCGAAGTCCATAACAACTTCAGGTATGTTGTCACTACCGGCTTCCCCCGATAGCGCAGGGCTCGTGGTTGTGGCTTCAGCCGGCACGACTGTTTCAATCGCAATCGGACTATCCTCAGGGGCAACCAATTCAGTCGTTGGCGTACTAACAATTGGCGCGGACGTAACGACAACCAAAACTTCGCGCGTCACTTCCTCAACCTCTATAACAGTAACAGTCTCGGTGGAAGTCTCATACACAATCTCTGGCGGTGCGCTTGTGCGGCCCAGCATAAAACCGACCATGGATGCCACCGCCAGAAGAGCCAGAACAATGGCAACTCCAAAGATAACGACGAGCGTATTACTTTTTGAATTATTCCTTGAGAAATTTGGTTCTTCCATATTAGCCTTAGATTAGGAGCCTTCTTGTAACAGGCGAATAGCGCGATTT
>JAACFF010000385.1 GCA_009937635.1 Chloroflexota bacterium
GGTTTCCATGGAACAAAACGCGCATGACAAGATCGAATGGTTCCGCGTCGGGGATATAGATATGCTAAAGGTTGGCCGCATCACGACGTTGCATGTAGACCACTACACGGTGTGCCTTACCCGAACCGCAGAGGGGTATTGCGCGATTGACAATCGTTGCCCCCATCAAGGGGGGCCGTTAGGCGATGGGTTTTTGGAAAACGGCTACGTCGTTTGCCCATGGCACGGTTGGGAGTACAACCCCTGTAGCGGCACCCCTCCCTCCGGCTACGATGAGGAAGCCGCAATCGCTTATGCCGTCGAAGAAAGGGAAGATGGTCTCTATGTCGGGGTGCCGCAATTTGTGCACAAAATTACCCTGATGGATCAGATGGTGGAGGTGATGACCGATTGGGGCGTGGACACCGTCTTTGGCATGGTGGGACATTCCAATTTGGGCCTGGCGGATGCATTCTATAATGCGGCGAAAGCAGGGCGTCTACGTTATTTCGGCATCCGGCACGAAGGGGCTGCCGCCTTTGCCGCCGGCGGTTACGCTAAGCTGACCGGCCGTCCTGCCGCCTGTTTTTCTATCGCCGGTCCAGGAGCCACCAATCTATTAACCGGCCTGTGGGATGCCCAGGTGGATCGTGTTCCCATTCTGGCCCTGACCGGCCAGGTCAACACTCAGGTTTTGGGGCCTGGCGCGTTCCAGGAAGTGCCCTTAGACAAAGCCTTTGAGGCAGTTGCCGCCTGGAGTCAGACGGTATTACGCCGCGAAAACGCAACCGAGCTAATGGCTCTGGCGCTTAAACACGCTATCGTTAAGCGCGATGTTGGGCATCTTATTTTCCCCGATGAAGTTCAGACAATACCCGCCGTTGAGAATCCAAAGCCAAGGCCATTGGCCGGCCGTGTCGCCAATCCTCAAATAACGCCACCGATGGCCGATTTGGAGAAAGCAATGGCCATGTGCGAGCAGGCGGAGCGGCCAGGGATTATCATTGGTAATGGTGCACGGCCGTTTGCCGGTGAAGTAATAGCCCTGGCCGAAAAACTAGATGCGCCAATCATCACCACCTTCAAGGCCAAGGGCACTGTTCCTGACAGCCATCCGTTGGCTTGTGGTGTCTTAGGGCGCAGCGGCACACCAGTTGCCGGAGCGGCGATGATGCGTTCCGACTTGCTGCTCGTTCTTGGTGCCAGTTTTAGCAACCATACCAGCATAACGACCAAACGTCCGGTCATCCAGATTGATTTTGACCGCATGATGTTAGGCAAATTTCACGAAGTTACGCTGCCGCTATGGGGCGAAATCGGAGTGACATTGAAGCTCTTGACAGAAAATATTGCTCAACGCTCCCATCCAGAGCGGCGAGAGTATATAGCCAGGCTATGGCACAATTGGCGCAGCGAAAAGCAGAAACGAGCAAATATAGTTCGCCACAATGACCCTATCCCTAATGCCTATATCTTTCAGGTGATGAGTGATGTTACACCGGAAAATGCTGTCATCACCGTGGATGTGGGCAACAACGCCTACTCCTTTGGCATGTATTTTGAATCAAAAAGGCAGCATGTATTGATGTCCGGTTATCTTGGCTCAATTGGCTTTGCCTATCCGGCGGCCATGGGAGCCTGGGCCGCCGCACCTGATCGTAAAATCATCGCCGTGGCCGGGGATGGCGGCTTCGGGCAATACATGGCGGAATTCACCACGGCCGTTAAGTACGGCATGAACATCACCCTCGTTCTGCTCAATAATTTCGAGCTGGCCAAGATCAGCCGTGAACAGCGCGGTGCTAATTTCCATGTCTGGCAAACTGGCCTACACAACCCTAACTTTGCCCGCTTTGCGGAGAATTGTGGTGGCTTAGGAATTCGCGTGGAAAAGGCCGAAGCATTAAGGGCTGCGCTGGAACAAGCTTTTGGTTACGAAGGACCCAGTCTGGTGGAGATCATCAGCGCCGCCGATCAATTGTGACGTAGAATTGCACTGCATCTACGCATCCAGCTTCTCTGATTTCCTGGCTAATGGGCCACCTGGCCAGGGGCGGAGCATCTAGCGCGATGCTCCGCCGAGATCGATCAAGCTGTCATAGACCAGTTGCCGCGAATCCTCGCCAAGAGGAGGGCGTTCGCTGGAATGCGCGAAACGAGCGCAAATTTCACTGCACGTTACTTATAGCAGGAGTTCATTCAGGCTTTGCTCAGGGTTCCTGATGTACGAAAAACCGTGGAAAAACAAGCTCAAAAAGGCGATGCCAATCAGGAGAAACAGTAAATTTACAGCAATGGTGATCAACATAAATGTCCGCGGCAACGAGATTTTCAACGCCGCCAAATTATCCGAAGAATCTGCCAGGGCAGCGTCCGCTTCGCCCAATTTATTCTGTACACCCGTCACTTTGCCGCGCCACTCATCCGTCTTACCGGTAACCCTGTCGACCATATCTTCGATCCGGTCTTCGCGCCGCTCCTGAACCTCTTTTTGAGTCTCCTCAATACTCGTCTCAATGGCCGTGATGCTATCCGCAATTTCCGCAAAAATGTTGGCTTCGGCGAAAATGCCGTCCAGCGAGACAAATGGAATATCGTTGATCGCTTGAATGGCATCATCTACGGCCGTAGCCGTATCACGGATCATGGCCGCCGTGTCTCCCACAGCCTCGAGTATCGGGATAAGATCGTCGCCGATGGTGTTGGCAATGGCCGTGCCCAACAAACTCGTGTCTTCAAGTTCCTCACCCAATGAGATGACCTTATCATCAACCGTATCGATGCGCTGCTGGGAAACATCCAGCCGCTCATCAAGGCGATTGACCCCATTACTAGCAGCCATCACGACGTTGTCGCCTGCGGTCAAGAGACTCAACGTGACATTCGTCACATTCGAATAAAGCACCCAACTGCCAAAGATTCCGGCCACAGCAATCACCATGCCGATGATTGAGACAATAGCGGCTACCCAGGCCACTATTTTCTTAAACGTCTTCATTTCCAACTCCTTACTAGGGCAACACCACTTCTAACGTGGTAGAATATCGCCAATGGTAACCAGATTCACCATCATTACGGGAATAATACAAAGCATATTCCAGGTAAAGATGCAATAAATCCAGGGCAACTATTCTGCCCCAATTTTGACGGTTTGACCAGAAGGCGCCCTTCCCCGCAACTAAGCTTTAGGCTGAAATCATTTCTAACAATTGCAGCATCGGTTCGTCGTCATGGAAATGTGGAGCGCCACACATGTTTCCTGGAGTGGGCACGACGGCCGTTTCCAGGAAACCTAGCGCCATCTGTGCCGCTTCCCTCATCAAACGTTCGCTCTCACTAAAATCCAGTGTTGACGTTGAAATCGGACATGGCGTTGGCAAATAAAGCACCGGAAGCTGTTGCGCAACAACCGGCGCTTCCACCTGCACGCGCTGCCTCATTGCCACCTGCATCGTGGCCAAAAACATGTCCGCCACGTGGCGTGGTGTCCGGCGATGATGACAAATTTCTCCAGCATCCAGAACAACCAGCGAGGCCGCGCCCATGGCCATCGCCGCCCGCAGCGGCACGTGGGCAGTCAACGCCCCATCCACGTACATCTTGCCATTGATCTCGACCGGCGGAAAAACCCCTGGAATTGCCGCGCTGGCCAGCAGCGCCAGCCGCAAATCGCCCGACGTAAACAAAGCTCCATGAAAGGTATCCAGTTCCGTAGCCAAAGCGCCAAAGGGTAGCTGAAGCTCCTCAATATCAGAAACATCCATCATGCGACACATTAATTCAGAAAGCTGATTGTTGGGAAAAAGGCTGTTGCGTGTGGCCAACAGTTGCCGTGCCTGCGCCAAACGACCACCAGGAAAAATATCCTCGCGAGTAAAGCTTTTCCACAGCGCTGTTAGTGTCTCCACAGCCCGATCCAGACCCTGCTGCGCCACCATGGCTCCATTGAGAGCCCCAGCCGACGTACCGACGACTATATCTGGCTGCAACTTGACGGTCGCTAGCGCTTGTAACATACCCACTTGAATCGCTCCCAACCCCGCTCCGCCCGAAAAAACGAATGCGATCGGATGAGGTAGGCCATCTTGCCAGCGACTACTCATCAGATTTTCCCGGCTCCCACTCATAACCTATCCTACTATTCAGACAGGCCGGCCAGGATCGATCTTACGGTTTTGCAGAGACACCATAACCTGTCGGATTAGTATTCTGTTAAAATTACCATCATATTGTTTTCGATATAGAACAAACGTACTATTCTATATTGAGCTTTACCAGTATTCTATTCAATATATTCCAAAGGAGACATACAATGGGCAAATTTGTACTAGTTTATACCGGTGGCGGCATGCCTGAGACCGAAGAGGAGCAGGCGGCGGTCATGGCAGCTTGGGGAGCCTGGTACCAGGGTCTCGGCGAAGCTGTGGCGGATCCCGGCAATCCGTTTTCCCCAGCCGTCAAGAATATCACCAGCGATAGAAACGTTAGTGACGGCGCCATAGGCACCGCTTCTAGCGGGTACACCATTCTCAATGCTGATTCCATGGAAGCGGCCATTGGCATGGCCAAGAACTGTCCGATGTTGGATGGTAACGGCCAAATTACCGTTTACGAAACGTTCGAAATGTAAGCAGCACGTCATCCATAACAGCCCCAGGAACTTGGGGCTGTTTTTTGCTCCCGCCAGAGCCTATGATTCAAAAACCTTGTGAGGCATTTGTTTCAGACAAAAATCTGTGAGCTGAATGTCTACGATTCAAATTCCGTTACGTAACAAAAATCGGCCAAATCCTGGGTCAACCCATAGCTTCCCATCCTGAAATTCCGTAACCCCCGGACAATGGTTCACTCAAACTCACCTTGAAACGTGTGCTCTACATATGCACTTTGTTGATGCTTGCTGAAAAGATCTTCTGGGAGGCTTCAACATCTTCTTCATTGGTGATGATCGGCTGGTGAATATCCATTTCATATTCAACAAATTTAGCGCCTGGAGCCAGTGTGGTCATAATTTTAACATCGGTATTGCGCCAATTGAGCAGCTTGCTTTCTACCCGGTCAGCTTGAGTCAGAATGCTATAAAGGCCCGGCTTAGTTACTGACCGGCTCCTTGTTGTAATGTCAGCATCGAGTGATGCAAATATGTGAGTCATCCTAATTTCCTCACCTTAGAAACCTTACAAGTCTCAATTTCCTATTGCTCCTGACCGATCTTCTCCAGAAGACATGTCAGTGATTCAGTTATTCCTTGTTTGCTTGAGCCAGCGCAAAGCAAATACGGACAAGAACCGGGTTGATTGGACTAGCCGATCGATGGTTACGTGCTAGTCAGTGGCATGACCGACTACGGGGTCGCTAGGCCAAATATGATTATCGGCAATCTATCGCCCGCGAATTAACGGCCGTCACTGGTTTGTACATACCCTGTCAATTCCTGCTGCTGTCCGGTCGACGCGATGCACAGTCACATTCCGTTCGCGCAATGTGGCCCCATCCCACATTAAATGTTCGATTTTCCCCCACCGTCCGAGGGTGTAGGTGTGCGGATGTTCGAGCAAAGTAATTTTCCGGCCAGATCAGGATTTTCGCTGCAGGAGGCGACCATTGGCTTCTGCATGTCCCAGTCCTCAATATAGTCAACCTGTCCAGGTCACCCT
>JAACFF010000386.1 GCA_009937635.1 Chloroflexota bacterium
TCCTGGGAAGGGAAGCGATGATACAGGCGCACATAGGCAAGCTGATAGGCAAATCCCAGGCGAGTGTGATCTTGACGGCATTCACCGATTCTGGCGAGGTCTTCTGGGGCGAACTGAGCAATGCGCACCAACTCCTGATGGGAAAAAGACTGCAATTTCATAAACAAACGACCTTTTGTTTGAATTGGCTTGATATACGGATAGGATTGAGTTCTACTAATTATTATGATAAAAACAAACTACTGGAATCCGATTGTGTTTCTAGCGCTAGCAACCAGGCAACTATGAAGGTAATTGGCTACACGCGTGTCAGCAGCGACAAACAGGATCTGCAGAAGCAGGAGCATCTGTTGTTGAAGTACGCGCAGCAGCAGGACTTGCGCATTCACGACTTTATACGCGTGGAGATCTCTTCGCGCAGAGACACCAAGGAGCGTCGTGTCGACGAGTTGTTGGATTGTCTGGATGAAGGGGACATGTTGCTTGTCGCCGAACTAAGCCGGCTCGGCCGCAACATGTTCGAGGTAATTGATATCGTTAACCAGCTTGGGGAAGATGGGGTAGAGGTTGTCTTCGTCAGACAGCCGGAACTATCGACAGCCGGTCCCCATCGCAAGTTGCTATTGGCCATCTACAGTTACTTCGCCGAAGCAGAGCGTGAGTTTATTTCTGTCCGCACGAAACAGGGGCTGGCTGCCGCAAAGGCAAGCGGCAAGAAACTGGGGCGGCCAAAGGGTAGTCGTGACAAGGAGAGAATTCTCGACCCGCATCGCGAGCAATTGAAGGAATATCTTCAGCTCGGATTATCTCTGCGGCGGATCCGGACTATCATCAACCAGCAACTTGAGCGGCCCATCAGTTACCCGGCTTATCGTTACTTTGTCCGTCAGGACGCAGAGTTGCTCCAATTGTGGCAGGGTCAGAGCACAGGCTCTTAGCCATTCCCCTCATCCCGATTTTGTTTAAGAGAGGCGAAAATGAACCGGCTAAATTCACTAAAATTGATCGTTCCAATGATATTGATACTGGCGTTTCTTGTTGGGTGTGGTGGAAGTGTATCTGTTCCAACAACAGCAACCGTGACGAAACTGCCAGAGCTAACCCCGACTCCCGAGCCGACGCCCACATTGGAACCGCCAAAGAAGTTGCTATTCATCGGCAACAGCGTGCTCTACACCAACGATGGCGTTGAGCACCATCTGGCAGAGTTGGCCAGTTCCGCCGACCCACCGATAGTGATCGAAGCGGAAAGCTCCACTAGAGGGGGCGCGTCGTTGGAAGGGCTCTGGAAATTCACCAAGTCGGCCGAGCGCATACAAAACGGTGCTTATGACATCGTCGTGCTGCAGGGCGACATCCAACTGAGTACAGCATGGAAAGAATCCGAGTCGGTAGACTCCTTCTATGAATATGCCCGCCTGTTCGACGCGGAGATCAAAGAATCAGGCGCGGAAACGGTGCTATACATGGCCTGGCCATTTGAAGACGGATTTACAAAGCCAATTACATATGAGGAACTCGTCCGAGCGCATCGCGACATCGCGGCCGAACTTGGCGCGGACGTCGCCCCGGTGGCCCTGGCCATGCAGCGCTCGGCGGAAGAACGGCCCGATCTGGATATGTTCGGCGGTGATGGGGTCCATCCGAGTATATACGGGACCTATCTTGCCGCGAATGTGGTCTATGCAACGATCTATGGAGAGAGTCCGGAAGGCCTGGCCTACTTGCCTCCCGAGGGATTCTATATGTTGTCGGATCGTTCGGATATCGACAGCATAAGCGAGGAAGCGGCCGCATTCTTACAGCGTGTCGCCTGGGAGACGGTGCAGGATTATCAGGCTCAACAATAGAAGGGTATCGCGCTATTGACAATCTGTCATCTTGTGCAAGCAGGTTGGGAATAGAACTGGCAAGCTGGCCTGGCCGGGTCGTTTGATGGTGTCTTTGTCAATACCGAGCTCTTCGCCTTCTGGCCCAATTATGCATTGCAGGGGACTGATTAGACAAAGTGTATTATAATGCTGTATATTGCAAATGCATGGGTGATTTGCTGCGGATGCAAGAACGCAGCCCACGCTCTCTGGGCAGCAGTTACATTGGTGGAAATCTGTCTAGAATCGCGCCGGCATGGAGGCTCAATTGGCACAGAATAATGGTGGACAAACGGTGATTGGGGGCGACCAGATTGAGATTGGCAACGTGCAGGAAAGCAAAGGGATTGCCATTGGGCAGGGGGCAACGGCCGTGCACGTCGACGCTCTAGGCGATGTGGGCGATGTGATTACGGGCACCAAGATCAGCCTGGTCAACCGCGCCGCGGCGCCGCGCAGGGCGAGCAAGCACCAGGTCTCTCCGCCGCCCGCGGACTATATACAGCGCCCGGAGGCGGAAGAGGCGTTGAGGAAGCTGCTCATTGCTGAGCACGATGATTTCCACACGGTCTATTTCTACGGTCTGCCCGGTGTGGGCAAGAGCTGGCTGGCACGCAAAGTGACGACGGCGCTTGGGGATACTTTTGTGGACGGGATCCTGGGAGCTGATTTGAAGACGACGGATATCCGCACGGCCGTTTGGAACTTCATCGAACCGTACGACGAGACGATCAGCCGTAGCAGCCTGACCAGCGCCAGCGAGTTCACGGCGGCGATGCAGACTGCATTTGCTGACCAGCGCATTCTGATCGTGCTCGAGCATCTGGATGAATGGGGCGACAACTGGCAAGAGCTGCGCCAGTGGCTGCCGGACCAATGTAGCCGCTGCGTGGTGCTGTTGATTTCGCGCCAGCCACCGGTGCGGCTGCGCGAAGGGGAAAGCAGCTGCCGCCTGTCAGGTATGACCGCGGACGAGGCGGTGCAGTTATTTACTCAGCGTTTGCAAAGTGATGATGGTACAGTCGAGTGCGATATCGGCACGATGCTGGCCCTGTCGGAGAAGCTGGACTTCATCCCCGCCTCGATCAATGCCGTGGCCCGTGACATCAACGTCAAGTTGGTGACGCCGGAAGATTATCTGCAGGCGCTGGAGGAAGGGCACGCGGAGAGTGGATCTGCTGTGCACTTGCTGGGGTTGGAAACGGTCTTCGAAGAGCTGCCGGAAGAAGGGCGGGCTCTGTTCCCCTTCCTGGGCGTTTTGCGCAATGTGCCCTGGACGGCCGATGACTTATTCGCCATTTTACTCAATGCCAGTAACGTGATTGAAGTGGGCCTGGCGCAGTTGAAGCGCGCCGGCCTGGTGGATGACCTGGAGGCGGGTTCATTTCGCACCCCGCTGACGATCAGCGAATATGCGCTGAGCAAACTGAGAGACCTGGGGGGCCAGCCGCTGGTCGAGGCGGCGATGGCTTTGCGCAGCGCCGATATCCTGCGCAAAGCAGAGCTTATTCTGCGCTATGCGCGGCAGTCGCTGCTGGACGAATGCTGGAAAGACGAAAGTACACGCCAGAAGATGATGGACAGCGTCGCGCGGCAGTTTTCAGGCAGCGTGACCACGAGCATCAGAAAGTCAGAGAACACGAACTTGATGGCTGTGCCCCTTGATCCGTTACAAGAATTCTTCGAGGATGTTGTACTTACCGAGCATCCTTATGTGCAGCAGTGGGTGGATGTGCTGCAGGCTGCCGGTTTCACTTTGATCCGCAAGCAGCTTGAACAGGTATTTGATTGGGCGGTGGAGCAGGAGGATTGGCCGTTGGTGCGCAGGTTCGCCAATCGGGTGCGGGTGAATACGGCGTGGATAGTGGATACGGAGTTAAGTGGCACGGCCGATCAGAAGAACTGGGCGCAATTTGGTTTTACGTTTGCTTTGCTGAAGAAGCTTACGGCCAACCAGGTCGAAGTGCTCGACTTTGATCTGAAGGGTTCCCATGTCAAATCGACGTCGTGGACGGACTGCCAGTTTGTGGCCGTAGAATGGTACGGGGTGCACGTGCTTTCGTCAACCTTCACCGGGATTGATATGGTGGGTATGGTGATGAGCGCCGGGGTGGTCACGGGCTGCACTTTCGCCGATGTGGATGCGCGCTTTGCAGATTTGCGCGGTACGATTTTCCAGCAATGTACGTTTGATAATGTCAACTTCCGTGGTGCAAGCCTGGAGCATGCGAAATTTATCGATTGTTACTTTAACGATGTAGATTTCCGGCTGACGGTGATTGAAGATGCTTATTCGGAGCGTCAAGAGTAGCAGAGAGATTCAACTAAGCAGAGAGATTCAACTAAGGACTCTGCGCACAAACTGTATCTTCGGCGATGTCTGCCCCTTCTGTCTCCAGCACTGACGCATGTACGGGCAAGTTGGAACAGGTGCATCGGTACGGCCGTTGCCCAGAAAATCTTCGCCATTCATTCCAGGTCATATTGCGGCGCAGCCGGCTGCAGACGGCTTGCTGTAAGGCATCCATCGCTGTATAGCTGATTATGACCTGGCCACTGCCGGTGGTGAGCAAGATCTGGCTCTCATCATGGTTCCACTGCGCCTGAGCAACTTCCGATCCATCCCCGACATGGCTTAGCAGTTCTCTGCCTGTCGCTGCGTCCCAGACCGTAGCCGTGCCGTCTGTGCTGGCGGTGAGGATGCGGCTGCCATCGCTGCTCCAGGTCACCTGGCTGACATTGCCCTCATGTTGCAATGGCAACGAGACCTGCTCCCCGCTGGCTGCGTCCCAAAGTCGCACCGCATTGGCGCTGGCGGTGGCGATGAATTTGCCGTCAGGGCTCCATGCGGCTTCAGGAACATAGGAATTGTGCTCCAATGGGGCCAGTTTCTCTTCTCCCGTCCTGGCATCCCAAACGTGTGCCGACTGATCGTCGCTGGCGGTCAAGATTAAACTCTCGTCGCTATTCCACGCCGCGTGGTTGACCCAATCGTCATGTTCCAAATAAAGAATTTCCGCGCCGGTCGCCGCGTTCCAGACCCGTGCCGAGCCATCATCGCTGGCGGTTAAAATCTGGCTCTCGTCCGCGTTCCAGGCAGCGTGATTGACCCACGCTTCGTGCCGCAGCGGGGGCAGCAGCTCCTCGCCCGTCGCCGCGTCCCAGACGCGCGCCGTGCCATCGCCGCCGCTGGTCAGAATGCGGCTTTCATCCCTATTCCATATCGCCTGTCTCAAATCTTCGCCGTGTTGTAAAGGCGGCAGCAGCTCTTCCCCGGTGCCGGCGTCCCACAGATGCGCCGCGCCGTCGTCGCTGGCGGTCAAAATGCGGCTTTCGTCCGCGCTCCAGGTGGCCTGGCGCACGATATCGTCATGTTGCAAAGGAGATATCAATTCTGTCCTCGAGGCGGCATCCCACACGCGTACGGTCCCATCATCGCTGGCGGTCAAAATGCGGCTTCCGTCCGCGCTCCAGGTTGCCTGCCAAATCTCGGCATCATGGGACAGAGGCGGCAGCACCTCTTCGCCAATGGCATCCCAAACGCGCGCCGTGCCGTCAAGGCTTGCGGTCACGAAAAGTTTCCCGTCTGGGCTCCAGGTGGCCTGGTTAATTTCGCCGTCGTGCCTCACGATGGGCAGCAGCTCTTCACCCGTTGCCGCATCCCAGACACGCGCCGTGCCATCAACACTGGCGGTCAAGATGAGGCTTTCATCGGGGCTCCACGCCGCGTGGACGACCGAGTTGTCATGCCACAGCGG
>JAACFF010000387.1 GCA_009937635.1 Chloroflexota bacterium
CGGCTTTTGCTCCAAAATCACGTGCAGCCCATTCTTTTCAAGCGCTGTGGAATGAGGTTGAACTGGAGTTATTAAAATGAGTAAAAATGCCATGCTAGCAGAAAAAGCGACGCAGATTAGTACCATTAGGGCAGTCGGAATTCCA
The DNA here is from genome assembly GCA_009937635.1 of Chloroflexota bacterium. Taxonomy (GTDB): domain Bacteria; phylum Chloroflexota; class Anaerolineae; order Promineifilales; family Promineifilaceae; genus JAACFF01. The sequence continues at coordinate 146 of JAACFF010000387.1, forward strand.
CATCAATTTAGCAAAAGGCAAAGAGAAAATAAAATAGCCGTTCCTAGGACCGAATGGCACAGCGGGCTGATCACGCCCATTCCCGTGATGGCCACGCGAGAGCGGCCATTTTCAGAAAATCTCTTCAGATTGCCCACCTATTCACGTTGTCGGATTGATATTGAATCTCTCAATTTTTTTGTCCTCATTATGCCTTTGGACTGTTATCATCCGTTTCTTCACTCACAAAGGTTGCGCGCAGCCTCTCTTCCTCTTCATCGGAGAGGTTGGTGGAAATGACCTCGAAGTCATACTGCTTCCTGGCCTCGACCACTTTGTCCTCGGTCGCTTCACCGGCGAGCAAAAAGAGCGCCGAAGTACCTTCGGTGACCTGGTCACGTACGCTCTTAATAAGGTTATCGTCAATGCCTGTGTCATCAAAATTACCGGCAAGCGCACCAGAGGTGGCCACGGACGCACCAGCAACCGTAGCCGAGTACGAAAACCCTAGGACCCCTGCTTTTCCTCAAGAACCCGAGCCGAGCTTAGAAACGATAATCCCTGGGTTCAAGAAGTGCTGATCATTACTGCTTCTACAACCGGCTCATAAACCGGCGCTTCTGCGCCCCACACTACGATGAAGTTAGCACCGGTACCACCTTTATCGTCGGTTCTTTCAATGACATATTCAGTCGTCGCCATAGGGGCTAATTGCAAAGGCGATTCCACATAATCCGTGACTAACTGATCATTTGTGTCGAAGCATTGCACAGAGTCAATGAGAATAGGCTTGTCCAGGTTGGTATTGCGGTTAGATTGCGTAACGGTCATGTCCCAGGTTTGATCTTCGCTTACGCTATAGACCTCCGAATATGCGGTTACATATAGTCTCTGGCCGGTGACGATATTCAGATCACCACTGGTAACGGGTGCAACGGTTGGGAACTCGTTCTTTTCTTGCGCCTAAAGCTTATCCGTCAATCGGCAACAAGATTCTGCCGCGACAGCATGCCGCCAGCGAGATTGCGAACTTGGAAACCATTCTGCAGCAGGAGGCACGTTGCATAGTAGGCGCGTTGGCCAGAGCGACAAAAGACGCGGATCTCGCGGTTGCGGGGTAATTCGTCAAGGCGTTCACGTAGGTCATCAAGAGGGATATTGACAGCACCCAGTACATGCTCCACGGCCAATTCCTGCTGATGGCGTACGTCGAGTAGGAAACCAGAATCATCGCCGTTCCAATGACATAAGGGCATGTCTTCACGAAGTACATCGGCAGCAACCATCCCGGCGAAGTTGACCGGCGACTTGGCGCTGCCGAACTGAGGCGCGTAGCATAATTCGGATTCCTCCAGGTCGAAGATAGTTGCACCTAGTTGAATAGCCATGGCAAAGGCATCGATGCGCTTGTCTACACCATCTTCGCCGACCGCCTGTGCTCCAAGGAGACGGCCGTCGGATTTGCGGAACATGATCTTCATCGCCAGATATTTAGCGCCAGGATAGTAACCGGCATGGGAATTGGGGTAGAGATAGATCTTCTCGTAATCTGTCTCTCCGAGACGCAATAGCGTTTTTTCACTGACACCCGTCCAGGCGGCCGCTCCCCCAAAGAGCCCGATAATCGAGGTGCCCTGAGTACCACGAAAGCGGGAGTCACGGCCGGCGATCACATCGGCGGCGATACGCCCCTGGCGGTTGGCCGGTCCGGCCAGGGGAATGTGCGACCATTCGCCAGTGATGTAATCTTTGACCTCGATGGCATCTCCAACCGCTAAGATGTGCGGGTCACTGGTGTGCATCTGGTCGTCCACGCGTATGCCGCCACGTTCACCGATCTCCAGGCCAGCCTCTTTGGCCAACCAATTCTCCGGACGCACGCCGATACCGAGAACGACGATATCGGCCGGAAATTTCTGGCCAGACTTGGTGAGCACTTCGAGGGAGCCACCGGCAGGACGTTGGAAACCGGCAGCCCCATCATCGAGCACCAGCCTGACGCCATGTCTTTCCACGTAACGCTCAACATAACGGGCCATTTCAGGATCCATAGACGCTAAGACATGCGGCCCAAGCTGAATTAGGGTAACTTCCAACCCGAGATGGATGAGGTTTTCGGCCACCTCTAAACCAATGAATCCACCTCCAAATACCACGGCGCGCCTTGCCGGCACAATCGTCTGGTAACCCGTGTATGTATGCATCCCTGAGGAAAATGGATCATGACCCTCAAGCCACTCCCGGATCTGCTTGACATCAGGGACGGTTCGCACCTTGAATACTCCCGGAAGATCGATCCCGGGCATTGGCGGGCGGATTGGTGTTGCTCCTGGGGAGAGAACGAGCTTATCATACGACTCGGTTGTTACCTCACCGGTGGCGACGTTGCGCAGATCCACGGTCTTGTCTTGCGGCGAGATCTTGACCGCCTCTGTGAGAGTACGTACATCAATCGCGAACATTTCGCGGAATACTCGTTCATCCGCTACCAGGAGGCTCGACTCTCTGGGAATCACGTCCCCGACATAATAGGGCAGCCCGCAGTTGGCATACGAGACGTAAGGACCACGTTCCACCATGATGATTTCCGTATTTTCATCCAATCGGCGCAGGCGAGCCGCGCAGGAAGCACCACCGGCTACCCCACCCACGATAATCACCTTCAAATTTTCATTTTTATTTGACGCCATTACTTATCTCCGTTTGGGCTATGACAGCTAAGCCTAAACTATTACGACCTACTCAGTTTGCCTGTGGCGCAGCAACTGGCGTCGCGGCAAAAACATCTTGGCCTTTTCTTCGTCGCCGTAAGAAGAACTTGATCACTTCATCAATCAAAACCAACCCAATGGCGGCAGCGATGATCTGTAGCCATTGCTCGCCGGCTAAGTCGGTTAAACCCAGAAATTCCTGAAGGAAGGGTAGTTTGGTCGGCAAAAGTGTGAGTAGCGGGACTAGACCATAAAGCGTAACTGGTTTCTATCGCTTAGAATATCACGATTGAAAGCGCTGCTGGTCTCGCTGCGCGCGCTGAGGCCCATAGCGATAACCAGAAAAGCAAAGGCGACAAAGCCCATTGTGGCTGCAGTTTCGACGCTTACTTGTTCATACACTGACTCGAAATAGACCGTACACACCGCCGCCAATACGCCAAGTAATACAACCCGTACCCATTGCGAACGGGAAAGAATGGGTTGCTTTAACGGCCGGGGCTTGTGTTTCATCAGGTCCGGGGCCGGTTTGTCAAACCCCAAAGCCACGCCGGCCAGGCCCGCAATGATCATGGTCAACCGGTCGAGTTGTTTCTGCAATGGTGTTTTATCTGCCTCGGCTTTGGCCTCGCCACGCAGTCCCAGGACCGCGTTGAAGATAGTCAGAACGACCAGCACCAAGGTGGTTCCCCATTCTGCGGTGAAGACCTGGTTAATGATGGCCGCTCCTAGTAGGACGATTTGCATGAGATCCTGATACTGGCGTAGAAATGCTTGCCAACCCGGCTCTTACTTCTTCTCTGCCAGTTAATTGGGGCCATATTGCTGCAGCCGCTTCTGCGCCACGGCCATGCTCAATCCCTTCGCCGGGTCAACCTGAAGCTCTTGGCCGACCACTTCCGGGGATATGGTATACCAATTGGCATGACTATCTGTTGTTTCTGCCATTATCAGTTTCCTTATTCAGAATGGGCACCAATTTTATTCATGCTTTTTCCAATTGCCTGCGAGCAGACCCACTAAATCTCATCCTTTCAATAAATCTGTCTAATAGCCCTCATAACCCGGGAGTCGTTTGCGGCCTGCGCCGCTGGTATAGGAGGCGATATCAACTACCAGCATGAGGATGATCCAGAACCAATCCCAGCCTACGACACCTCCAGGGGCTATGATGACATACATCAGCGTCGTCCAGGGCAGGAAAATGATGCCCAGCACCGGCCAGATCCACCAAAGGCTTCCGGAAAAGAGGTCGCTAAAAGCTGTTTGCCAGCGCAGTGGCTGAAAAATCCACCAGAATATATTAAAGATACGCGGGCCTAGTATAACCAGCACCAATAATGCACAACACATGACTAGTTCTCCTTATGTGTTTGTTGGGAAAATGCCAGCCCATCTTCACTCAATTTCAGTAGAAACATTAGAAATCTGGATGCTGGTCCAGAGGGTGTAATTTTATATGCCCAGCAGCTTCGCCTTCTGGGCCGCGAACTCTTCATCGGTGAGAATACCTTGGGCATGAAGCGCGCCCAGACGCTCAAGCTGCGTGATCACGTCGTCTTTCGGGGCCGGCGCTGCGGCAGGCGGCCGGGGGGGGCGGCGCCTGAGCCGCCTGTTCTACTTGAACGTGTTGTTGGGCTTCTGAATACGCCGCTACGTTCTTTTCTGCTTGCTTGCGGTTCACCGCATTGCGGGTAGCGGTCGCCGTACCGGAGACGACCGCGGTTGCTGCCACTGCTCGTAATAAACCTGGCATTTCAATCTCCTTTACTGATTTGGCGTGAGCGAGGCAAATGCATCCTCAACAATTGGCGCTGGAACGCGGAAGCTCAAGGCCACTTCGACCCCTTGCGCGTCCATGGCATTCACCAGATCGACTGCCCAGGTATGCTCTATAGCCAGGGCGAGCACGGCCGAACCGGGCACCATACCCTCCCATAACGTATGGGCATCATCAGAATCAAAAAGACCTCGCGTTCCTATTTCAATGAAACCCACCGCGGCGAGTTCCTCGGGGGGGCAGATCCTCAAGATCCATACGCCAACTCTCTCCAGATTCATCTTCGAATAACACCATGGCGTCAAGCACCCGGATCGTGCCTGTACCAGCTTGTTTTTCTAGTTCGGCCAGGATACGACCGTCAAACTTTGGCTCTCCAAAAAAGCCAGAACGACGACATCCACTGGTCCATGTTTCATAAACATTCCTTATCTCCTCTTGGGAATTTAGATAAAGCACACTACCTTTCAAAAAGAGAAACCTCTGAGGTCTCAACTAGATTTGTTGCTAAAATAGTAATGCCAAGACCTCAGAGGTTTTCAATCGAACACCCAGTCCCTAATCTTCCTTTTTACCACCTCTAAACAACCTGAAAATCAGCTTGACGATCTCGCTGGCGAATAGGAAGAGGAAGGCAACGAAGAAGCAGATCCCCCACTGCTGTCTGGTCATTGGGACCGTATCGAATATCCCTTGCAAGATCCCTAACTCGGTAACCAGGACCAGAATCAAGATGACCCAACCATAGGCGAACCATAAGTTACGGTTGGAAAATGTTTCGCGCCGGAATACTGTTTGCCTAGGATTTCTCAAACTGAGTGAAAAGGGAATATGAACGATCGAAAACATAACCATGGCCATTGTCTGGGCGGCGGCCTCGTCGCCGAGTACCGTCTTGGTCCACTGGTAAGCGCCCACGGAGACGAGGGCAACTAAGGAGCCAATGATGAAGAGACGAATTGCCAAGGGCCAGGTCATAATCCTTTGGTTGGCCGGGCGTGGTTTGCGTTT
>JAACFF010000388.1 GCA_009937635.1 Chloroflexota bacterium
CAATTACAGGAGGTGCACCTGGAAAAGGGGCGCCTCAGAAGTAGACGGAGATTCACTGGGTAAGCATTGGTAGCAGAGGGTCTACATCAAATCGTAATTTTGCGTGGGCCAAACGTAGGGCGTTCTCGACTTCTTCTGCTGTTTGGCCAGAGGCAAAGATGAAGCCCAGGTAGCCATCCCCCTCGGGCAGTGGCACCAAGGGATAATTGATTCGGGCGGTGATCTCTACTTGTTGTACAAGTGAAATTGATTCGGCTGCATCCTTGCCTTTTACGCCGCGCAACAAACCAGGCTCAGGAATGGGGATCATCATCACGCCGCGAGCACCTTCTGTCTGTTCAACGCTACCAACTTCCAAGCGGCAAGCTTGGCGTAGTATTAGTTCTTCTAGTGAACCGCCGGTTCCGAATTGTAATGTGCGAGAGCATAGGCCGCCGATGGAACGCCCGGCGATTTCCACGACACATGCTCCTTGATCGTTGGTGCGCAGTTCGGCATGGATGGGGCCCATGCGCAAACCCAAGGCGGCGGCGGCACTGGCGGCAGTTTCCGTGATTTGAGCTTGTGTCTCCACAGGTAAACGGGATGGCGTGACGTAGATCGTTTCCTCAAAAAAGGGCCCCTCGAGCGGGTCAGGTTTGTCAAAAAGGGCGAGTACACGCAAACGGCCGTTCTCGAGCAACCCTTCCAGAGCTACCTCAACTCCCGGAATATAGGTTTCTACCAGGAAATCCGGCGTCCCATTGTCTCCCTGCAAAGAACGGATCAAGCGTGTTGTGCGGTTAATGGCAGCCAGCAATTCTGCCGGATTGTTGGCGCGGATGACACCGCGACTGCCGTTGAGCGTGAGCGGTTTGACGACGCAGGGAAAGACTGTCTCTTGGGTGATTTGCTGTGGATCGACGTCACTGTTGTAGCGCCGGCTTTGGGGAGAAGGTACGCCAGCCTCGTGTAGAAGTTGGCGCATACGAAATTTGTTGCTGGCTGCCTCTACTGCACCCGTCCCGTTATGAGGTAGATTTAGTGCGGCGCTGGCTTTGGCGGCCAAGATACCACCGCTATCGTCAATGGCAAGAATGGCGCTAAGAGGATTGTCTTGAGCATAGGTTGTTATCATGTCTAAGGCTGCTTCCGGCCGGCTGAAATCGAGGCTGATTCCATCGCTCCACTCCGTGGCTAATTCTTGTGGCATATTGATCCCTTGAACAATCTCGATGTCCAGCTTTTCGGCCGCCGATAAGAACGCGGGTCCACGATAGGAGCGTGTTGTGGTGAGAAGCAAGATACGACAGGGATAGTCGGATAGCCGGTTAGTCATGTCGTCAGGTGGTCAGGTAGTCATGTGGTCGAGTAATCGGATAGTTAGATGGCCGGGTCGCCCTCAGGAGTCAAAGTGTTTATGAACTGTTCGGTTGTTTTGGTTATAATCATCCTATGAGTTTTACTGCGCCGGAAAATGTTCAAGAGATCCTGAAGAACTTGCCTACCAAGCCGGGAGTTTATCTGCATAAGGATAAATACGGCAAGGTAATTTATGTGGGCAAGGCGATTAACCTGCGTAGTCGCATACGTTCCTATTTTCACAATAATGTCGATTCTATCAAGACGCAAAGGTTGCGTAGAGACATTTATGATATCGAGATCATCACAACGGACTCTGAACTTGAGGCGTTGTTGCTAGAAAATACGCTTATTAAGAAATATAAGCCCCACTATAACGTACGGCTGAAAGATGACAAGCGATATCCTTATATCAGAATTCATTGGGCGGATGATTATCCCAAGGTCACGGTTACACGGCGCATGGTGCGTGATGGATCGCGCTACTTTGGCCCGTATACATCGGTTTGGGCTGTGCACCAGACGCTCGATCTATTACGCAAAGTTTTCCCTTACCTGACGTGCGACCGGTCGATTAACGGACAAGACACGCGCGCTTGCCTTTACTACGATATTAAACTCTGCTCTGGCCCGTGTATCGGCGCTGTTAACCGGGATGAGTACAGGGCTATGATTAAGGGTTTGATGGAATTTCTTAACGGCAAATCAGAACATATCATGGTTCAATTGGAAACTCGCATGATGAAGGCGGCCGAGAATATGCAATTTGAGAAGGCAGCGGAATATCGCGACCAGCTCAAAGCCGTTAACCGCATTGTAGCCAAGCAAAAGGTTATTTCAGCTGCCAATACGGATCAGGATGTGATCGCCTTCGCGCGGGAGAAGGGGGATGCTTGTGTACAGGTTTTTTTCATTCGTCATGGGAAGTTAATCGGCCGTGAGTATTTCTTGCTTGATGGAACGGAAGGGGAGAGTGACGAAGATGTGCTGCAGGAGTTCGTTACGCAATTCTACGATGATGCGGCTCACATCCCGAAGGAGGTTTTACTGCCTCATGAAGTAGCGGAGGCGCTGGTTATTGAACAGTGGCTGCGCCAGAAGCGCAGCACGAAAGTAACACTGAAAGTGCCGCTCCGCGGTGTGAAGAAACAATTGGTGGATATGGCCACCAACAATGCCATCGACACCTTGGCTACGCTGCGCCAACAATGGGCGGCCGATCGCTCGAAACATGTTGAAGCGATGGCTGAACTGCAACAGGCGTTGGATCTTCCGGCGCCACCAGCGCGTATCGAGTGTTATGACATCAGCCATACGCAGGGCGCGCAGACGGTGGGTTCGATGGTGGTCTTCGTGCAAGGTGTGCCCAAGAAGAGCGATTACCGGCGGTTTAATGTTCGGACGGTAGGAAATGATGATTATGGGTCCATGCGGGAGGTCTTGAGCCGGCGTTTTCAGCGTTACAAGGATTACCTGGGAGGCGAGTTACACGATCCTGATCAGATTGGCAAGATCAAGAAGCAAACGGCATGGGCATTGCTGCCGGACTTATTGATCATTGATGGCGGTAAAGGGCAATTATCTGTAGCTATTGAGGTATTGGAACAATTTGACTTGCAGGATGAGGTGCCTCTGGCGGCGCTGGCCAAACAAGAAGAAGAGTTGTTCGTGCCCGGGAAGTCAAAGTCGATCCTATTGCCTGAGCGCTCACAAGGGCTTTATCTGGTGCAACGGGTGCGTGACGAGGCACACCGCTTTGCCAATGAGGGGCATCGTAAACGGCGCTCAAAGGTGGGTGTGGCCTCGATCTTAGATGGAATTCCTGGTGTTGGTCCGAAAAGGCGGCAGACGCTGTTGACTCATTTCGGGTCATTGGATGATTTGCGCAAAGCAACGGCTGAGGAGATTGGCTCTGTGCCGGGGATCCCGATACAAGTGGCGGAGTCGGTGAAGGCACATTTGGAGTGAACGCACTTTGTCGATAATTGTGTCAGAGGTCGACAAACAATGCTTCAAGGTGATTCTGGCAAAGGAGAATGGCCAACGCGGAGGAGCCGTCCTTGATGAGATTATTGCGCGCCAAATGAAGCACTTCTACAATCGGCTTCTGATAGATTTCAACGATTTCGGCCGGTTCATGATCGGTTTGGCCTAGAGTTACATCAGTGGCCAGGAAGATATGACCAACCTCATTGCTGATGCCATTTGCGCAGTACAAGGAGCCAATGTTTGTCCAGCCCTCGGCGTATCCCCCCGCTTCTTCGCGTAGTTCTTCTTGCGCGGCTTGCGCGGACGTCTGGCCCTCTTTAACACCTCCAGCCGGTACTTCTAAGCACCAATCATTGACCGTATAGCGAAAGTGTCGTAGGAGAATGATATTGCCATCTCTGGTTACGGGCACAATCCAGACTGACGGCGCCTTTTGAACGACGTTGTAGACGCCTTGACTTCCGTCGGGCAGACGGATTTTATCCTCACGAATGTTGTACCAGGGGCATGACCATGCGATACGGCTGGACAGGGTGGTAAAAGGGGCGGGTTCAGGTTGCTTTGGCTTGGCGGATGAATTCATGCAGTAGTTGATGATCCTTTTTGCCGGGATAGGTTTCTACACCGCTGGCTGTGTCGACGGCAAACGGCCGTACCTGGCGTACGGCAGCGAAGACGTTTTCTGCGGTTAGTCCGCCGGCAAGCATCAGCCCAGGTATTTTTAGGGCCAGATTTGCACTCAGTTCCCAATCTCCGGTTTCACCCGTTCCACCGCGCAGCGTAGCATGATAGGTGTCAACGAGCAAGGTAGGTTGGTCAGGCGTTTGTTGCGGGGCAGTATACCATTCGGCATCCGCTTCAGCTTCGACAAGGGAGCTGGGACGGAGCGCTTTGTAGGAACGGCCGTAGAGGGGGGAGCGCTTGTCGGCGACGAGGAAGGGCACTTCTTCGCCGCTGAGTTGGGCCAAGTCGAGGGCGCATTCTTGTAGTATTTGGACCATATGATCGGCCGTTTCGTTAACGAAGACGCCGACTAATAGTGGACAATCGACCCTTGAGCGTAATTGGGCAACAATCTGTTTGCACGTTGAACGATCGATCGAGCGCTTGCTGGGTGGGTAGAAGATAAACCCCAGATAATCTGCTCCTGCTTCTACTGCAATCAGGGCATCGTCCAAGTTGGTGATGCCGCAGATTTTAACTTTAATCTTCTGCATTTGCGTTCAATAGCGTTACAGTACTCAAGGCGCGTATTCTGGCGCTGTTGTAGGCGACAAGACAATGGATATTAGCTGGAACGGCCGTCAATGGTCACACCAGCCAGATTTTCCAGCGCTTTGGTCAGAGCATGATTACCATCACTACCAAGCCCTTGCTGTTGAAGGGTGCGATATAACTGGAATACGGTGCCTGTGCCGAGCATGGGCACGCCAAGCTGGTCAGCTGCTTCAAGAACCAGGCGCAAATCCTTTTGCTGGAGATCGATAGTAAATCCAGGGCGCCAATCACGCTCAATGACCTGTGGTCCGCGATTGCTGAGCATCCAACTACCGGCAGCGCCTTGTGTCACGGCACTCAGGGTCTTATTAAGGTCTAGCCCACCGGCTTGGGCGAATAAGAGCGCTTCGCCAACGCCAAGCATGGTGACAACAACCAGGATCTGGTTGACCAACTTCACAGTTTGTCCAGCTCCAATCTCGCCGACATGGGTGATCGCCTTGCCCATGGCCCCAAGGGCAGGCATGGCGCGCTCTACCTGGCTCTCTTCTCCACCGACCATAATGCTCAACGTCCCTTGTGCAGCGCCTTCGCTGCCACCACTTATGGGAGCGTCAAGCATGTTGACACCTTTGTTTAAAAGGGCTGCGGCAATGTCGCGCGTGGCTTGCGGGCTAATGGTGCTCATATCGATCACCAGGCTGCCTTCTTTGGCCCCGTTTATAACGCCATTTTCGCCAAGGATGACTGCTTCAACATCAGGTGTGTCGCTCACAACGGTGATGATGATGTCGCTCCTGGCGGCAACGTCGGCTGGGTTTGCACATGCAATGGCGCCAGCGGCGATTAATGGCTCCATACGGCTGCTTGTTCGATTCCAGATGTTGATAGTAAAACCTGCCTTCAACAGGTTTTTAACCATGCCCTGGCCCATGATACCCAGTCCAATGAAGCCTATCGTTTCGTTCATAATTTTTCCTTTTTCTTTACTGCTTAGCTTATCTGGATTGGGCCAATATGTGGCCACTACCGCCTCAATTTCTAGAGAAAATGG
>JAACFF010000389.1 GCA_009937635.1 Chloroflexota bacterium
TATGAACGTGTTAGAAAGAAAGTACCGTGTGCAGTGGTTCACGGTGGAGTAGCTAAGAAATTCCGTGACAATATATTTGGCTCGTTTCAGAACAGCAGCGACAAGTCGATGATTATTGCACATCCGCAATGCATGGCTCACGGCCTAACATTGACTTCTGCAAACACTATAGTTTGGTTCACACCTACCACATCATTAGAAATTTATGAGCAAGCGAACGCACGCATTACGCGTCCCGGCCAAACTAAAAAGTCATTGATTGCTCATTTGACTGGCACCCCTATTGAGAGTAAGATTTATACCCGGTTGAGACAGAAAGCATCAGTACAAGGTGCCCTTCTTGACATGTTCGACGACAACTAATGCAAGGCGACTAAACAATGAATAATAGATGGTTGGATCGGTGGCGTATGCGCCGCGTAATTGCACACCTCGCTATACCCCTCAATAACGGAAGCAAGTCAGGCGTTCACGACTTCGCCAAGACAATGGAAGCTACCGAGATAATGACTCGGGGCAGTAAGCCTTCCGACAAAATCACCATGACTACTACGCGTGAAAACCTCACGCAGTTCATCCGTTACATGACTTCTATGCACGACACCAAACTGAATTGGTTTGCTACTGCGCGTGTTGGTCTAGCCACAATTATGGCGAAGGATGAAAATGCTATCGGTGGTAATAGAGAGGAAGTTTTACGAGAAGAATTTGCGAAAACACAAGCAGGTACTAAGCTAAAAGTTGTTGACCAGCATGGACGTAAACTGAAGGTGACGAGATGAGCGACAAAGAAAGAGTCGCCCAATACGTAAAGTTACGCGACTATAAAAAAGCAGCAGAGGCAGAATTCAAAAAGAGCATGGAGCGAGTCAACTCCGCTATGGCAAAACTTGAAGGTGAGTTCTTAGCGGAACTTATTGAAATGGACGTTAACTCAATCAACACTGATGCTGGCACGTTTTACAAACGAACACGTAATAGCTGTTCCGTGAAAGACCGTGATGCATTTTTTAAGTGGGTGATCGAGAACCGAGAACTTGAGTGCATGGACATACGCGCCAACACCAAGCTCGTTAAAGAACAGATGGAGAAAGGCGTTGAAGTGCCGGGCGTCAATTACTCTGAAATCATACAAGTCGGCATACGTAGAGGTAACGATGATGAATGACATTGTAAATACAAACGCACAACTGCCAGCGCACCTTCAAGGCGTAGTTGGTAAAGAGGTATTCGAGGAATTTGCTGGCGGCGTACAGTCAGGGTTCCCTGTAATATCTTACCGGGGCAAGGTATGGCGAGTACGCAAAAGCGGCGAAGAACAGATGCATGTCGATACCGATGGTAACGCCTTGCCTACTATTGAGATAGTGCTGCTGAAGTCAAACGAGCGTCCGTCCAAGACTTGCTACGATTCTGGATACACTGAAGGCGACCAAGCGAAACCTTCCTGTTGGTCGTCCGATGGCATTAGACCTGATTCTGGCGTGCCTACAAAGAAGTCTGCATTATGCGGACCATGCCCTGCAAATGTATGGGGTTCCAAAATGACAGATCAGGGTAAGCCGTCACGCCAATGCCAAGATGTACGGCGGTGTGCTGTCGCCTTCCTGCACCAGCTTGAGGAAGTTGCAGACGGTTCACGTGCGCAAGAAGATGTAGATATTCTATTGCTGCGCGTCCCCCCTGCATCCCTTAACCCCTTAAAAGATTATGCCGAGACTGTGCTAAAGCCGAAGGGGATTCCTCCTTATGTGCTTTCGACAAAGATTGGGTTCGACGCAGATGTTGCGTACCCCCGGTTCACATTCAAAGGCTCCCGATTCCTGAATGAAAAGGAATTTGAGGTGTCTTCGGCCCTGCGTTCTAGTGACGAAGCGAAGCGCGTTCTCAATGAGTCGCATGAGCATGTCGAGGAGGGAACTACCGATGGTCAAAGTGAGGTAGCGGGGGCTGGCCAGCCTACCGCAGAAGCTGCGACCTCGGCTCCCGCCCCGGCATTAACTCCGAAGACGAAAGCGAAAGCGAAACCCGTACCTGTCACTGAAGATGAACCTCTGCGTGCTGTTGATATTGAGGCTACCGCTGCGAAAGCAGAAGAAGTAGATGATATTGCAGCTTCGCCGCCACCGTCCTCAAAGCCGACTGCGACTCAACCTCCGCAGTCTGCTGATTTTGAGGACATGCTTGACTCAATCTTGGGTTAAGCTTCTTGACCGGGGGGTGTTGTGATACTCACCCTCCGGTCTTTTTTAATTTCTGAGCGGCGGCGATGAAACTACTAGAATTTTTAGCGGCAGTAATGCCCCAAACAGGTGTCAGAGTAATAGCTCGCACCCGTGAGGGACTAAATAAAAGAAACAAACCCTTTACTTATTTCCAACACCTGCCATGTAACACACATGAGCAGGCTCAGCAGGCGGTCAAGCAGATAGTCAAGGCGACTGATGCAGACGTATACTACGCCCTAGCAACATTCAAGCAATCATTTCACTCAAACAATAAAGGCAAGAAAGTAATTCGCGTTCGTGAGAACGTATCCAAATTGAAAGCCTTGTGGTTAGATATAGACTTCAAACATGGGTTGTCTGACCATACGCAAGTAGTCGCCGCTCTGCGTGAGTTTTCAAACCGTTCGGGGATGCCCATGCCGTCTATCCTCGTTCATTCTGGTAATGGTATACATGCCTACTGGCCTTTCGAGGAGGAGATAGATGGCATACGTTGGCAAGCACTGGCAAACGGGCTTAAACAAATATGTCAAGATCATGGACTGGCCGCCGACCACGCCTGTACCGCTGATCCCTGTCGGGTGCTTCGCCCCATTGGAACCCTTAACCGTAAAGACCCTGACAATCCCAAGATTGTTAAGGGCATTTCTACCGGAGCTTTGTTCGACCCCTCCAAACTTGAGGCCGCCCTTCTCGGAGAACGCAATACGGCAGACGAAACCGCCGTCCCGCTTCATCTCAGAGGTGTGGTCGGAACAGGTTATACAGAGCTACAAGGACACGTTGGTGGTAGGCGGGAGGTTGAATCGTTCTTCAGCGAAATCATCCCTCAGTGCGGTGCCCTGCGTTACGCCCATGAATCCCGAGGAGCAGACTGTTCAGAACCCGAGTGGGTTGGCGTGCTGCAAATCCTCAAACACACATCTGATGGACAGCTATTCATACATGAAGTTAGCGATGGGCACGCAGACTACACCCCTGAAGACACCAAAGAAAAATTCCAGCAACGACTTGATAACGATGCGGGGCCAACCCTCTGTTCCACGTTCGCAACATACCGACCAGAAATCTGTAAAGCGTGCCCCCACTGGAATAAAATCAAAACGCCGCTCTCGCTCGGAGAAGAAAAACCAGTAACGGCAACGGGTAAAGAGTTCCCCTTAAAAACATGGCGTCCTATTGAGGGGCATATGGGGATGGAGCGTAAGATGTTCGACCCCGGCAGCAACCAATATTATTGGGAGAAAAAGCTGTCACGCAGCTGGGAATTAAAAACAGCCTCTCGCGCCATTGCTGACTCACATTACTCTTACACAGTTGTATCAAGGCTCGGCAAAGGTAAGCCTATCGAGATTGACCTACCGGGGTTCATGCTAGGCTCACCGCCTGACTTAAAGAAGACACTGGCTGAGGCTGGCGCACCGCTAGTCCATAACGAGGTTAATGAATGGATGATACTAATGAGTACTTGGCTACAGGAGTTACAAAAAGCTCGAACTGTTGGTGATGCTGTTGATCGAATGGGGTGGATAGAAGCCCTTGAGGACAAACACATTGATCGGCTCGGATTTACTGCGGGCACTTCGTCTTTCTTACGGGACGGCACACATAAAACTGGTTTACGGATCAGTGCCGAGTACCAAGAGATAGCTAAGCACTACACACCTGTTGGAGAACTGAGCAACTGGCGTAAGGCGGCTGATTTTATTACCGATCAAGACAACCCCGCTTTCACCGCTGTGTTAGCAAGCGCCTTTGCTGCACCTATTTTTGGGTTTACAAACATGCCCGGTGCTATGCTTACTGTCGTCAGCACACACTCCGGTGTCGGGAAAACCTCAGCTATGAAAGTCGCGCAAGCGGTCTGGGGTTCTCCAAGTAACGGAATGAACTCTACGACTGATACGCATCTTTCGGTGATTAGGAAGGTAGCCTTTCTAAAGAATCTGCCAATTTATTGGGATGAAATTCGTGGACAAAAATCACTCGAAAACTTCTACCATACAGCCTTCGACGTTGCGCAAGGTAAGGAGCGAACTCGTCTGGACAGTGGGGCTAAGATGCGAACCATCAACACATGGAAAACGATGGTCGTGGGGGCCAGTAATGAAAGTCTCTTTGACTACATGGCCCAGCAAGGGGGAGCCTCCAATGCTGCCACCGCACGTACCTTTGAAATCGTAGTTGACCCGTTTGATGATCCAACGAGGGCAGCCCGTAATGCCATGTTTGGCGTGCTTGATACAAATTATGGCGTAGCAGGGCAGGTATTTTCCGAGTACCTTGCCACGAACGACAACAAGATACAGAACGCTACAGCACAGCTGTATGAAAGACTTTATACGGACTGGAAGCTCAATGAGGGCGAAAGGTTTTGGGCGGCTATTTGTGCCACGCTATTGCTCGGTGCCGCACTTGCCAACGCCTGTGGTTTAACTAGGATCAACGAAAAGACGCTAAGTACTTTTTTGCGTGATAACGTAACCCGCCTCAGAGTACGAACCAACTCCTCCATGCTCGGCAGCACGCCACGCGAGCTAGTTATTGGGTATTTGCAAGCTCACCAAGACGGACAGATGGTAATTGACGCTTTCCCGGCTCCCGGCCAGACGGCGCTGCCTCAGATGCTCTCTCAGCCAAGTTCTCGCCTAATGATAGTCAAGGGTGGGGATATGGTGCGGATCAGGAAGCAGGACTTCACTGATTGGCTCAGAAAATCTAAAAACCTGACTTTTTCAGCGATTGAGGAGGCAATGGGGGCAGATTTGCAGATGAGGCAGTTAAACACAAAACTGGCGGGCGGCACAAAATGGGAATTGCCAAAATCACGATGTTTAGAGTTGATATTTGACGATTCCGTCTAATGGGGGTAAAAGGCCCATTATTCAAATTGACCACCCCCCCTTTTTCGATTATAGGAGTTAGGTATGAGTGACCGTAAAGAGCTATGGCGCTTACCGCGCAAGACCCTAATAGACCGTATCGAACAGCTTGAGGCGCTTACTGAAGCTGACGGTAAAGAGATTGGTAGCTACCGAAAAGGCACTGGCTTGCGCGGTGAGAATCGGGCAATGATGGATCGCATCGAACAGCTTGGGGCTGTAGTGGATGCTGCACTGGACGAAGACTACAGGAGGCATCTGATGAGTGACCTGAAGCAGAGGTTACAGGCAGCCTCAGAAGATCATCTACTTGCTGATGGGATGCTGTAGCGAATGGCTTTAGCCCGTATCGAACAGCTTGAGTCAGCATTGAAAGAGATTTGCAGCACAGAAAAAAGGTTCACCAATCACGGATATAATATAGCCAGAAAAGCACTGGAGGAGAACAAAGATGAGTGACGGATCAGACACCGGCTATTACCAGCTTCC
>JAACFF010000390.1 GCA_009937635.1 Chloroflexota bacterium
TTTACATAACCGCAAAATCTGTAATAACCTTCCGGCGTACCGATATCGACGAAGAATTCCTGCCCTTCATACCCATATAAGCGGGAGCCGTTGCGCATAAAGGAAGGAAAAACCGTTCTTTCGATTGATACTTTTTCTGCCACAGGAATCGATGCCAGAATGTTTGGTTCTAGCACATAAACACCGGCGTTGATGAGCCCAGATGACGCCTCGCGCTCGGCCGATTTCTCAGTGAAGGTCACTATTCGCCCTTTTCCGTTCAACAACACTGAACCGTAACGGCTGGCATCGGGGACGGTTGTCAAAGCAAGCGTGCCTATGCAATCTTCGTCCTCTTTTTTTCGCGCTTGATGAAAGCGCATCAGCTCTTGCAGATCGATATCGAAGAATGAATCTCCGTTGAGCACCAAGAACGTATCGTTTACGAAGTGTTCAGCATGCTTCAGAGCGCCGCCAGTTCCCAATGGGGAGGTTTCGATTGAATAATCGATCTGCACGCCCCATGCCTCTCCGTTGCCAAAGTAGGACATAACAAGGTCATGCAGATAGCCGACACATAGGATCACGTGCCTGACGCCCTGTGCTTTTAACTGTTCTATCTGGTGAGCCAGGAATGGCTTGTCTTCGATGTCAGCCATGGGTTTCGGTTGGTCGTCGACGATTGAGCGCAACCGTGTCCCCAAACCACCAGCCAGAATGAATGCTTGCATTTCTTTCCTATCTCAACTCCGAATAAATGCCGGGCTGCGCCGGTATCTCATCCGTACTGATCCAATCGGCCGTATCGAGCTCGAATTCCCCATCGCCGAACATCGTGGGCGAAAGGCGATAATCGCCATCATCGGCAGCTCGAAACTGGGCGATACCGCCGACGCAGGCGGGGCACGATGTTTCATCGTCGGCCAACGTGTTACGGAATTTACTCTGCCCGGCCGAGAAGTAATCTTCATCGAGCAACACTTGGTTGCCTACAAAAACGCTATTGACGATTTCCACGGAACCGCCCCCGAAAAACGCCTTTTTGCGCTTGACTTCGAGAGCCAGGACGTTGTTGACAAAAGTAGAGTAAGCCACTTTGGCATGCGACAGATCTTTGACCGCCATCCCAATTTGATTGCCCCTAAACAGGGAATTGAGAACGGTGGGGAAAGATTCCTCGCCGACGCTCAAACCCTTATCCCCGTTGTTCTCAAAGCGATTATTGGCGATCAGCAACTCGCTCCCGGAAATATCTAGGCCATCATTGATATTGTCCACGAAGGCGCTGTTACGCACCTCGCCAGTTCCAAAGTCGATGTCAACCGAATCGCTGGCATTGCGTGCAAAGAGGCAGTCGTCAATGAGCGCGTTGCCGTTTTTCAAATTCAGCCCGTCCTCGCTCTGCATATCCACAATTGAGCAATGGGCCATGCGCAGATCGCTGTCATAAACGGCAACGCCGCCGCTGAAGAACAAGCCATTGATTTGCGCCTGGCCTCCACCCGCAAAATCTATGTACTCCATGACCACTTCCTGGCCAGAGCGCACGACGGCTACTGCGCCCCACGCTTTCCCACTGCTGTCGCCATGTACTTGAATGCGCTGGTCAGGCGTGCCCACGGCCGTCAAGCCGCCGTATGCAAGAATACTGGCTGAGGGCATCATCGTAACATCTGTGGCTGGTTGTAAGATGAGCGGCACAGATTCAGGCACGATAATCGTCCCCGAAATAGTCACATCACCGCTGAGTTCGACGGCGCCGGGCTGCGCCAGGCTGGCCTGAAACTCAGGATGCGCCTCAAGGAATTCTCGCCGGCTTTGCTTTGGGGCATCCAGGTCGAAGACATCTGATGCATCATAGGCGGTGATGCCAATATATCCTTCTGGTAGGGGTTCGCTATAACTAATGAACGCAGAGGGCATGCGTTCATCGGTAACTGCATTGGTGACTTCCACCGCGATATCTGGAATAGCCCATTCCAATGGGTGACGCTCTTCAGCGGCAAGCTTGCCCGTTACAAAGTAACGTGCGCGTCCTGCCAGCGTGTCGAAGTATTCCCAGTGACGGCCGTCAATGGTATCGCTGTCATATACCAATTCCGGCGGTACAAACTTATCAAAGTCAAAATGTACGCGCCCATTCTCTGCCGTCGTTTCTGCTACCAACATATCTTGATCATCAAGCTCGCCATTCTCATTGATATCTTCATACAATTGATATGCGCCCTCAAAGAACGGATCGGCAAGTTCTATTCCTTGCAGGCGAATGCCGCCAAAGTTAAGTGCTACCGCTTCCATCATGGCCCTATCGGGCGCTTCAAGACGGAAGTTGAAGTTGGCATTGGACAGGCTGAGCACCTTGTAGATGCGTCGCACGTTGTAGACAAAGTCGCTGCGCAGATCGTCCATCTTATCCACCTGCACAGGCGCTTTTAAGACATCCACCCATACCAGTGGCCGGATCTTGTCGTGCCACGCATCGTACTTGTCGATGATCTCGTCACCACCATCTTTAACCCACTCCCACAGCTTCCTGTTTCGTTCCAGGCGCGTTTCAGGATTTAGCAGCGTTGAGCGCTGGATCTCATCTGTTCCATGGCTGTTCCAGAAATCGATCGTTCCCGGTTCAGGAGGCATGCGCACGATGTGCACGTCCCACGGTATAGGCTCAAGTAATCCCGTGCTGGGATCAAAATACAGCTTCAGGTTGTCGCTGCCAAAGCGCACGTGATTGGTGTTAAATAAAGTGGTGAGGTTGCGAAAACTCAAATACTTATCCCAATCTAGAACCGCTCGCACATGTTCAAAGCTGGCAGGAGAGGGGTTATTGGAGTGATCCAACAGCACCTGCATCGTGCGCATGGCCTGCATCGCCGACTCGCCCACTTCATCCACCTGCAGACGCCGCGTTCCCATATCGTATTTCGCATCCGATGCACCTGGCATGCCGTACTTTGTGTATTGCTCGAAATGCAGCGCGCGATCATTTTGGCCAAAAACAGTCGTTTCCGGTCGCTGGTTCGCGGCTAGAAGCGGTTTGTCAAAATGTTCCACTTCATAATAAAGACCCTGCACAACCCCGTTGATGCGCAAAACGACAAACTGGTCACGCGGCACCACCAGACCTTCTTCGCGCATTAATTGGTTGACAAAGGCGGCGACTATATAATCCCGGTCGTTGGGAATGATCAAATTGATCTGGCGTTTCCCATCCAGGTAAATCGGCTCATTAATGACTTCGCCATCATGTTCCACTTCTTGTCTGGTAAACTTGATACGCCATGATTTCTTGGGATCTTTCCAATGGGGAGGGAGATCGCCACGTACGCGCACTTCGGCGTCATATTGCTGGCCATCGTGATAGAAGGTGGCGTTGGCCCATACCTTCATATCATCGCTCATCCAGCCCTGTTTCTTCGCTTTCTCGATAGCATCATCGATAATGTCCATCTGTCCTTTACTGATGTCCAAATCGTAGACTGGCAGATCATCACTTAGCAATAGGTTTGGATTTCGTAACGGGTTCAGTAATCCATCAATGCCCACGATGTATTTGTTTCCGTTGATGAGTTGGCTGCCCCACATCACCACCGGTTTGATATACGTCAGTAGGGCAACTGCTAAAACAAGTAAGGCGAACAGTCCGATGAGCGCATCGGAAGGTCGTGGCCAGATGCCGCGAACCGGCCGGCTGATGCGCTTCAATCGCGTGCTAACTTTATCACCGTATTTCGAGACCATTCCATTGAATGACATTCGGCTATTCCTTAATATGCGCTGTCCAAGGTCGGTCGTGCCACGGAAGACCGTCTAAGCTCGCTTTGCACGGCATAGCAAAACTTACTGAAAGCCTGGTTATTGAGGTCATATTTGCTGATTAGTAGGTGCAGCCAGGTGGGCAGCACATTGTCAACTTTGATTTCAAATATCGAGTGGCCATAACGCAGTAGGTTCCGCGCACCGCGCATAGGACCTAACATTTCCAGGTTACGACTCGCAATCAATTCGTCGTCAAAATTGACCCGCACCCGGTTAAGATCGTTGCGTTCATAAGCCTGGCGACGATACTGGAGCAGGATTCTTGGCTCAAAATTGTATAGCTGTTTCAGACGAATAAATTCAGTGGACGTGTCCTGGTTGGACCATATATGCATGGGGGGCATCCGCCGCCGGTTGAAGGCACAGTCGATCTCCTGATACTCCTGCCGCGATACATCAACCACAACCTTGTAGATGAAACTGATATACCGTGATTTGACTTCCAGGCGTACCAACGGGCTCTGGCTAGGGTCGTCACCATAGGCGCGGATGCGTAACTTGTGTCGCTCAGCCTCACCCGAAATCTTTTGCCCATAGGCCATATAGTCGGCCGTATCAAAGTACAGACTACGAACCCGGTAGTAACCATCGGGCCCTGCATATTTATCTGGACGCATCAAGGCCTGGATATCCCGATTAAGGGCCGTGCGTGTTGTACGGTCAACCAGGTACTTCACTTCCAAGCGGTTAAACAGCTTCGTCCGTTCCGTCTTACTCACGTATCACCTTTCTTGTGCCATCCCTTATCTATAGTTCCAGATGGTTCTCAGGCGCAATCATGGTTACCTGGTGCATCACGCCATTGCTAAATTCGCTGATGATTCTTTCCGGTGAAGCTTTTGAGGCCAGGCGCACGTTGTATGTAAACTCAACCTCTTCTCCTGGGATAATTTCAGTCGCGCCACGCAGTTGTTTCCAAGCGATAAGCGACTGCGCTTCCTCAGGCAGGTTGTTCCAAGGTTCATCTCTATTGGAGCGGAAGATCAGGATAAAGTCGGCCGATCCCGCGCGGTCATGCCCTGCACGGGACATGACGAGGACAATGATGACGACAACGGCCGTGCCGATGACGCCAACCAGCCACACAAATGCGCCGGCAGTGAGGCCAATAGCGACAGCCATGAACAGAAACGTCATATCCTTCGTATCCTTGATCGCCGTGCGGAAACGAATGACAGACAATGAACCAACCAGACCCAACGACAGCGCCACATTACTGCCGATAGCCATCATAATCATGGCAATGATCGGTGGAATCAGAATTAAGGAGAGGAAGAACGCGCGAGTATAGGCAATACCCGTATGTGTCTTGCGATAAACGGTAGCCCAAATAAAACCGAGGGCAAAGGCGATCAATAAACCCAGCAGTATTTGGGCGGGGCTGTAATCTACTTCTATTAACAGGTTTTCCAAATTCATTTCAGATGTTCCTCTTACTGTATGAGAAACCCGGTTTTATTGAAGGAGAAAAACGAGGTTCCTACAATCACAGATGCCGACAAATTTATGTTTATGGTTGGGCGATACGTTGGCCCGATTCAGGCTCAACTTCATCTGTCTTCTTTTTCTTGTTTCGCCGCTTGAATATCAGGCCGATGGCGCGTGACCAATCGTGTAGGAAGGGGGAAAGATCGTACCAGGCGAAAATGGCGTATCCTTTTTTACCGCGCCAGGAGCGCAGCCACTCGCCAAGGCTCAAATCTCCCCGCCGATAGTAAAAGAGCGCCGATTGAAAATCGCGGCGCAAATGGATCCACTTGACGCCCCTGTACCGCTGAACACGGTCTCTCGGCAA
>JAACFF010000391.1 GCA_009937635.1 Chloroflexota bacterium
TGTCCTATCTCCTTGCAATGTGTTTACATAGACGTGGTTTGGCCGTTCCGCAACATCACAGCGCTCGCTGGTGCAAGCATTGGCAACGGCAAGATCGAGGTCGCCATCATTGTCCATATCCCCCCAGGCAACAGCGTGCGAAGTCAGCTGGCCACCGTTGGGCAACGAGCGTGTACGCCAGACAGCCCTTCGTCTGAGCATCCCGTTGTTGTTTTCGAAAATCTGGTTTGACTCGTGACTCACTTCGCCCGCATTGGCCACGGCCAGGTCCAGATCCTTATCCCCATCGACATCCCCCCAGGCCACGCTCTGTGTCTGCTTAATATCGAAAGAGGTCCAGACATCCTCAGGGGCATCGGAAAGAAAGCCTCCAACGTTTTCATAAACGCGATTTTGCTGCGCTGTGCCCACGGCCAGATCCAGGTCTCCGTCGCCGTCTACATCTCCCCAGGCCACACTACTGGCGTCGATATTGCCATCCCACCTAGGACGTAATTGGCCGGCGTCATTTTCAAACACCCGAGCGCCGAGGGCCAAATCGAGATCGCCATCATTGTTCCAGTCTCCCCAACCAACGCCCCGTGTACAAAGGGGTTCCGGGGATATCCAGCCCAATTCTTGATCCGGATCCAGACGCAGCGTAGTCCCATCATTCTCATAGACCAAAGCAGCCTGTGGCTGTGATGGATCTGTATCAGTGCCACAATGGCCGGCGGCCAGATCCAGGTCGCCGTCCCGATCCCAGTCACCCCAGGCCAGGCTCTGTGTGCCGGAAACATGTTCTGAGATCCAACCCAGACCGCTGGGCAAGGTACCGGACAAAGTCAACGAGAGCGCCCCCCCCTGGTTCTGATACACATAATCCGGTTGCCCAAAATTGCCAACCGCCAGATCAAGAAAGCCATCTTTATTAAAATCCGCCCAGGCGACACTCGTGGTCTTGTCATCAGTCACGACCGTTGACTGCCAGCCAAGGCCGTTTTGTGGATCAAACTGCAGTTCGCCGTCTACGTTTTCATAAATTTGATTGGGTTTACCGTCGTTGCCCACCGCCAGGTCGAGGTCACCATCCCGGTCCCAGTCACCCCAGGCCGTGCTGCTGCTCTTCTGTGCATCGGGTGATTGCCATGGTTCGGGATCGAGAGCGACGACTGGTTCCGTGTTATGTAGAACAAAGTTGGTCTGGCCTCCATTTTCACTGCCGCCATTGCCCACCGCCAGGTCGAGGTCGCCATCCCCATCAGCATCACCCACGGCGATGGCGTAGGTGTTCTCAGCATTCTGGCTGGGCTCGATGGAGGATTGCCAGCCGAGTCGCAACTTTCTGCCAATGTTTTCATAGATCTGGTTCTCTTTACCCCAACCGCCACCGGCGTTGTTTCCTACGAACAGATCCAGATCCCCGTCCCCATCCCAGTCTCCCCAGGCGAGACTGGCCGGCTTGAATTCGCTGGTCCTATTATCTGGCATTTCCCAGCCGTGTTGGTCGTCCAGGGTTAAGGTACCGCTGAGATTCTCGTATACATTCAAGAAAGCGCCACAGTTGTCCTCGTTGCTGCCGCCACCGGTCGCCAGATCGAGATCGCCATCATTGTCCCAATCTCCCCAGGCCAGGCCGCGTGTGCGTGTGGCGAAATTCGGATCGATGAATTCATCCCAAAACTGGTTCTCCACACAGGGTTGGCGAGACGTTGCCAGCTCGCCAACTGCCGGTGACTGCCACCCCAAACCATTGTTGATATCAAGCTTAAATGTGTCGCTGATGTTCTCATAGATCTGGTCAACGCCGTCATAATTTGTGACGGTCAAATCCAGGTCGCCATCATCATCCCAGTCGGCCCAGGCTACCCCGGTCGTGTTTAGCGTGGGGCTAAATGGTGATTTCCAGCCAAGCTGAAGGGTGTCGCTGATGTTCTGGTAGACCTGGTTGGCAGTACCATTATTGCCGACGGCCAGGTCGAGGTCGCCGTCGCCATCCCAATCCCCCCAGGCGAGGCTGGTTGAAGAGATCGATATGGGCGCCGTCCAACCGAGCGTTAGTTCGCCGCCCTCATTTTCGTAAACTTGATTGGCCTGTCCATCGTTGGCCACAGCCAGGTCGAGATCTCCGTCACCATCCCAATCACCCCAAGCTACAGCCCGTGTATTGTGGCTGGAATCGCCGATATTTCTTTCGAGGTAATTGCCGTTCTTCAACTTGATGTAAAGCTGGTTGATTTGACTGTAGCCAGACATAGCGTCAAATTGGCCATTGCCAACGGCCAGATCGAGGTCTCCGTCCCCATCGACATCTCCCCATGCTATCCCTCGTGTATGCCTGACACTCTTGCTCTCATAACGCTCTGTTAACCCACTCGAAACTTGAGCGAGTTGTTCCGATGGAGGTGCGGCGGCCTCCAATTCGGCAGGGGTAGTCAGGGACTCGCCGGTGGCCTTAGCGGGACTAAGCGCCCAGAAACAGAAAAAAAGCAACAGAAAACCGACCATGGCCGGAAATATGAGGATTAACCAGCGGTGCTTCTGGATCAAGTTTGTTCTTTCATGTTGTGCGGGATGGGGCATAGTTGCAGCTCCTGAATTTCAGCGGATGGTACCAGAATCAGATTATCGCGCCTGATTGATCTGTCATGTTCATTCCTGACAAAGGGTCAGATTCAATTCAGAGGAGATATGATAGGACTTTACGCGCAGTTCGCTTGTTTGTCAAGCTTTTCGGAGCATATGGATATCTTAGCATCTGTTTTCCTGCTGCATAGTTTGCCGCTACAATAATGATCACCATATCCCACTGTATTCCGGAGTACATTATGAGTAAGCAAAGGCAAATCACCCTGTTATGCCTGGCAAGTGAATATAAGGGCGTTCCCTTTATTGAAGAGGCGAAGCGCCTGGGAGGCAAAGTCTTGCTCCTTGTAAAAGAAGAAGCGGCCGATTCTCCCTGGCCTTTTGAACGCATTGACGGCTTTTACCGTATGCCCGACTTGTATACACAGCCAAATATCACTTATGCCGTTAGTTACCTGGCCCGCTCTCACAAGATCGATCGCATCGTAGCCCTGGATGATTATGATGTAGCGACGGCCTCCGCCCTGCGTGAGCATTTTCGCCTGCCAGGAATGGGCGATTCCGTTGCCCGCCATTTTCGTGATAAGCTGGCTATGCGGGTGAAAGCCCACCAATCAGGGGTGCTGGTGCCGCAGTTTTCGGCCGTATTCAATCATGACGATTTAGACACTTTCATGCGCCGTGTCGAACCTCCCTGGGTGCTCAAACCCCGCTTTGAAGCCGGAGCTAAAGGCATCCGCAAGGTGCATGAATCAGAAGTGGTGTGGCGTGCTCTGGAAGAGCTAGGCGACCAACAATCTTATTACCTCCTGGAGCAGTTTCTGCCAGGCGACGTATATCATGTTGATTCGATCATTTGGCATGGGGATTCTCTCTTCACCCTGGCCAGCAAGTATGGCGCGCCTCCCTTGTCCGTTACGCAAGGAGGTGGCATTTTCAATACCCGCACACTAGATCGGAATTCAGCAGAGTTCCAGGAATTAGGCGAGATCAACCGCCGTCTCCTGCACAGCATGGGCCATAGCCAAGGGGTAGCGCATACGGAATTTATTCGCGCTGCTGTCGACGGCCGATTCTATTTCCTGGAGACAGCCGCCCGGGTAGGTGGGGCGAATATAGACAAGATGGTCAAGGCGGCAACAGGGATTGAATTGTGGGCGGAGGCGGCGCGTGTGGAACTGGCCGGCATTAGAGGGGAAAATTACCAACTGCCAGACCACCGCCAGGAGTACGCCGGATTGATAACTTGTCTGGCGAGACAAGCGCATCCCGATCTATCCAGCTATGATCATGCGGAAATCGTGTGGCGGTTGGATAAACCGTATCATGCAGGGCTGTTGATTGCCTCACACAAGGCGCAGCGCATTAAGTCGTTGTTGGCGGAGTACAACGGCCGATTCGCCCAGGATTTTCTACACCATCTGCCGGGCGAGAACGAAGTAAGAACAACTATTTAGAATAAAGCTCCAGATCAGGAAAGGCGGCAATCAGCGAAAACCAGAAAGTTGAACGGGAGGCCACCGGTTCTAACTCCGACCCAGCCAGTTCGCCGGCAATTGCCTGGCCGGCCATATTCCAGGTGCTGCCAGTTTGCTGGTCGTGAATCTCACCTGCTTCAAATGAGAATGTCAGGAGCTGTTCTTCTACAACTGGCATATAGGCGGCGCCACTTGGCCCATCTGCACTGCCGAAGATCACAACAGGCGTCTCACCAATGCGATCATTGATCACGCCATCGCCAAGCGCGGCTAGAGCATAGGCGCGCTGCGTACCCTCGCCTTCAACTCCCAGTACCACATCGCCAGGATCAAGCCGGTCATCGCGCCCTTTGGGGGAAACGGGGAAAATGAACCGCCCCGTAGCGTTGTATTGTTCGCCTAGCCCGGTGAAGGGATCACGGCTGTAATCTCGCTGGTGGCCGGTATCACGTGACAACACTTGTGTTTGTGGATGTTGTTCCTTCCAGGCGCCCCAGGTTGTTGTTTGCGATGGCAGGGCCTGCATACGCTGGCTGGCCAGTGTACCGGCAATAGCTTCCCCACTGACCTGCATCCAGTAGGATCCTGTTTCGTGGTCAAACATAACCATATCTGACTCGTGCAAAGCGCTTGTATTACCAAACGTTAATGTTTCGCCATCCACATTGCGGTCGTACATCACGCCACTGCGACAGAGAGGGCAGTAGGAAGCCAGGATGTATCGGCCGTTGACAGTGTGACTGACCATTTCGTGCCAGTTGAGAATTTTAACCGGGTAGGCGAAGGCTTCAGGGCCATCAGCATAGCCCAGAATAATGTCATTGCTGCCCAGCCATTGATTGGCTTCACCTGCCCCTTCAAAAACCGGGTTGTAGATGGGTGGAATGGCATCCCGTAGGGATAAGATCAAATCGGGATCGGCGTCGGGCAGAGGCACAGCGCGGTTTGTACGCCTGAATGTATCGAAGATGATTTCCTCCAGCGGGACAGTGTGTCTCGAGGTATCCAATTCGGGAACAGCGTCCAGATCTATCACTACTGGTTCCTGTGGCTGCTGCGCCTGTTCCGCCTGCTCAACTTGAGGAGATGGGATCTTTGTGGGCGGCAGCGTAGCCGGCCGCGATTCGTCTGCCAATGGTGTGGCTGACTCTTGTTTGGTCTCAGGTTCTGATTGCACCTCAGATGTGGTAAGGGGTGTGGAAACGGCCGAACTGCAGGCTGCCAGCACAACCAGCAACAGGGTAAGCAGTACCATTATCCATTTTATACGCATATAGGGATTGTAAAGGATAGAAGACGGATTAGGTGGAAGGGGAATTACAGTGAGCGATACACCTTAATGAATTGGTCCTATACTTAGCCTCACGGATGTGAAACCTGCAAACAGGAAAACGCCAAAATAGCGTATCTAATGTCGTTCTACTAGATGTGGGATTCTTTAAGGTTGACTATCACGTCTGATCTGAGTAGATTTGCGAAATTACTCAAGCATACCGGTCCTGTAATCCGCTGGGATACCAGTATTGGGTAATACTGGTATC
>JAACFF010000392.1 GCA_009937635.1 Chloroflexota bacterium
CACCTGAATATTGGGAAACTCGGCTTTGATATGCCGCGTGGCTTCCAGACCGTCCATTCGCGGCATTGCAATATCCATCAATACAACATCTGGAAGCAACTCCGCTGCTAAATCGACTGCTTGGCTGCCTTCTACGGCCTCGCCAATCACTTCAATATCAGGCTCAAGGTCTAGCAGCATACGAACACCGGCACGAAAAATCGTATGATCATCGGCGAGCAGTACCCGTATGACATTAGTCACAGCACACCTCTGAGAGCGGAATCCAGATAGTGATACGCGTACCCTGGCCGGGCTTCGAAATTACCTCCAGTTGGCCCCCACACTGTGATACGCGCTCTTGCATACCCAAAAGACCTAAACCACGACCGTTACGGCCGTCTACACGAATCGTTTCCGGGTCGAAACCCTGGCCGTTGTCGACAATCTCACCCGTGAAAACCCCATTGGTGCAGGCCAGTGACGCACGCACCTGAGTCGCCTTTGCATGACGGACAGTATTATTCAGTGCCTCCTGAACTATACGAAAAATCGCGGTCTCTATTTCCACCGGCAGGCGGCTTTGCAATGCGCTTCCATCAATTGTAAAATCCAGTTCGTCATGCTCGAGCAAGCGTTGAGCATGGCCCCGTAACGCTGGTACCAGGCCGAGATCATCCAGCGCTGAGGGTCGCAAATCAAGGATAATTTCATACATTCGTGTTGTCATTGTCGAAATGAGCCACTGTATTTGTTTGAGTTGCTGGCGAGAATCACTGTCTGGTGTTTTCAGAATACGACTCAGCACCTCGGCCCTGATTGCTAGCCCACCCATTGTCTGGCCCAAATCGTCATGCAATTCACGGGCCACCCGCTTGCGTTCATCTTCTTGGGCCTGAATCACACGCTTGAGAAGCTCGCCGCGCTGAGCGCTTTGGCGGTGCAAACGCTCAGATAAAATCTGGTTTTCTTGCCGGCGTTTCTCGATTCTCCGTGCCATGTCACGAAAGACGACCGTTAACTGCCCAATTTCATCCGCGTAGTCGTCAGAGGGGAGAGCCATTGACCGGCCACGCCCAAAGTCCGTGATCGCCTGTGACAACCTCTGTAACCGTCGTAATACGAAGCGATTTAAGACCAGATTAACAACCAGAATCGTTATCAGAATCGCAGCAGCCGACCATAACAGGCTTTCCTGCAAGAAAGCCATCAGCGGCTCGGCAATAGGATCCATGGCCATGTCGGTGAGCAGCAAGCCGAGTAGTCGGTCTTCCTCTTCATGACACTCGGCGCACGTAGCGCTATTTTCTATGGGGGCCATGCTACGGAAAATACGTTGCCCTTTGGCATTGGTTACCACTATACTTCCTGGTCGGTCCTCCACAGACAGTTGATGGCAGGGCTGGCAATCAGGCTCTTGGTTTTTCAGTACGATGTTTCCATCTGCTTCCGTCGGCGCAAAAATAACCTCACCATTTGTGTTCAAGATATAGACCGCCTCAAATTCTTCCCGCCTACTA
This sequence comes from Chloroflexota bacterium, assembly GCA_009937635.1. Classification (GTDB taxonomy): domain Bacteria; phylum Chloroflexota; class Anaerolineae; order Promineifilales; family Promineifilaceae; genus JAACFF01. The sequence goes on from JAACFF010000392.1 coordinate 1,500, forward strand.
ATCGTATCCACCAACTCCTGTACGCCCTCAAAATCGGATTCACGCATCTGATGAAGAAGATTATCCTCGACCACCTGCGCCGAATAATCGGCGACGACAGATAGATTAGAAAGCATTATGTCCCGTTGGCGCTGGTACTGGATGGCTGTAAATAACCCCAGGATAAATACCAGCGGCAGGACAACACCGGCAGTTACTTTGGCACGCAGGCTGGTAGTTGACATGCTTAAGCGGTCATTACCAGAGGCTTCTTCCGCATATAGCCGGGTTGATTTAGACATATAACCTGATTGTCTTTGATCCCCTATAACTATAAAAAACCAAGTCGATTATGGTCAATTATGATAAAGCAGTTTGGCTCTGTTGTAAATGAACCTGACAAAACTCATGTAAGCGAGGCAAATCGAACCGGTTACTTTTAACTTACACATCTAGTCCTTACAGTCCGCTTTTCTTCCTTGTGTTCGCTTCTAAAATAGGGTATTTCACCCATGACATATGAGTTATATCACCCATTGCCCATGACATTTGTCACTGTCTGTTATCTACCCATGTCATATACTTATGATGATGTAAACTATCGCTTTTGCTCGCAAATTGACTCGATCGTCAGGGTAGCCAGCAATGCGATGTTTTTGCTTGACTATCGCTTATTAGGCTGCTGGTCTTCAAAAGCTTGGTTATTTTTCCGATTGAGCAGTCACATTTAGAAAGGTAGGACATCATGCATCGAAAGTTCTTGATCGTCGTTCTTGTGACGCTCGTACTTTTAGCTTTGGCCGGTTGTGCCGGCGAGCAAGGGGAACAGGGACCCGCTGGCCCTGCGGGCCCACAAGGCTTACCAGGACCGGCAGGAACCGATGGCGCCCAGGGAGCTCCTGGCCCAGCTGGTGTGGACGGCCTGAGCTATGAGCCACCAGAATTTGTAGGCAGCGATACTTGCGCCGAATGTCATGCAGATACCTTTGATATCTTTATGGGTAGCGGTCATCCTTATAAGCTGACCCAGGTAGTAGATGGGCAGCCGCCGGAGTACCCCTTCACCGAAATCCCCAGCCCACCAGAAGGATATACGTGGGAAGACATCAGTTATGTGATTGGCGGCTATAATTGGAAAGCGCGTTTCGTCGATCAGGAAGGTTACATCATTACTGGGGATGAGAACGCAACCACGCAATATAACTTCTACAATCCCGATCTGGATATGGGCGACAATTGGGTTGCCTATCATGCAGGTGAAGAAAACAAACCCTATGATTGTGGCAGTTGCCATACCACTGCTTACAGCCCCCAAGGCAACCAGGATGGGTTGCCGGGAATGATCGGCACATTCGCCCAGGGTGGAATTCATTGTGAAGAATGTCATGGTGCCGGCAGTTTACATGTAAATAATCCCATGACCGTTGATATGAAAATTGACCGGGATTCGGAAGCATGTGGCGCTTGCCACGTTCGTGGCGGATCGGAAGAAGTGGATGCCTCTGGTGGTTTCATTAAGCACCATGAGCAGTATGAAGAGCTGTTCCAGGGCAAGCATATCGCTATCGACTGTGTTGTTTGCCACGATCCCCACGCGGGCGTCATTCAGTTACGTCAGAGTGGCGAACAAACGACACGCACTTCATGCGAGAACTGCCATTTCAAACAGTCCCAGCTAACCAAAAACGAGAAACACGGCCGTGTCGATTGTATTGACTGCCATATGCCCCGCGTTACCAAGAGCGCCTTGGGCGATCCTGAAATATTCTCCGGAGACCTTCGCACACATTTAATGGCCATCGATCCGCAGCAAATCGGCCAATTTAATGAAGAGGGTACGGTTGCTCTATCTCAACTTTCCCTAGATTTCGCTTGCCGTAGTTGTCACAGTCCCAACGGCACTGCTTTGGATAAGAGTGACGAAGAGCTGATCGATATGGCTACTGATTATCATTCGTTGCCTGTTGTGGAGGAACCTGTAGAGGAGGTTGAGGAAGGAGAATCGTAATTCATACACTTTACCATTTCGGGCGGATCGCATCTCGTTAACGATGCGGTCTAACAAACGGATTTACTTCTAGAATTTTTTAGGTTTCATTGGTCAAGGAGACCATGTTGCGAAAGTTTAAGCAAAGTAATCTCTCTGTATATTGGATCGTTGTTTTCATAATTGCGCTGGGAGCTTTTAGCCTCATAGTTCCGCAGGCGACGTTTGCCGAAGAAGGACGATCGTCCGCAAACGCAATCCCGCTAGCCCAGAATGTGCAGAGCGACGATCTCGCCTGCCGTATTTGTCACGAAGATACCGAACAGGAACTCTCGTTCCCGTCAGGAGAGACTGTACCCGTTCAGGTTGATTTGGAAGCCTTGAACCATTCCGCTCACGGCACACAAGCGGAAAACCCCCTGGTTTGTACCGATTGCCACATTCCGGTAAATGATTATCAGGTGCCGCACACGCCGGTAGAAGCGTTTGATTACCGTGGATACCAGTTGGAGAAGGCCGTTAGCTGTGAACGGTGTCACCAGGAACCGCATGTTACCAGCCACCCTGGTCAAGATACGGACATGCCCGTCACCTGCACCGACTGCCATGGTTCGCATGAGGTGCAAACCGTTGATGCGTGGCAAACGGGTGATGCCGCCCAAGTGTGCGTGGATTGCCATATTGAAATGGGTACAGAACTCACCAGCCTTGTCGTGCTAAACAATCTGATTCAGAATGGAATGTTTGCTGACGCGGCTGACAGTGACTACTGTCTTGCCTGCCACAGTCAGCCGGGCTTGTCCATGACCTTTCCCAACGGAGATGTCAGATTCATCACCGTTAAAGAGACAGCCTTACACGACTCGGTACACGGAGCTGACAATTCCTGGCAGGCCCTGGAATGTGCCGATTGCCACGAAAATGATATTTACCCCCACGAGCCAATCACCGCCAACAGTTCACGAGAATACAGTATAGAACAGAATCAAGCCTGCTCCCGTTGCCACGAAGAGAACTTTGAGAAGGCTGCGGACAGCGTCCATGCCTTGGCGCTGGAGGATGGCGTAATAGAAGCGGCCGTCTGTATTGACTGTCATGGCGCGCACGATGTACCTGCCCCAAACGAACCCCGCGAACGAATTTCCCACACATGTGAACAATGCCATAGCGATATTTTCAAATTGTATGAGACCAGTGTGCATGGAGATGCTTTGCTCAGCGAAAGTAACGAGGACGTCCCTACTTGTATAGAGTGCCACGGTGTTCATGATATCAACGATCCTACGACCACCTTGGCCAGGTTAAGATCCCCGCAGCTCTGTGCCGATTGTCATGCCGACACCGAACTCATGAACAAGTACGACATCTCCACTGATGTCTTTGAAACCTATGTATCTGACTTTCACGGCACCACGGTAGCTCTGTTCGAAAAGCAAGACCCCACATCTGAAACGAACAAGGCAGTCTGCTACGATTGTCACGGTGTGCACAACATCAAATCTCCTGATGATCCCCATGCCGGCATCAAGAGCAATCTCCTGGTGACCTGTCAGGAATGCCACCCGGATGCGACGTCTAACTTCTCTGATGCCTGGACCAGCCATTTTAAACCGTCGCTCGAGAACAATACCCTGGTCTACCTGGTAGATCTGTTCTATATGATCGTCATCCCCTTGACCCTGGGGTTTTTCATACTCCTGATCTCGACGGACGTTTTCTATCGGGTACGGGTCCGTCTGCAGCGGGATGACAGGAGCGAAAAATGAGTAAATCAACCCAACAACAATACCCACGTTTTCGCCTCATGGCGCGCATTGAACACATAATTTTGCTTCTGAGCTTTACCGTCCTTGCCATTACTGGATTACCGCAGAAATGGCCTGATGCCAGTTGGGCGGATTCAATGATTGCCGCCATGGGCGGCATTGAGACGACACGTCTCATCCATCATTACGCCGCCGTGATTCTCGTACTGGGATCGGTCTACCACCTCTTTACGTCCGCCTATCGCCTGTTTGTGAAGCGCGAACGTATGCGCATCCTGCCTCGCTTGAAGGATGTGACCGATCTGTGGGACTACGT
>JAACFF010000393.1 GCA_009937635.1 Chloroflexota bacterium
GGCCCATTGCAGCGAAGATTGGTGAGCGGTTTGGGCGGTTCCCGTTTTCCATTCGGCGATCAAGCGTGTCTTGCCCAAGCCCGATTCTCCTACGATTAATGCCGCCCGGCCCAACCCGGCCGCCACTGCCTCAGTGAGTTGCAATAACGCTTGCAGTTCGGAATCTCGCCCAACCATCGGGCTTTCCAATCCCCCACGCAGGCGGGGAACAGCCCCCCGTGCCCGGTCCGAATCCGCCTTGGCGCCACTTACTTGGTAGATGTGAACCGCCTCAGGCTGGCCTTTGACGTCCATTGCACCGAGGTCAACGAAATTGAAGAAAGGCGCAACGAGTCGATAAGTCTCCTCAGACACCAGTATGGCCATCGATCGCTTGGTGGCTTCTAACTGCGTCACTAGGTTGAGCGACCCTTCCAGTGCTGAATATTCGAATTGGAGATCCTTGCTGACCGGGCCGATGGTAACCGGCCCGGTGCTGAGGCTGATGCGTATACCAAAATCAACTTCGAATTCCTGGCGAATGTTCGCTGCACGTTGGGTCACGGTGTCCAGTATTTCCAATGCAGCGTGTACTGCACGAACCGGATCGTCTTCGTGGGCCACCGGCGCGCCAAAGAAGGCGAGGAGTTCGTCACCTACGAAGCGGGCGATGGTCCCCTCATAACGATAAATTACCGAGCAGAACCAGTCACACGACTTGCCCATGATTGCAGACCAACTGGCAGAGCCAAGCCGCTCCGATAATGCGGTTGAGCCGACGATGTCAACAAACACGGCCGTCACCAAGCGGCGTTCGCCTGTCAGATTAGCGGCTGCACGCACTTTTTCAACCAATGGTGGGGGAGCGACAGCGGCAAGGTGGATCAGATGGGTTTCGTCGGCGGCAGTTCTTTTGCCTACCGGTTGACCACAATTCAAACAGAAGCGTACTCCAACCGGCAGCGCCATCTGGCAGTTAGAACAACGTTGGCCGGATGTTGTTGTACCGTGCTTTTGACGAGATTGGGCGGTATCGGTATTAACAGATTGGTGTTCACGGCTTTTCATCAGCCATTCTCCGTACCTTGTTCCAGCGATTATCGGGCAAAAGTTTCCTCACTTGAGGCTATTATACAAGGAAAGGCGGGAAGTTGGTGAGGAAGGCGGCGGCCGCATTTGGCAGGATCGCATGCGTTAATCCGAATAGGCTCGACGATAGCAGCCATGCAAGGATTAACGACTCGGTTTGGAATTAGGGGAAATATTGGTCAATACTGAGAGCCAGGTTCGCTGTTGCCTAATCTTTCTTGTTTTTCAGCGTATACACTCCTGTCAAATAGGTTGAAGCAAATATTAGGGTAAATGGAATCCAGGTTCCCAGCAAGCTGAAAAACATATCGAAACTGCCAAGAACCATCAGGGAAACAACGAAGAAATCCATCAATATCACAAAGACCACAAAAATCACGGCCGTCCTCAATGGCGAAGTGTAATTGAATCTATTGAAGTAAATCAGCGATATAATCGTATAGAAGATCGGCGCGCCAATGGCGTGGATAATGAGCGCGTTTTCTACCGTCGTCGTTGCCATGCTAATCGCCATGGACGCGGTACAGAGCATCCATCCTACAAAGGCATGGACGCCAATGATACCGATTGCTTTCCAGGATAGGCGTTGCGGGGCTCGTTCTGTGTTTTCTAACGTTTTTTGTATCATTTAGTCACTCCTCGGGATTCAGAGAATCGTTCAATTTTTGGAGCAGAAATCCCAACTGCTGGAACTCCAGCGGTGCAAGCCCAGAACAACAGCTGTTGTAGATGCTGTCCAGGGCAGGTGTACTGTGTTGCAGATCTCGCCCCTCATCCGTTAACACTGCCAGAATGCTTCTTCTGTCAGCTGGATTGGGTTTGCGCATCACAAACCCTTTACGTTCCAATGTATCAATGATGCCGGTGATCGTCGCCCGCGTGCACAAAAGCGCATCCGCAAGATCCTTGAAGGGGCGCTCATCCCGTTCCCATAGCATGTGCAATACACCATATTGGGGTGGCGTGAGTCCAACTTCGCGGACAGTTCGCCGCTGGATGCGTCTCAGGTTTTTCGCGGTGTGCTCGATGAGCCCAAATATTTCCCCCATCGTGGTTTCTGGGAACTTGTCGTAAATATGGATCTGCGTCGCAACACTCATGATATTTTGAGTCCTTTTTAGTTTATATCCTAATTATAAGGATATTAACTACTTTGTCAACCCTGGCAGGAACTACCCACCAGTACCACCCGCTCGGGTACTGATTTATTACCCTCAAACTTGATAGACTGATTGCAGAATAGAGAGGTCATAAGTGGCAATTCAGATCTAAAAACTGGGTGAGGATGGAACAGCAATGACTGGAATGTATCAAATCCGGCTCAAGGGCCATCTGGCAAAGGTTGCAACGCTTGCTCATCAATTTGCCAGAGATACGCTTGCCGGTTGGGGAATTGGGAGCGCAGGTGAATGTTTTGGGTCAGGCCTAAATCGCGCGCGTAGATGATGGGGCCGTCCAGCCAGGGCGTGTTACCGGAGAAGAAACGGCCGTATTCCCACCAGTTAAGCGGATTGTGCTCTACAAAAATAATAGCCGGCTCGTCAACGATCTGCTCCACCTGTATGCGTTCCTGCCCGCTGACAAAATTATAATCCTGGTAAAAGTCCAAGAACGCCGGCAGTGTGAAGAGCACATTACCAGCGATGAGGGCGGCGACAAGGAAGGCCACGGCCGTTTGACCTTCCCGGCCAAACCACTGCGCTGCTGCCTGTATCCCCCGCGACGTAAGCAAGAACAGCGCCGGCAGTGCACCGTAGTAGTAACGTGGCCCGTACATGATGCCGTCAGACCAGTAAAAAACATAGACCATAACCGTGCCGGCGAACACGGCCAGTAAAGCAAAATCTGCGCTGGACGGCCGTTGTGTCAAAAAGGCCAGCCAGATGAAGGCCAGCGTGAAAAGAGGTAGCCAGCCAAACTGCATTATCCCCAGTGTACGCCAGTTTTGCTCTGTGTTATAGATGCCCCGGGCCGGCGTATGGCCACGCGGCGGCTGCTGCGCATCAAAATACCAGTCCACTATCAGGTCTTCCCCAATCCGTTCCAGTTGAAAGGCATTGGGGCTCTCGCCAATCTCCAGGCCAAAACCGATGCGGTCAAAGGGCCTTGCCAACAGTCGTGGCTCGCGGAAAGGATCGCCGGTCAGGGCGTTTTGGTAGAGAAATAAGAGGGCAAAGAGGGGCACGGCCGTTACCAGCAACCAGCCCAATTTCACAACCACTCCCTTGCGCCGTTTGTGGTTAAACCATTCCCCCATGCCCATGACAATGAGAAACGGCAACGCGGCAGCTACGGTCGTTGCCGGCCGGGTGAGGGCGATCATCCCCAGAGCAAAACCGGCCAGGAGCGTCCAGCGCCGACCATCGCGCCGTAGGGCGTAGGTCCAACTGAGCATGAAAGCGGTGACCCAGAATAATTCGGCAGGGTGAGCCATGAGGCCGCCGGACATAAAAAGCAAAAAGGGGGAAGTGAGCGCCAAAATGAGGGCGATGAGCGTAGTGGAACGGCCGTACAAAGCCTTGCCCAACAGGGTAAGCAAGATCATGGTCAATGCAGCCAGGATAGGGTTGACCAGCCAGGGCTGGCCGAGCAAAACACCGGCAGCTAAAACAGCCGGGAATCCAGGTGGATATTGGCCGGACCAGCGGCCGTTGCGAACCGTCAAGAATTCTTGCGCAAAAAAGTCAGGCATTGCGGGCACATTGGCCCATAGTTTGCCTTTGGCCAGAAGCTGCGCTTGGAATAGGTAGGTGATGGAGTCCTGCACGTGGGGGATGCGCTCCAGAACATGGGTGGCGATGTATGCAGCAGCGACGAAGAGGAGGAAAGCAATGGCCAGGACGGCCGTTTTGTAATGCCTGGGTGATACCTGCCAGGAACTGGGAGAAGGAAATGCATTAAGAAAGCCCGGATTCAAGCGCCTGAACCCGCGGCCCAGTTTGACAAGGAGCCAGCCAGCCAGCAGTAACAGCAAAGCGCCCTGGTGCGTCCGCAAAATGCGCCGCAACAGGGATTGCCCCTGGGCCAGGAATGGTTTTTGATAGGGGATGCCGGCCAACGGTTCACCTGGCTCGCCATTCTGCCATTGCCACCAGACGCCACGCCGGCTATTGGGATCAGTAATAAAAGCCCACCCGTTTTCACCATCCGCTTCCAGCAGCAAAATGCCAGCCTGTTCCTCGGGCCGGCGCAGTTTGGCGGTCACCAGATAATCGCCGTAAATGGGGGTTTGCCAGCGCATATCGGCCGTTGGCGCTAAGGGTCGCCATTCGCCCCATACCCGCCGCCAGCCGGGCACGTCACCAGCTACATTAATACCCAGCCGGCGGCCTTGTCCCCGCAACTCGGTGAAGATGACTGTTCGCCAGCCAGAGCGGGGGAAGAGCCAGTCCAACGGCCCCATGTCACGCCAGCCGTTTCTAGAAGCATTGCTAAAGTACAAACCGGCAAAGCCGCCGTGTAAATTGGGGCAGCGAACGCTGCTGGTGCGTGTGAGATCGTGACGCTCGGGGAAAACGGCCGTGCATATCTCACCATCCACCTGCACATGCACTGCTGACTCTTCGGTCATGGTCCACAGGTATAGGATCAGTAAAGCCAGGTTTGCTAACCAAAACCAACGATGGTGCATCAATTACCAGTCACCTTGCGTTCGCTCAGGCATTGCCAAGGTTGGCGTGCGTTAGTAATTTTGCCCCATTTTGAAAGTGAAAACTAGTTGATAGGCAATCGCGAGAAAATTATATATAGTTTCCGTGGTTGCTCAGCCTTCTATTGGCCAGGATTTGACGGTACTGGCAGCTTTTCAGAACTTTTATGCAAAGTGACAAGCAACAACCAGATCCCCTCACCACCGTCAGGCAAAAGATCGAGCGGGTTGGCGGCGTCGCCGTAGGTGTGACCAACGCCGCCGCCGATGCCAACATTTACATTGGCAGGCAGCAGATCGTGGAAACGCGCCCAATGGACAAGACCGTCATGAACGAAATGTAGAACAGGGTTCGGGAATCGCCAATTACGAAATACTGCCAATGAAAATCTCATGCCGCCAGCAGATCCAACAACCAGGGAGCGGCGTTTCGATTTCAAATTTGCAACCATCATTTTCCTCGGAAAAGCTGCGCAAATCCATAAGGATGCCCTGGCTCATTAAATATTTACTGCCCATGGGGAATATCTAATATTATCAGGAAGTTGTCTATTAACTGGTTTATATTTGATCAGGAATGAGGCTCATTTTCATGCCGTAGCGCATGCCATGTCGCCCCTATAAGCAACCGGTCGTAAACCTGCGCCATCTCATTTACAGAATAGGGGCGTTCATTGGCCAACCACCAGTCGATAAGGCCCAGCAGCGAAGAGATAATATGCTGTGCGGCGACGTCCAAGGGTATCGCCGGCTGTGGCACCTCGTTTGCATGGCTGTCAAGATGGCTTTGGACAAGCGTCGCTAAAAGCGC
>JAACFF010000394.1 GCA_009937635.1 Chloroflexota bacterium
ATAGCGATTTTTATGGCCACTATCTGGATTGTCAAGTTTGTTGATCAGCGTGGTTGGAAGAACTTGAATGGATTAAGCTGGCGGAATCAAGCGTCTATTTGGCGGCAACCCTTTGTAATGCCCATAGTCGCCTTGATTGTAATCTATCTCGTTGCTACTCTATTCTCGATAACGCCGCGAGTCAGTTGGGCCGGATCATACCAACGATTACAGGGGACGTATACCACTTTGTCGTATATCATCATCGCCGGAGTAGCGGCTTCTACGATTCGATCACGCGTGCAAATCGGCCGTGTTGTTACGGCCGTGATTATTACCAGCATCCCTGTATCTTTTTACGGCTTGTTGCAGCACTTTGGGCTGGATCCGCTCCCATGGGGAGGCGATGTGATAGCTCGCGTGGCGGGACATATGGGTAACGCGATATTCATAGCAGCCTACCTGATTATAGTCTTGCCGCTAACGCTGGGACGGATTGTTGATGCCTTTACCAATATCTTGGGTGATGAGCAACTCTCAATTGCCGATGTAATTCGCTCCGCAATCTATATATTTGTGCTAGCCATCCAACTATTAGCAGTTTACTGGTCAGGTAGTCGTGGTCCTCTGATCGGTCTGGCAGTAGCTCTTTTCTCGTTCACCCTGGTCCTGTTGGTCTCATTGCGAGATGCGGCAGGTGATAAGGGCGCGTTTGGGTTCAAGGATACTATGTGGGCTATAGCACTGGTTATACCGGCGATCATTGCCTTGTTGTTGGCCAATGCTCTGATGCGGACTGTTTCATCCTGGGCATCATTTGCGGTATTCTTTGGCGTGATTGCGTTGTCTGTGCTTGCCATTTTTCTCTTGCTTGCGTTGCAGAGAGGGTGGAGATGGCTTTGGCTTAGTTGGCTGTTATTGACTGCCTTTGTCGCCGGCTGGCTGTTGCTATTTAATGTCCCTTCACAGCGGCTGACGGTTCTAAGAGAGGCACCGGTGATCGGGGGCGTCTTGGAAACGCAGATCGCATGGAAAGAGTTGCCTACTGTTGGTTCGTACGGCCGAATGTTAGATCCGTCACAGACGGCGGGACGTGAAAAAAGCAATCGTGTTCGCGTATTGATTTGGCAGGGTGTGGTTGAACTGATAAAGCCGCATGACCCCCTGACTTTCCCGGATGGTAGGGTCGATACTTTCAACTTCTTGCGACCACTCATCGGATACGGTCCTGAATCGATGTACGTCGCCTATAATCGTTTTTACCCTTCGGAGCTGGCTTCTGTTGAGGCGCGTAATGCAACACCTGACCGGTCCCATAATGAAACCTTTGATGCGCTGGTAATCACTGGTCTGGCAGGTTTCCTGGCTTGGCAAGCCCTGTATGTTAGTGTCTTCTATTTTGGCTTTCGTTATCTCGGGGCTATCAGATCAAGACGTGACAGCATTATCCTTATTGGCGCCTGGATTGGAGGCGGGCTATTGGGCGCCATTCTTAGCTTGACGGTGTTCGATCCTGTGTATTTGGGTGTCGCTATCCCCACAGGAACAATCGTCGGTTTGGTCGGGTATCTTTTCTATTATGCCATTTTTAGTGAGGGTAGGGACAGGAACCAGGTCGCGCATGAAGGACAGGCTTGGCCATTCCATGTCGATCGGCTGCTGATGAACGCGCTGCTGGCAGCTGTGCTTGCTCATTATGCGGAAATCCATTTTGGAATCGCCATATCAGCCACGCGACTGTACTTCTTTTTATATGTGGCCTTGATGTTTTTAATAAGCTACAAAATACCAAAAGAGACAGTACAGGAAATAACCGTACGGCCGACAAGACGAAAGAAACGCGGAACTCAAAAAAGGGTAACTGCGCAGCAGCAGGAATCTTGGGGACCGGTGCTACTCTGGGCGTTCCTGTTAGCTCTTTTGATAGGCATACTGGGTTTTGAATTCACAAACTTTGTATTGCCAATCGGAAGTACCATTGAGTCGGGAGCCGACTTGAGGGCCGTCGAGATTTTCAACCAGTCGTTGTTCGTCAACACGCAAAAAGGTTTTCTAAATTCGCCCTTCATATTCTTAATGATAGTTCTAGTCTGGGCGTTAGGCTATTTAATTGCGATCAGCGAAATGATTAAACAAGGGGAACTAAAATTCAAGCTTACTAGTCTACCTGGGTTATCCTCTTTTAACCAACGACTCGTTGTCGCGGGATTTGGGGTGTTGGTTCTAGCTGTCCTGGCGCTATGGATTTTGTCTCCTGTCGTGAACGATGCCACAGTATCTTTGGGGCGCAGATTGGCATTGCTGGGGGCTATCGCCTGTCTTTGGGCCGCGGTACGACTGTGGCAAAACAGTGAAACAGGGCGAGTAGAGGCTGCCATTGTGGCTGCAGGGTTAATCGTGCTTTCGATTCCTGTTATGATGGCGGGAGGTTGGATCGTGGGAGGGACAACAATTCTCCTCTGCGGAGCCATGCTTTACCTCCTGTGGGACAAGAAATTAGGGCGGATCATCTTGCCATCAACAATTCTCGGGGCCCTCTCTTTGCTCATTGGCCTTACCTTTACAATGGCCCATGCTGTTTCATTACGTGAAGCATTGCTCTATTTGATTTTCTTCCAAGAAATTGAACCCATATCATCTCTTTACACACTTTTCTTCCGGCCTACGGGGTTAATAGATAGCGTTGCAGAACTGCGTGTTTTAGAAGCTAGGCAAGCGATGCGGTTCCTTGCAAGTTTCTATATTTTCCTATTCACAATGGTGATTCTATCCGGTGTCTCATTGGCTTGGCGAGCCATCAAAAATAGTCGATTTCGTGGTTCTATAGCGGGTTATGCTAGCCTGGTTGTTGTTTCTATCGTGGCGATCATGATCATCAGCCAGACGAACATGCGCGTGGTCCAGGCTGATATGGTATACAAGCGGGGTAAACCGTACGACGAGCAAGCGATAGGGCAGAATGATCCCTTGAATTGGGATGTAGCTATCGCCATCTATGAAGAGGCGCTTGATTTAGCACAGTGGGAGGATTTTTATTATCTATTCCTGGGGCGGGCCTACCTGGAAAGGTCGGCAGTCACTGAAGATAGCGCCGAGAAGGCGTCGTTATATAGTGCGGCTGAAGCTGGGCTCTTGAAGGCACAGGATCTGAACCCCCTCAACACGGATCATACTGCTAATCTTGCAAGGCTATACTCTCGCTGGTTTGCTGCAGAACCTGATGAGAATGGAAGCGATCTTCGTTTGAAAGCAGCGGAAGGTTACTATCAGGATGCGCTCACCTTAAGCCCGCAAAACTCTATCATCCGCAATGAGTACGCCAGGCTTGCATTTGACCTCGGGCGAGACTGTGATCGGGCACTTGCTTTATATGAAGAATCATTGGCTGTTGATCCATTCTATGTAGATACGTATTTTGCCATTACCGATGCTTTGGTCGCCTGCGCCGAGGCACAAACTGACGAAGCGGATAAGCGAGAATTGTACGAGTTGGCGATCCAATACTTGAGCGAGGGACTATCTCGCGATTTGACAATTGGGCGTGGCTGGCTGCTGGCTGGTCAAATTTACCAGAAGTTAGGGCAATACGAGGATGCTCTGAGCGCATTTGAACAGTTACGCGAATCCGGGTCCGATTCTACGGTTACTTCTTGGAATATTGATTTTGCGGAGGCGAGGGTACATCGTGACTTGGGTGATGTAGCAATGGCGAGAGCCCTGGCAGAGCAAGCCCAACGATCCGCTCCTTCCAATGTTACCAATCAAATTGAGGCATTCCTTCAAGGGTTGGGTGAGGAGTAGACATGTTGTACCTGCCGGCTTTCAAGATTCCGAGCGCAATGTAGTAAGGCCAACACGCGATGCGCGCAATTCTTGCCATTTTCCTGGTAGCCTTGATGGTTACAGCGATTAGTACACCCCGTTTGCTTCATTTCGCTAACAGACTTCGCTTTCTTGATACCCCTGACGAGCGCAAGCTACATGCGAATCCCATACCACTCCTTGGAGGAATTGCGATTGTTCTAGGTGCTCTATTGGCTATGCTTGGGGCCGTGTTTATTGCCTATGGTTATCTTCCGCGTCCAGTCATAGGCGTGTTGCTTGCATCGAGTGTAGTTGCCCTGGTAGGCTTGGTCGATGACCGGCTAGGTTTACCGGCCTGGGCGAAGTTGGCTGGCCAGTTTTGTGGATTCATTATTCTCGCTTACTTTGGTATCCGGGTGCAGCTGCCAATTCCGGAACCTTTGAATTACGCCATCACATTGCTCTGGTTGGCTGGAATAAGTAATGCGATCAATTTTATGGATAACATGGATGGTTTGTCCGCAGGTATAAGCGCCGTGGCAGCGTCTTTTATTTTGCTGCTGGGCACAATTAACGAGCAGTTTCTGGTAGCAGCTCTAGCTGCGGCTATTCTTGGAGCCTGCCTGGGATTCTTGCGCTATAATTTCAAACCGGCAAGAATTCACATGGGCGATGCGGGAGCATTATTTCTTGGTTTTCTGTTGGCTGTGTTAGGTATCCAACTACGATTTCCTGAAAACAGTAATTTTGTTACCTGGATGGTTCCCGTCCTTGTACTGGGGTTACCTATCTTCGACATGACCCTGGTGGTATTCTCTCGCTTACGTCGCGGTGTGAGCCCCAATACACCGGGAAAAGACCATACCAGTCACCGGTTAGTGTACTTGGGCTTGTCGCAACGTGAGGCAGTATTAAGCCTGTATCTTATTGGTGGCGTGTTAGGGATGATCGCCGTGTTTGTTACACAAGCCACGATCCCAGAAGGGTATTTTTTGGGAGCTTGGGTTCTATTGATGGCTCTCTATGCTATTTGGCAACTCGATTACCGGTTGGTGTCAGTAAAGCTGCCTGGAGATTGATGAGAACAATCGCGGGTTATTCCCGATGCCGGCCAGCGACTAATTTTCTTTGCAATGCTTCCAAGCCATCCCAATCACCAGCCGCGGCCAGGGCAGCCTGTTGGGGCCAGGAGGTTGTGTTAGCGGTCTTAATGCCCGCATCTTCACGAACAATCTTCTCTAGCGCAGCGGTGTCTGTATCAGCTACTTGGGCAAAGGTCGTGATGCCTTCATCAGCTAATATACCGGCGATCTTGGGACCAATCCCTTCAATCAGTTTCAAATCGTCCGGCTCGGGTAGGCTGATTGGCTCCTCAATTGCTGACGCGAGTTCTGCTTCTGCAAAATCGGCCGGTGGCGTTTCGGCGACAACGAGCTCTGGTTCGTCTTCTTCAAGTTCCTCTACTACATCTTTGGTTTCATCCGGGATTCTATTGCGCGTTAATCCCCACCAAAAAAGCAGGATTATTAGCAAAATAATGAGTAGTGGAACCCAAATTGGGACAGATCTTGCTTGAAAAATCATCAAGGCTGCGAACCAAGAATTTTCGAGACTAGAAGCCAGACTCATCAGATCGTCTCCTTCAGTAGAAAACAAAATACTACGCTACTGTTTAGCAGATATTAGCCCAGTAAGGGTAAACTTGCAAAGAGAGCGATGCACGAAAATTTTAAGAAAGTTTGT
>JAACFF010000395.1 GCA_009937635.1 Chloroflexota bacterium
GGCGCAATTCGACATCAAGGATCTGGACACGTCGTGGGTCGCTGATCAAAGCGACATCCAGACCCCGGCTATCCACACTGTCGCGATGGCTGATTTGATATTCAAAACCACACTGTGCGGCCGTTTGAGCAACCAACTCCCGCAACAGCTCTTCGTTTTCCACTTCCTGGACGCCAACCAACGTGGGACAACCCAAGGTGTGCGTCAGAGTATAGGCCAACTTCCTCTGTTTTATCGCCAACGATTCTGCTTTCAGCTCAGGTTCTGCGCTATTCGGCATATCCTTACTATCATCAAAATAGTTCTCAAGATTAAAACTCGCCACGGAAAATTGTCCGGCAGACAATAAGGGACCTGACGCAAGCAAAGCCCAAGGCGCTGGCTTGACAAATAGCGCTCCGCTATCTTGTTGTACAAGCTTGTATTTGTCAAAATGATAAATCAGTGGTCCAGACAACCCGCTGACTGCATCACCCGCTTTAAGATCAGGCAGATCATGGCAGTCGACATCTGAATTATGTAACACGAGCAAGACCAGCGCCGAAGAATCACCCGCGCGCTGGCGCGGCAGCATTTGCACATTGGAATCAAGTTCAGTGACCGCAAAGCCGCATCCACTGTGAGTCGGACCTACGACCCTGGCGACATCCGTCATCGTCACCAGCATTCCTTCGCGTGCTTCATAATATGTAGATCTGGCTACTGAATCAGCCGGCAGATTTAGTGGCTCAGCTTCAGGTAATAGGCTATCAGACTTCACCTCACTGATTTTTAAACCATTGTCGTCAATTTCCGTGAGACCAAAAAATTCGGTGACCTGACCGGTGATGCGTAGAAAGTCGCCAATCTCGTTAGTCGGCCGATGTCTCCCCAGGAACACGGCAATGCCATCCGACGTGTTTGGATCACCATCTTCTTGTCCCGGTGCATCCTGGACAAGAAGCGTGTAGAAAGTGATTCCAGCGACATTTTTATCTTCGAGCATACCTGTGACCACCCCATAAAAATCCACCTTCTGGTTCACATAAGGGGAGACATCCCCCGCACCTTGTATCTGGCCGATTGGGAGCACTTGAGAATCAGAGATCGAGATTTTCTCAACAAATGAACACTCACCATCGTGATTTTGCTCACCCGGCGTAGGAACGCGGGATGGTTGCCAATCTGCGGCACTGTCTGAATCACAAGCCATCGGAACTCTTGCGATACTTTGGCCTGTATATACGCCGCTAATTGCCGGGTCAAAAAATGTACTCTTGTCACCGTAATTGATGCTGTCAACCTGCCGATTCTTGTCATCCAGCAGAATTACTTCATCCCCGTCATTGGCCAGTAGAAATTTACCCACGCTCCATATAGCGAAACGGCGCATCTTTGGCACTGCTGGATCTGAACCGCTGATCTCATAGTCCGGATCACGGCCGAACAAAGCCCGGAACCCCTGAGCATCTTGCGCGACGATGATGATCTGCCCCGGCGCGATAACGCTATCTTTGGGAAAGCGCAACATACCCTCCTTGCCCCCGGGCTGTTCCTCGTCGCCCAGCTTATAGTTAGAGAGCACAACTTCCTCAAGACCGAAATTGGCCAACTCAACCCACTCCTGTTCCGAGTCCATGCCCGGAGTGTCATAGAAGATCTCGGTCAACAATAACTTAGTGGTTATCTCTGATTGGCGTGCTTGAATGACTATGGTTGAGGAGCAAAGGAGAATTCCAACCATAAGTCCAAAAAGGGCAATAAGGGCCTCAATTGCCCGTGCCGCATGGCGCTTTAAACGGTTATGTATCACGGAATATGCTATAGTAAGTGTGCAATGCTCCACCACATTCTTCTTAACGACGGATGTGCAAATTGTGAAACAGTTTCACTTATTTGACAAGCAAATAACGTCAGAGGAGGTACAATGGCAACCTGGAAACCGTTCGTACAGTGGAAAACTAACTCGGGAAATCCGATAGTAATCCACGATAATACCATTACTCCACAAGCGAAAGCCCTGATAATCAAACTGCCTTTCTTCGGCTTCGTTTGGAATCGGCCCGTGGCGATATTAGTAGAACAGAACGGACAGCAGCAGCGATTGCCCATAATCGATGTGACACGCATGGCCTTGTTGGTTCTGACTGGCGCTGGCTTAACAATTTCCCTGGTAACCCTACTAACTTCCCTGTTTAGCAATCGCACTCGAAATAATTGAGGCTCCATGGAAATATCTCGAACAGTCAACAAGGGCAAAACCAACCAACCATACTTTAATAAACCTTTTTGGCCGACGTCTGACAGCTTATTGCTGGCAGCTATCTTATATAGGAGAAATTAAATGAATGAGAAATCCAATCCACTATTGTTTCAGGTAGCAAACGCCCCCGGTGAAGTAATTGAGCTGATTGGTCATCTTTTTGATGTTGCAAAGCCTGATAAAGTATATACGGTGCCTCTCATTGTAGACGACCTCACCGTCATTACAGCCTCCGAACTCATGGTGACGATGGGGGCTGGGTATGGCGGTGGTGGCGGTTTCACCCCAACTGCTGGTGAAGAGGAGCAAGAAGAAGCCGACTTCGAAGCTGGCGGAGGAGGCGGTGGTGGCGGCTTTTCAATGGGGCGCCCAGTAGCCGTGATCACCATAGGACCAGATGGCACCCAAGTAGAACCAATCATCGATCCGACAAAAATTTCAATAGCCTTTTTCACTACGATTGCGGCAATGATGATGTTTCTAGTACAGGTTCTGAGATTCAAGCGTTCGAAAACACTCACTTGAGGCAACAACCGCCAAAATATCTCATATTATTTGGTCGCGCCGTCACGTTATATTAACTTTCGAAATATAGTTCGGCTTCTGTTCAATTGCATTTGAGCCGTATTCTTATGAGATTCTGACAGAGTGCTATTACTTTGTTTAGACTTTGAAAGTAGAATACTGCTGGGGTAATCTCTCCTGACATCAACTATTATCGGGAAATACATACAGCCGTTACCCTAAAGGGCAAAGCAATATATGACGAACGCAATATCAGTGGAATCAGTTCCCATTGTTCCCCTCCGTGGCGGTGCCGTGTTTCCGGGATTGACGACGACGATCACGATTGGCCGTCGACGCTCGCTAGCTGCGGCCCAAGCCGCCCTGGAACAAGGGGGAGACTTGCTCATCCTAGTCCAGTACAAAGCCGAAGTTGAAAACCCGGAACAAGAAGACCTGGTTTCCACAGGCATTTTAGCCACAATTCGAGACATCTTGCGCGCTCCCCATGTTGGTGTGCAGATGTTGGTCGAATTGCACCGACGTGTCGAATTCGTAGATCTCAGCCACAAGGAACCATTTCTGCGCGGCATCTATGGCGAACTTCCTGAAACAGAAGATTCTGCCGACGAAGACCTCATGAACCAGGCTCTAGCATATCTAGAACAATATGCAGAAGCCATGGGCGAAAGTAACCAACAAGCAATAGTAAACGCGCGCAGCAAAGAGAGCAACGGCCAACTTGCAGATTATACTGCCGGGCTCTTGAATTTGCCTTTTGAGACAGAATTAGAATTGCTTACTACGTTGGAAGGCAGGGCGCGCCTGGAGATCATGCTTGACTTCCTACAGCAGGAACTACGAATCACCGAAATCCGTAACAAGATTCAGCAAGAAGCGAGAGAAGGTGCGGATAAGGCCCAACGTGAGTTTCTTTTACGCGAACAGATGAAGGCCATTCGCAAGGAACTTGGGCAAGATGGTGAAGATGAGCCTGAGGACATGCGCAGCAAAATCGAAAAGGCTGGAATGCCAGAAAAAGTAGAGGAACGCGCGCTAAGCGAGCTAAAACGGCTAGACTATCAAGGTCCACAATCGGCCGAAGCCAGTGTCATTCGTACCTATCTGGAATGGCTGACTGAATTACCATGGAACAAGGAAACTGAAGACAATTTAGAAATAGAGCATGTCCGCCAGGTGCTTGATGAGGATCATTATGGATTGGATGACGTCAAGGACCGAATTGTAGAATATGTGGCCGTACGTAGACTGGCTGGCAACAAAATGAAAGGGGCGATCATCAACTTGAACGGGCCACCCGGTGTTGGGAAAACGAGTATTGCTACATCCGTCGCTCGTGCAATTGGGCGAGAAATGGTTCGGTTGAGTCTAGGTGGTGTGCGCGATGAAGCTGAGATCAGAGGTCATCGCCGCACCTATATCGGCGCCATTCCAGGGCGCATCATCCGCGCTCTACGAGATGCCGAGACTCGTAATCCAGTGATCGTCCTTGATGAGATCGATAAGGTAGGCACAGATTGGCGAGGAGATCCATCATCAGCACTCCTTGAGGTATTGGATCCCGAACAGAATCATAGTTTCACTGATCACTACCTGGAAGTGCCCTTTGATCTCAGCCAAGTCATCTTCATTACGACATCAAATCAGCTCAGTACCATCCCGGCACCTTTGCTGGATCGTATGGAAACGATCAATATGCTAGGCTACATTGAAGATGAAAAGTTGGCCATCGCCACCGGCTATCTACTGCAAAAGCAATTGGCTGGCCACGGTATTGAAGATGTCGACGTCAGCTTTGAAAGTGCAGCGCTATGCAAACTGGTACGACACTACACGCGTGAAGCAGGCGTACGCCAGTTGGAACGTAACATTGGCAAAGTAGTTCGCAAGTTGGCTGTCAAGATCGCTGGCGGTCAAGAAGGACCCTTCATAGTTACGCAAGAAGATATCGAAGAATTCTTGGGTCCGGAAAAAGTCACCTATGGCACTGCCGAAGAGAACGACGAGGTGGGCGTTGCCACCGGATTGGCCGTCAATGCCTTCGGAGGTGATACATTACCCATTGAAGTAAGCATTAGCGAAGGGTCCGGCAAAATCACACTCACGGGCTTGCTCGGTGATGTCATGCGTGAATCAGCACAAGCTGCTCTGACGTATGCCCGGGCAAACGCACGACTGCTTGGTTTAGAACCGGCTGTATTTGACAAGGTAAACGTCCATATTCACGTCCCAGATGGTGCGACACCAAAAGATGGACCCAGCGCCGGGATTGGCATGGCCACAGCGGTAATTTCAGCCCTCACCCGCCGCCCGGTACGACGTGACGTCGCCATGACCGGTGAGGTCACATTGCGCGGTAAGGTACTACCTATCGGCGGACTGAAGGCCAAGACAATTGCTGCGCACCGTGCCGGTGTCAAGACAGTTATTCTTCCAAAGGAAAATGCGAAAGAGGTTCCTGATTTACCGGAACGCATCCGCGAGGATCTTACGTTGATTCCAGTCAGCCACCTGGACGAGGTATTGGACGTTGCCTTGATTGAAGCTGTCGGGCCTCCAGTCACACTTGAAGGGAAGCGAAGCGATGGATCAAGTGTCATTATTCCTCCACTAACCAACGGCGTTGCGGATCATTCAATTCAAGCCTCAAATATCTAGAAGTAGAGGTCGTCGGCGCATGATAGGCGACCGGCGACCTCCCTTAAAGAGACCAGGCCTGCCGGATCTGACCGAGAATTTC
>JAACFF010000396.1 GCA_009937635.1 Chloroflexota bacterium
CAGCGATCAGTCAACGTTAACGAAAATATAAGAGGGATTGTTATAGGTCTTTGCGCATCCAATAGAAGGATCCGCCAGGGGGGTATTCATCTAGTTGGCCGATTACACGGTAGCCGCATTTCTCGTAGAAGCCGCGGGCCTGGAAGCTGAATGTTTCAAGTTTGGCATATCGACAACCGCGCGAAATGGCTTCTTTTTCGGCGGCCAGCAGCATGGCCCGGCCAAGACCCTGCCCGCGCATCGTTTCGTCCAACCAGAAGTCGTCGACGTCGAGCCAGCCCCAGTAGGAATCGGCGATAAGGCCGCCTAGTAAACGGCCGTCTTGATCGCGAAGGAGGATGTGTAACGGCCGTACAGCCTCCGGCGTTCGTGCTGTGCGATGGGGTTCGGAGATAGCGTCGTTAAAGGCCTTGATCTGTTCGTGAATTTCTCTGCGCACCTCGGGGTTCTTATCGGCCGTCAGCAGAAGGACCAGCTTGCCATTTGACCAAATCTCTCTTGACTTTGGGGACACCTTTCGCTTCTCGTTCTTCACCCGCTCATTACCTCATTGATTCATTGGCTTGGCGATTATTGAGTCGGCTTTATTTTACGGGAGCAACGGTTGCGGGCCAAACCAGTTAGATAAAAACGGTATATTCGCGTTTGAGAATGCCGTTCCTCACTGTAAGCGTGCACTGTTTTGACGTTCATCATCACTGGAATAGACCAATTATCACTTGATGATTGCTATCTATTTCCGGCATACTTTTCGCGATAGGTTGCACCTTGATTAGCAATGAGATGGAATATTACTTCTGGGCTGAGCCAAACACCACCGTGAGTCAGGACTCTACGTGCATGTCGAAGTGAGCGGTTTTTCCATGCGCTCTCTAAATGGTGGCGTCGCCTAGGCAGTGTCAGTATGATCGCCGGTCCCGAGTTGCTCACGGCCATTGTGGAACCGTATGAGTTCCTTGATTTTGTTAGTGGCAAGCTCTCGAGACAGTTTGTACAGGGGGAAGAGGATTTGCGACAACGTCTCACCACGCTAGATAACCGCGCCGATCCAGATGGCCTTTACCACGTAGACGAGTTTTTTTTGCCACGCAGACACCTGGCAGATGACAATGCGCCGGCTGGCACGGGGGAGCAAGCATGTTAACTCCGACTCGCCCAATTGCCGTGTTGAATCTCCGGCAGCGCAGATTTTTCATACAGCAGGCCGGCTAAGACAGTTTATGAATGGTTTGATGTTCAGACTCGCTGATGACCCGAAACTGGATTTGCAAGGATTATGATGATGTGCAGAGATTTTGGTCCATGCATGCCGAGGATGAGTTCCATGGCGATATCGGCCGTGCGGCTGGGCCCGGAAATGATGTTGATGTTGCTGGCCTCGTATGAGCGAAGATTGTCTTTGCGCTGCTGGGCCAGCCAGCTTTCCAGATTGGGAAGAAATTGGTCCTGGGTAATGATGGCTATGTGCAGCTTTGGCAGCAGGGATGTGCTGCGATGGCGACCGGGTCCGCTGACTATGACGAGGGATCCGGTGGCAGCCAGGGCAGCCGAGGCGCCGGTGATACCGACCTGCACAAATGGATCGTCAAAGGGTACCAAATCAATCTCGGCTTCGTGTAGCGATTTTTCTAGAGACGGGCAGGGAATCTGCTCGAAATCCCAGGCAGTTACACACGTGTCAGCTTCGAGGAGTTGGAGAACCGTTTCTGCGGCTGTGGTTTCATCCGGCACCTGGTGGATCTGGCAATTCAAGGCCTGCGCTTCCTTGATGAAGCGGGCCTGAAGGGATTGGCGGACATGGCCGTCCAGGGGAGTCACGGGGATGTGGACGCTGACGGGTTGGGTCGCGGGAAAAGGGATCTGTGCGGAACGTAAGTTTCGAAGAATTTTCTGGCGGCTATTCATCTGTATCCTCCTCTTGATTCTGCCGTTCTCGCCAGCGATCACGGAATGGTTTCTTGTCAAACTTTGGAGCGGCGCGGTATTTTGTCCAGCCGCTTAAGGGGCCGGGCAGATTACGCGGCATATAGGCGCTGGTGATGGTGGCGATTGCTTTGTCTCCCAGGGCGTAGCGGGTAGGGGAGGTCATGCCATAGGCCCACAGCTTAAGGCCGATGTTCCAACTGCTAGCAGACTGCCCTGACTCAACCAGGTCGCGGCGTAGATCGAGCAGCATTCGAGGGATATCTATGTCGACGGGGCAGGCTTGTTTGCAGGCGCCACATAAGCTGCTGGCGTAGGGTAGCGGCGTGGCGTTTTCCAGGCCGCTCAAGAGCGGCGTTACGATAGAGCCGATGGGGCCGGGATAGACCCAGCCATAGCTGTGGCCGCCGGTCACGGTGTAGACGGGGCAGATGTTGAGACAAGCTCCGCAGCGAATGCAGGCCAGCGCTTCAGCATATTCGGAGGCGAAGATTTGAGAACGGCCGTTATCTACCAGCACCACGTAGACGTGTTGTGGCCCATCTGATTCTCCCTCGCGACGCGGACCGTTGACCATATTGGTATAAACGGTCATCTTCTGGCCGGTGGCGCTGCGCGGCAGTACCTGAGTCAAGGTGGCGTAATCTTCCACAGTAGCTACGATCTTCTCGATGCCGGTGACAGCCACATGTATGTCCGGCAAGGTTGTGACCATGCTGCCATTGCCTTCGTTGGTGACCAGGCAAATGGAGCCGGTTTCGGCGATGAGGAAGTTGGCGCCAGAAATGCCCATATCGGCGGAAAGGAATTGCTCCCGTATTTGCTCACGGACGTATTGGGCCATCTCCTCTGCATCCTCGGTGGGGGGCATGCCAATATTGTCGGCGAATATCTGTTGGATGCTTTCCTTGGTTTTATGAATGACCGGAGTGACGATATGGCTGGGCGCTTCTTGGTTGAGCTGCAGGATATATTCGCCCAGGTCTGTCTCAATTGCGGTGATGCCCTGTTGTTCTAAAGCTTCGTTGAGGGCGATCTCTTCGGTGACCATACTTTTGCTCTTGGTTACTTTGGTTGCCTGGTGTTTTTGAGCTATGTGCAAGACATGTTGTCGCGCTTCGGCTGCATTGGCGGCCCACAGCACGGTGATACCATTCGCTTGCATGTTGGATTCGGCCTGTTCTAGTAGTTCGGGCAAGCGGTTTAAGGTGGCTCGTTTGATGGCGGCTGCCTGGCGCCGCAGGGTCTGGCCATGTTCTACATTGGTTTCGGACATGGCGCGGAGACGTGCGGCTACGGCCGTCTGGGTGCCCTTTGCGACAGCAGCCTGGACATTAGGATCGGCGATGGCGATGTCGGCAAGCTGGATGAAGTGGTTGGATTGAACTTTCATGTTTGTTTATTAGTTGTGATGTCTTGCTGGTGGTGCAATGCACTCTGCGAGTGCAGCGCACCTTACTTGATGCTTTGGGCCAGGATGTCGGCTATGTGTTGCACTTCGCTGGTAGAATCTGCCCGGCTCAAGCCGCCGTTCATGTGCATGATGCAACTGACATCACCAGCCAGTACCTGGGCAGGACAGCCTTGAATTTGCTCCATTTTCTTGGCCAACATGGCGCCACTGACGCTGGCCATCTTGACACTAAATAGGCCGCCGAAGCCACAGCAAGTGTCTGAACCAGGCAGCTCCTCAACTCGAGCGTTTTCCAGGTTGTCGATCAGTGTTCGCGCTGCTGGTCCTAACCCTAGCAATCTGAGACCATGGCAGGCGTCATGGAAGGCGAAGGTTTGAGGATGCGCCAAACGGCCGTTGATGTCGGTGATACCTAAGCCATCTACAAGAAACTCCGTGAGCTCCCAGGTGATGGATGCCAGGCGTTCGGCCTGGGCCAACCGAATGGGGTCGGCGGCGAAAAGGCGAGGATATTCATGGCGGACCATAGCTACACAGGAGCCGGACGGGGCGACGATAACCTCGGCGCCTTCAAAGGCTTCAATAAACTGTGCGGCGACCTGTCGCGCCTCTGGCCAATATCCGGCATTGAAGCCAGGCTGGCCGCAGCAAGTTTGGGCCAGCGGGAAATCGACTTGCAGACCAAGATGCTCTAGCAGTTCAACGACTGATATTCCCGTTTGCGGGAATAGGGCATCAACCATGCAGGTAACGAATAGGGATACTCGTTTGCCCTCGGGTGACTCGCGTTGGGGTAGACTGGTCATAGTGGGGTAACGCCCTTTTTGAGGATGATATTGCCGTACTTGGCCGTTTCACCGGTCATGACGATCGCGAAAGCGTCTTTGGCACGGTCATAAAACGCGAAGCGCTCGATACGCTGGATTGGCGGCGCGTCAGGGCAATGGTTATCCACTGAGACTCTATAGGCAGTTTCTACAGCCGGATCGAGCTCATCACCGGGGACGGCGGCCATCATGATCAAGGGATGGTCGACGTACGTGTCTAGGGCGAAAAGGGGCAAGATGGCGTCAAGTAGGGGGGCTATTTCTAACCCGTCGGCGCGCAGTACGCGCCGACCCATCGTTTCGCCGGGAAAATGGGCGTCGGCCAATATGATTTCATCACCATGGCCCATACGATGTAATGTCGCGAGTAGTTCGGGGCTGATTAGGGGGGATATACCGATTAGCATGGGAGTCTCCTGGTCGTTAGTCGGGTAGTCGGGTGGTCGTTGGTCGGGTGATCGTTGGTGTTTTCATGGTAGCTTTGAATCGGTCATTTTGCTGGGACTTGGGGGAAGAAGGTATCTTCTAGATCACGAATGTCTTGGCCAGCGATGGGGACGAGGGGACCGATGGTAGCGGTATCGATTAGGGCGCGTGCGCTGTATTCGGCTACTTCCAGGCGGTCGAATGCCTGGAGAATATCGCTGCCAATGGTTAATACGCTGTCGTTTTGTATTAGTAGAACAGGCGTTTGGAGGGAGACGGCCGTGGCGATTTGCCGGGGCGCGTGATACTGCGTTCCGTAGGGAATCCGGGGCACGTCGCGCAAAAGTATGTAGCTTTCGGGAATGGTTTTGGTGTCAAATTCCGTTAGCTGGCGGCGCAGAGCCCGCTCGCGACTGCTGTGAAAGTTGGGCACAAATTCCGGCCATTCATTGTGGCGACTGTCAAAGGGCAGTAACTGCGCTTCGATCAAGGTGCTGACTTCCCCCAGCCCCCTGGCCTTCATCAATGTACGGGCGCAAAAGTCGAGGGTTTCGAGGCGCTGGAAGGCTTCCAGTAGATCGCGGCCACCAGTGACTATGCCATGGTTTTCAAGAAGGATGACGTTGTAGCCTGCCGAAAAAACGGCGGCGATATTTTCTCCAAGTTTTTCACTGCCAGGCAGCGCATAAGGTGCGTAACCTACCATACCACAAATGCGCTGTGCCTGGGGAATAATGTTGGTGTCGGGTATTTTGCGGGCGATGCTGAAGGAGACGAGCGCCGGCGGGTGGGCGTGGACAATGGCCCGCAAGTCAGGTCGCGCGGTATAAATGGCCAGATGGAAGGGTAGTTCAGAGGAAGGCTTG
>JAACFF010000079.1 GCA_009937635.1 Chloroflexota bacterium
TCCTCCTAAAAGGTTGTCAGTTGTCAGCCGTCAGCTTTCAGCTTTAATTATTGAGGGTGATTGTATCGTAAAGTAGGGGCTCTTTGTAGTTTGTTTGTGGAGAGATGACACATGGTATATCATCACGGCCTCAACTTATCAACGAGCCCCCTATCTCGTCAGCGATCAGGCCAAAATCCTCGTCCGTGATAAGCTCAAAGAACTCATCCAGGCATTCAAGATCAGACTCAAAGCGTGGGTCATCCTCAACAACCATTATCATCTGCTGCTTAAAACAGACAATGGTTATTCACTGCCGCGCTTCTTTCAAAGATTACATGGCAGCACATCATTCATCTTCAACGGCTGGGAAGGAAAACGGGGGCGTAAGGTTTGGTACAATTATTGGGACACTTGCATCCGCGACAAACACGATTTCTGGACACGATTCAACTACATTCACAACAATCCCATTAAACATGGCTACGTCAACAATCTTAGCGATTGGCCTTATTCTAGCTACCATTATTATCTGCGAACACAAGGGGAGGAATGGTTAGCGGATGTATTGCGGACTTACCCCGTCCTGGATTACCTTGAGGGTGACGACTTCTAAGGCGAAACCGAAGGGTTCGAAAACGAAGAGCAGGTTGCGATCAAGCTGGAAAGCTTGATTTTCGGAGGCTTATTAGCCGCAGCTAAGGGTGATTCCCCGCGACTTGTCCTTTCTCACTTGAACCGCTAACTTTCCCGCCTATGCATTTCCGACTGTTTTCAATATTGCTGCTCCTGCTGTTGGTATCATGCGCGGCAGAGAACCGGCCGACGGCCGTATCCTCTCCGCAAATAACACCGACGCAAACACGTCCAGCGGCACCTGCTTCACCGACTCAAACGCCGGCGGTGACCGATGTACCGACGAGCACGCCACAAGCGACGGCCGTAACCAAGCAATCGCCCCCAAACTTACGTTACCTTCAGGCAGCGATTGAGGAAACCTTGTCCAGATTCGATGGCCTCAGCAGTTACGTCGTCGTCGATCTAGACACGGGACAGCGTATCGCGCGCAATGAGGATGTAGCGCTCGCGGGCATGAGCCTGGTCAAGGTGCCCATTTTGATTAACACTTACCGCGTTTTGGACGGACCGCCAAATATCGAACAGACGAAACTGATCACGGAGACGACGGCGCTGTCCAGCAACTTCGCCGCCAACTTGCTGCTGCAGACGATCGCCGGAAAACCTGATGCGTACGCCGGGGCGGACATTGTGAGCCAATCGATGCGTGATCTGGGGGTCTATAACACCTTTATCGCCGTACCCATTGACGCCGATCCACGGGAGGGCCGGCTTAATACCGTTCTGACCCCGGCCAACCGGCGCACCGATATCACTACCCACGCCGATCCCTTTCGCCAAACTACAACCGGCGACCTGGCCCAACTGTTTCAGATGATCTACGACTGCGCGGAGAGGGGTGGTGGACCTCTGCGGCGGATGTATCCTGATCAGTTGACGGCCGGCGAGTGCCGAGACATGTTACAGATGTTGCAGCTCAACGAGTTAGCCACGCTGCTGGAAAATGGCTTGCCGGAAGATGTTCCTTTCTCGCACAAGGTGGGCTGGATCGATGATACCCATGGTGATGGGGGGATACTGTTTTCACCGGGCGGAGACGCTATCCTGGTTATGGCTCTGTACGCTCCGTCCTGGCTAGAGTGGGAGAAAAGCGCCCCCTTGTTTGAATTGGTCGCCCGACAGACGTATTTGCATTTTAACAAGGCGGATGTGTATGCCGGCGTGGAACTGCCGCCAGAACCGGCACTTGCGCCAGCCACGGGAACGCCCGATCTGCCTCATGCCATCGTAAGCCATACACAAGGTATTGGCCTCACCGTGCGCGAGACACCTGGCGGGCCCGAGGTGGCTATTTACCCCGAGGGCACCGTGCTCACGTTGCTGGCGGAGGAGCCGGTAGAGCACAATGGTTTTCAATGGTATCGCGTACGCACGCAGGATGGAGAACTGGGTTGGGCGGCGGACGATTACTTTACGCTTTGGGAGGAGTAAGCGCATCTGATTAGTTTATGAATCGATTGAGATTTCTCTTATTGGCTTGTTTTTTGTTCGTTATAGGAACGCTTCATGCTCCTGCCGGCGCGCAGACGACGGGAGATTGGCGCTTTGGCGTGGTCGAAGCGTACACGGCCCCCAACTCAGCGCGCGAACTGGGTACAGCCTGGACGCGCGTGCGTTTTCAATGGGCTGATACGCAGGCTGATGGCCCCGATAGCTGGACGCCACCAATATCAGATGAACTGGTAGAGCAGGAGCTGGCTGCCAGACGCCTGGTGGTAGGACTGCTGATCGGCATTCCCGAATGGGCCCGTGACGAGGATGGCCTGCCCCAAGGATTGTGGTTACCTCATGATGATCCCGGCAACAGTTGGGGCACTTTTGTGCGCCAGATGGTGGAAAGGTATGCTGGGCGTATCGATCATTGGGTGATCTGGAATGAGCCGGACATTGAAGCGACGGCCGTGGCCCATACCTGGGATGGCAGCGTGGAGGATTTTGCCCAACTGCAGCGCGTCGCTTATCTGGCGGCAAAAGATGCCAATCCTGATGCTACCCTCCACTTATCCGCTTTTACTTACTGGGCCGATGTGGCTGCAGGGCGGGAACAGTACATGGCTCGCCTGTTAGATGAGATTTTATCGGATCCACAAGCGGCGCAAAATGCTTATTATTTTGACGTGGCCACCGCTCATCTTTATTTTCAGCCAGATCAGATTTATGATCTGCTGATCCTCTTCCAGGAGATCATGCAGGAGCGGGGTGTCGTAAAGCCCATCTGGTTGGTGGAGACGAACGCCCCGCCGCACGATGATCCGGCATGGCCGGTGCCCGAACAAACTTTGTCGGTGATGCAGGATGAGCAGGCGGCATTTATGCCCCAGGCTCTGGCCTCGGCGCTGGCAGCAGGGGCGGAGCGCATCGCGGTTTACAAGATGCAAGATACGCGAGGGGACAGGGAAGCGAATCCGGAACCGTTTGGTCTGCTACGCCAGGATGGAAGCCGCCGGCCAGCTTATCGGGCGCTGAAGGTGGCGATGCAGTACATGGGAGGTAGCAGCGAAGTCAGGCGCGAGCGGTGGGATGAGGTGGGCCAGTTTCACTTTGAGCAGCAGGATCGAACGACGACGGTACTCTTTGCACGGCTGGCCGATCCACAGCAGGTTATGATTGAGGCTGTCGCCGACACTGCTTTGCTTGTGGACCTGCGCGGGACTAAGGAGCAGATTGAAGCGGAAGACGGCCGTTACGTGATCGATCTCCCGCCCGCTCTCTGTATACAGTCTATCGGAGATTATTGCATGATCGGCGGGTCGACGTTCTATTTAATCCAGGCCAAGAATGGTGGCGATGCGCCTGAAGGGCCACCTCCCGTGCTGCCACAGCCGGCAATCACATCGACGAGCGTGCCCACTGCCACCTCTACAGCTACTGCCACTGCAACGCCATCCCCTGTGCCTACCCTTACAAACACGGTGGTTCCTCCCTCGTTGGCGTCGACGGCGCTGCCAACGTTGACGGCCGTCGCACCGCCCTCACCAACGGCCGTTGCTACACAACTATCGCAAGTGGTGGAGGTTAGGGCGGATTCAGGGAGTGTCGATACGGCCGAAACGGAAGAGGGAAGGGCGGGCGATATCACTCTTTTCGCGGTTGGGGTTGTTGTAGTAGGAGTTGGGGCCCTGGTTGGCTGGTGGATATCGGGGAAACGAAAAGCGTGACGGGTCGGCGGCGAAAGAGAGCGCGGTCAGTAGAGCAGCCCATCGGGACTGAGATGCGGCCCTAGTAAGCTATTTTCACTGCTCTTCCAATTTAATTTGGCTGCCATGGTGAATTAATTCATTGATAGTTCCGAAGGGGGAAGGTTCGACAAGCAGACGAATTGCCGTTCGTTCTTGACCACCAATGTCTACTTCCACGAAGGAGGGGGTGCAAACGAGATCGATGCCCTCTTCCGCCAGATAGCCTTTGGCGATAATGAGCGCTTTGATGGATTGGTTAACGGCACCAGCTCCAATCGCTTGTACCTCTACCTGATTATTCTCACGCATCATGCCGGCAATCGCCCCAGCGACGGCCGCAGTTCGTGATCGGGCAGAGACCTTAATGAGGCTCATCGAAGTTCTCCAGATTGTTTCACCTACTTTCGCACCTTCGTCCAATCACAGCAAGGCTACGGGAATCATTTACAAACGCATACTAAGTGTACTCAAGAATTGCCAGTTGGCAAGTGAATTTGCGTGAATATCCAGCATGCATGCTCCCTATCTGCCTGCAACGAGATAGGGAGTATAATTACGTTCCATGGCGGATTCACAAACTCCGGCGGAAGCGGCGGCACAAAACCAGGCAAAAAAGGATCGCTCGTTGGTCTTGCAGGCGGCCGGACTGGTTGGCGCTGCCATGTTGCTGAGCCGGGCCGTAGGGCTTGTACGCGAAATTGTCACACGCTCCTCCCTTGGTGTTTTAACTGTTGAGGCTACCTCTTACGAAATCGCCAAAGCGGTCCCCGAAACCATCTTCTTGATCATCGCCGGAGGGGCTATTGGTTCCGCCTTTATCCCCACGTTCGCGGCATACTTCACCCGTGATGATGAGCCGGGCGCATGGCGTTTGTTTTCGGCCGTGATTAACTTGATTACTGTGGCCTTGACCATCATTGCCTTAATAGCAATGGTATTCGCCCCGCAAATCGTGGCTTTTTTCTATGGAGAAATCATAGTCGCCGAGCCACAACTCCTGGGCATGACGGTGCGCTTGATGCGCATTATGCTACTCTCACCGATTATATTCGGGGCTAGTGGCGTGATCATGGGTGCATTAAACGCGCGGCAGCATTTTTTACTACCGGCCTTGGCGCCAACCGTCTATAACCTGGGGATCATCGCCGGCGGGCTTCTACTAGGCCCTATCGCGGGCACGGCAATGGGCCTGGCCATAGGCATGGTGATTGGCGCGGCAGGCCATCTGTTAATCCAGATTCCAGGACTGGTCCAGAAGCATGCGCAATATACTTTCATTTTCACACTCAGGGATCCGGGTGTTGTCAAAGTGTTGTGGCTCATGGCTCCGCGGGTGCTGGGCCAGTCGTTCAGTGAACTCAATAAACTGCTCATCCTTTTTATGACAGGATCAATGGCTTTGGGAACGCTGCCGGCATTCAACGCAGCCTTTCGTCTGATCATCCTGCCCCAGGGTATTCTTGGCCAGGCGTTGGGCATTGCCGCTTTTCCAACGCTTTCCACGCTGGCCGCCAAGAGAGAGTATGGCGAAATGCGACAGATTATCGCCGGTTCGCTGCGGTTGCTATTGTTCCTGGGCATGCCTGTGACCATCGTGTTGATGATGTTACGTAAGCCAATCATATCGATCCTCTTTGAGCGCGGGCTTTTTGATGCTGAATCGACTGATCTGGTCGCTTCCGCTTTACTGCTGATGTCTCTCGGCCTGGTGGCGCTGCTGTTGCTAGAGGTGATCGCACGCAGTTTTTATGCGCTTAGCGATACGTTAACGCCTGTGCTGGCCGGGGGTGTGCAGGTGCTGATGATGGTTGTTCTAACCCTCTGGTTGCGCGATACGATTTTCGCCCAACGTGGGTGGCTGCCATTAGGGGCTCTGGCCCTGGGATTTAGCCTGTCAAATTATGCGGAAGTAGTCGTCCTGCTTTGGCTTTTACGGCGTAAGTTGGGCGGGCTGGATGGCCGGGCACTCCTTGATGGTTTTTGGCGCGTCCTGTTGTCGAGCATGCTGATGGCTGGTGCAATGTGGCTGGTGTTATCTCGAACAAGCGCCGATTCAATGTGGCTTCAACTGATCGCCGGGGGACTTGTTGGGGCATGTGTTTATCTGTTGGCGAGTTGGTTGCTGCGTGTGAAGGAAGTGCAGCAGATTCTGGAGTACGGCCGTGCTCGTCTGGCCAGGAGATAACAAAGTAACAAAATTGGCTGATCTGTGAGCGGTTCTTACTTGCACCGAAATGAAATGCTCACTTGAAGTCATCTGCTGCTGAAGAGTGATCGGAAGAACAAAAAACCCGGCTTCGAGGCCGGGCAGCAATGTTTGAAAAAGGGGTGGAGACCATAGATATTAGTTGTTGGTTGATACCCCTACGCTATTCATTACCGCGGATGACTGGGTCATTAGCTCTCCATTCACCCAAACCTCAAGGGAATAACGTCCAGCATCAAAGCCTTCTTCCGGATTGAGGTAAATATAACCAGGTCCCTCTTTTCCATATTGCCACACTTCGTTTCCACCCTCAAGGAGTTCCCCATTGTGACGCCATACCCAGGACCAGACCATACCATCAGACAAGCCATCATAGGAGAAGGTGGCATAAAGTGTATAGAACCCTTCGGCAAAAATCTCCCGTGGGTTAATCGCTTCGTAATTTTCCGTGACATCGGTGGAGAAGGTTAATGCGCCCAGATCACTGTTCTCGTTCAGCTCCGCAGTTGGTATAAATTGATCAAATTCTTCGGGGAGCGAACCATATGCCGCCGCGAATGGTTGGTCGGCGACGGTAATAAGTTGCCCCAGGTTTTCTGTATCCTCAAGTTGGAAGGCAGATGGTGCTGCTTCTTCTACCGTTTCTACTAGTGAGGACAGGTTGGCAACTTCTTGTTCTGCCGAGCCGGGCTTGCTGTGGGTGAGAATGGCCATACGAGGAGTTTGATCTTGAGGAGTCTGCCAGGCATAGCCGGTAACGCCCATGGTGATGAGGAAAAGGAGGGCGCTGGTGGACAGATAGGTCTGCAATCTTTTACCAGCTTGTAGTCGTTGGAAGAAGTAGGGGGAACGCTTCATCTCGCGCCAATTCATTATAGCGGCGAACAAAGCTATCAGGCTTAACGTAAGAAACGTGCCCAATAACCAAGGTGTGATTGTTCCTGAAAATGAGGTTAGTATATTTTCCAATTCCAATCCTGTCTCTTCCCAGACTTCGCGATTATAGGGAAAATGTGCGCTCTTTGCAAGATTTTACGGATTTCAGCCGGGATATGGGGCCAAACTGCCACTGAAGTGATGCTGTTTCGACCCAAAACCAGGCTTTCCCACCTTACAGAGACGGCTTTTATCTAAACCGCGGCAAATACTATACACGTAACCGCCCTCGTTGTCTACTGTCGCACAATCAAAATGAGCGTCTCGTAAGTGATTTGGGTCTGGATTCCGTGCGTAATGCCTTGTCCCAGAGATCGTTGATGAGCGCCAACAATCGATTTGATAGGCTTGGTTTTGTTATAGCAACTTTCCGGTCTACAATTATCCGCCATGATTCGAGTAAGCAGCCTGGTAAAAAATTACGGATTGAATGCGGCATTGCGCGGCGTTGATCTGCACGTGCCTCCAGGAAAGTTTGTGGCTCTGGTCGGTCCCAATGGAGCTGGAAAAAGCACCTTGCTGCGTATTGTGGCTACCTTGTTAAGGCCGACGGAAGGGGAAGTCAAGGTAGGTGGTTGGCTGTTTCCGCATCATGCCGCCAGGGTGCGACGGCACATTGGCCTTGTCTCACACCAGCCGCTCCTCTATCGCGATCTAAGCGCTGCGGAAAACCTGGAGTTTTTTGCCCGCCTTTACCAATTGGATGAAGTGCAAGCGCGGGTAGACGAAGCGCTGAAGACGGTGGGTTTGTTTGCGCGGCAACGTGATCCGGTCGGAGGCTTCTCGCGGGGCATGGTACAGCGGTTGACAATTGCGCGAGCGACGTTGCATGAACCGGATGTCCTGCTGTTGGATGAACCATATACCGGGTTGGATCAGGATGCGTCGCAGTTGTTGGATTCTTTGCTGCGACGCGAATCTGAGATCGGCCGTACGATTCTGCTAATTACGCATGATTTAAGCCATGGTTTAGAGCAGAGCGATCATATTGCCATCCTCAATCGCGGCCGTATCGTCGCGGAGTGTGATAGCACCGTAACAACAGAGTCTGAATTCCTGGAACTGTATGCTCATCACACTCGACGTAGTAAGAAGAAACAACGCTCAAGGATCAATGGAGCGATCACGTGAGTAAGGCTATGAATACGGAATCATCGCCGGCATTCTGGCGGGCCGTGTGGACAATCACCTGGAAAGATTTGCAGATCGAACGGCACACTCGGCAGACTATCAGCATCATGGTCATGTTTTCTCTGGTAACGGTGATCATGTTTAATTTTGCATTGGAAACGAATCTGGGCGCTGCCCGAGATGTAGCTACAGGATTGCTGTGGGCGACGATCTTGTTGGCGGGCACGTTGGGCCTTAATCGTTCTCTTTCAATCGAGCGCGAAAACCAAACCTTCGACGCTTTGCTCATTGCTCCAGTTGAGAGAAATGCGATCTATTTAGGCAAAGTGTTCAGCGTCACGCTCTTCGCTTTGCTACTGGAAGCTGTTCTGGTGGTGATGTTTATCGTCTTTTTCAATAAGCCTTTTTGGCGACCGCCCGTTTTGATCATATTGGCATTGGGTACTTTTGGTTACGTGGCGGCCGGTGTACTCATCACCTCCATGACCATTCAAGCCAGATCTCGCGAGGTTCTCTTACCGGTACTACTGTTACCCTTATCGCTGCCTCTTGTCTTGCCGGCTTCAATGGCTGTTGCAGCCTTTATGTTCCCCCAGGTGCCGGAATGGGGTGAGGTCCAAAGCGCGGTATACTTGGTACTTGCTTATGATCTGCTGATGGTTGCGGTAGGGCTCTTGACTTATCATTATGTCGTAGAGTCCTAACGTTCTCCATTAAATAATCCATAGGAGTTGTGAAGATGGATCTAACGCGACTAAATCGCACAATTCGTATTTTGAATATCGTCTCCTTGATTGCTTTGGCAATTGCCTTGGGCATGGTCTTTTTCTATGCGCCGGTGGAGCGGACAATGGGAAATGTGCAACGCATCTTTTACTTTCATGTTGGTTCGGCATGGGTGGGATCGTTGGCTTTCGGTGTTGCTTTGATCGGAGGTGTGCTGTTTTTGCGCCGCCCGGACAAGAAGTGGGACACATTGGCCCTGGCCTCGGTTGAGATTGGGCTGGTATTTATCAGCATGGCTATTGTGTCCGGATCGGTTTGGGGAAAACCGGCGTGGAATACATGGTGGTTGTGGAGCCCGCGGCTGACTTTGGTGACAATTATGTGGCTGGCATACGCGGCTTACTTTATGTTGCGGGGGGCTATCGATGATGAAGAAAGGCGGGGACGCTTTGCGGCCGTTTACGTCATTGTCTCCTTTGTCACGGTCATTTTAACTTTTGCCAGCATACGTATTTTGCGCGATATTCACCCGGTTGTTTTTGGCGGTTCGTTGGAGTCAGCACAAGGAGCTGAGCAGGGATTGCAAGAGTTTTCAGGGCTTGATTCCCTGAAGATGGTCCTCACATTAAATGTGACGGTGGTAGCCTACACCCTGATTTTTGCGGCCTGGTTGGCTAATCGTATTCACCTTCAACGCCTTATGGATCGGACGCAATTGCTGAAGACGCGTGTGGCGTCTCGCCTGCAAGGAGATAGCACATGAGCATCATACTAACGGCCGTTGCTGCATTGCAGACCGGCGCTGATCCGGATAAGTTTAATGGTTTTTTGCTTCTCGGTTATGGTGTTATGTGGCTGATCGTCATGATTTATATCATCAGCCTAGCGTTACGGCAGCGTAACCTACGGCGTGATATTGAGCTGATGGAGCAAATATTACAAGAAGATGATGAAGTTGGGTCTTAAGTAGGCAGATTTACTTATTCCTTACAATTTTCTGGCATACTCAGGCATTGTTGAGTCTTCAAAGGAGACTACATGGGCTAGCGCCCACCACCATGAACGTAAAGCAACCTTTCCAGGTTGCGATCAACCTGGAAAGGTTGATTTACGAAGGAGGCGACAAGAACTAACGCTTGCCAAGAATAAACCGAATTGGTGATCGTTAATGGACGGTTTATCAAACGTCCACCATTTGCAGAGGAGATGAGCTTATGTCAGAACTGAAAGCACCCTCCCCAGAGCGCTCGCGGTCTGTCGGGCGCATGATCGTCATTGGGTTGGCGATAATATTGATAGGATTCCTGGTAGTGGGAACGGTGACCCAATCGTCGGGAGGGACGGGGCAGCCGAGCTTCGGCGTGCAAAATCAACCCTTCATGATCCTGGCCATGCTGGCTTTCACGGGAGGGCTATTAAGCTTCCTATCGCCGTGCACCTTGCCGATACTTCCTGCCTATTTTGCGTTTGCCTTTCAGAGTGGGCGTAAACAGATTGCGGCAAATACCTTGGTTTTTATGCTCGGTTTGGCCGGCATGTTTGCCTTGTTGGGGGCCAGCGCATCAGCGTTGGGACGTTTGCTGCTGCAGAACCAACAACTTATTTTGCTCTTTGGGGGGTCCCTGGTGCTTATTTTTGGTGTAATGAGCTTGCTAGGTAAGGGATTCGCCGGCATGAGCCAGAGCACGGACGCGGTAGTGAACAACCGGTCTTTATGGGGATCGTTTATCTTTGGTTTGACATTTGCCGTGGGCTGGTCAAGTTGTGTGGGACCAATTCTGGGCGCGGTGTTAACGCTGGCGGCGCAGACGGCTTCTGTCGGACACGGTACGATGCTGCTTTTTATCTATGCGCTTGGTTTGGGTTTGCCACTGATCATTATCTCGACGTTTTTTGGCCGGGCAAGCCGAGACAGTATGTTGTGGCGCGTGATGAGAGGGAAAGGGTGGGATGTCAATGTGCACATGGTAGTTATCGGTCTCATATGGGGCCTGGTTGTCTGGCGCATCTTGGTGGCTGCCGCCGAGTATGCGTTTCGTAGTTTTGACTTTTTGGCCGGGCAGCAGTTTACGACTGTTCACGAATATGGCCTGCTGCTGATCGCTCTTGCGGGAGGCGCATTATGGGTATTTACAACTCCAGGCGATCATCGCACCACGCTGCATATGCATTCGACACAGGCCATCAGCGGCGTACTGTTTATTTTGCTAGGGCTGTTGTTGCTCAACAGCCAGCTGGCCACTTTCAACTCCCTTGTGCCCCCTGATCTGGCGATCTGGTTCGCTGACCTGGAGGACAAGTTCATCCTGTACTTTAGCAGTAGCTAGTGAGGAGCAATTAGGAAGATGCTTGCTGAAGGCAACGGATCTCAAAAGGAGCCGCAGAAGAAGCGCAACCCGCTGCTGCTAGTGGGCGGGTTGTTCGTTCTTGGTATCGCTCTGGCCATGTTGTTGTTCGGCAACCAATTGTTCGAGGGTAGGCAAGGAAAGGAAGCGGTCGTTTTTGAACAAGTCCCCGCATCTGGTTTTGTCAATCGTGAGGGGGTTCCTTTGCCGGACCGGGGAGCGCCCCTCAACGTTGGTGATGTTGCGCATAATTTCAGCTTGCCCGACCTGGATGGCAAACAAGTGGCGCTGAGTGAATTCCAAGGAAAGCCGGTGATTATCAATTTCTGGGCTACCTGGTGTCCCCCATGCCGCCTGGAAATGCCCGAATTTCAGCGCGCCTATGAAACTTACGAGGAAGATGATCTGGTCATTCTGGCGGTTAACGAGGCTGAACAATCAGAAGTTGTAAGCTCGTTTTTCTATGATCAGATGGGTTATACGTACACACCCTTGCTGGATGAGGAGGGCCAGGTTGCTGAAGCGTATGGAGCTATTGGGCTGCCGTCGACCTTTTTTGTGGATGATGCCGGAGAGGTAACGGCCGTGCACCGGGGATTGCTGACAAAAGGGCAATTAGAAGAATACTTGGAGCTGACGATACCTTTGGAATAGTTTATGGCTGAAGAGCAACCGGCAACTGCCCAACCAGATCGCCTTAGTAACGGCGTAGACCGCATGGTATATTGGCTTACCCGCCATTGGTTGGCCGTATTCAATACGGCTATCGCTATTTACGTTGGCCTGCCGTTGTTAGCTCCAGTACTCATGAATGCCGGCGCAACAAGGCCAGCGCGCCTGATTTATCTGGTTTACAGCCCTATGTGCCACCAGATGGCTTCCCGATCATTCTTTCTCTTCGGCGATCAATATGCCTACCCACGCGATATTGCAGGCACCAACCTGGCGCCGATCGAAGCCTACATGCCGGAAATCCCTGAATTTGCTGGTATTTCTCCTGCCGTAGAGGATTGGGTCACTTTCCTGCTTCCGGCCCGGCGCTTTGTTGGCAATGAGCAGATGGGCTATAAAACAGCCCTATGCGAACGGGATATGGCTATATATGGTTTTGTACTGATAGGTGGCCTGGTGTATGGATTGGTGCGTAAGCGACGTAACGTAAAACCCCTACCAGTCTGGGCATTCATTCTGTTTGGCCTGGGACCGATAGCCTTAGATGGATTCAGTCAACTGTTTAGCCAGTATGGCGTTGCCTTGCAACCTTTGTCTTTCTTCAATACGATTTTCCCGCTGCGAGAGAGTTCGCCTTTCTTGCGCACGCTGACCGGAGCGATGTTTGGTTTTTCGTTGGTATGGTTGACGTATCCCCATATTGGTGCCAGCATGAAAGGAACAGAACGCTCGCTGCAAGAGAAGATGGAGCAAGAAAGGGCGCTCGAATAAAGCCAGAACAAACGTATTTTCTTTTTGACTAAATCGTTGCGTAACAGCAAAGTTGGCGATCTATGTGATCGCGTATTTACCCAAGATTATCGTAGCATTGTGCCCGCCCAAGCCAAAGCCATTGGACATGACAACGCGTAATTCGGACAGGCGTGCATTATTGGGTACATAATCTAGATCGCATGCAGGATCTGGCGTTTGATAGTTAATGGTAGGGGGAAGCATATTGGCGTTCAGGCTTTTCAAGCAAATAATCGCTTCCAAAGCGCCGGCGGCACCCAATAAGTGACCGTGCGTCGACTTGGTGGAGCTGATCGGAACCTGATAGGCATATTCTTCTAAAGCGATCTTGACGGCGGATGTTTCTGCCTGGTCATTGAGGCTTGTACTGGTGCCATGGGCGTTAATATAATCAATCTCATCTGCCTGTAAACCCGCATCATTCAAGGCTGACCGCATTGCTTTGGCCGCCCCAGTGCCATCAGGTGCAGGTTGCGATATGTGGTAGGCATCAGAACTGCTGCCGTAGCCAAGGAACTCGCCATAGATTGTGGCATTTCGCGCCAGTGCATGTTCGAGTTCTTCTAGTATCAGCATGGCGGCGCCTTCGGATACAACGAAGCCATCCCGATCCTTGTCGAAAGGGCGTGATGCTTGCTGGGGGGCCTCGTTCCGGGTAGAGATGGCACCCATGATGCTAAATCCAGCCATAGCTAGAGGCAGAATGCATGCTTCTGTTCCTCCGGCGATCATGACATCGGCGGCGCCACGCCGAATGGTTACAGCTGCTTCACCAAGGACATTGTTGCCGGTTGCGCAGGCTGTGGCAACCGACATATTGGGGCCGCAAAGACTAAAGGCGATGGAAATGGTGGCCGCTGGCGTATCGGCCAGCATCATAGGTACAAAGAATGGGCTGACACGCTGTGGGCCTCGACTTGATAATGTGTGCGCGTTGTTGATGATCGGTTCCATGCTGCCCATGCCGCTACCAACGAGTACGCCTATGCGGTCGCGATCGGTATCGTTCAGGGCGATTTCGGCGTCATTCAGCGCCTGTTCGGCTGCTGCCAGAGCGAGTTGCGTACTTCTTGAAAGGCGTCGCGTTTCCTTACGTCCAAAATAGGAAACAGGATCAAATTCTTTTACCTCTCCGGCGAACCGGGTTCTTTGATCGCCGGCATCAAAGAGGGTGATGGGTCCGATACCACTTTCTCCATGGATTACCCGTTGCCAGGTACTCCTGACGTCGTTGCCAAGGGGATTGAATGTTCCTAATCCGGTTATCATTACGCGTCGTTTCTGCATAAGCGTCTCCACTATTTGTGTGACGGAAACAATTGCCGGTCACTGATTGCCATCTAAAACCCGCTTGAGCAATAAAAGATACGCCTCTAAGCTTGCGCTAAACAGCGCGTGGTGCGTGGAGGCGTTATTGATTTCCAATAAAACCCGGTATCTCGATACGGCTCTGGAAACCAAGTTTTCCTTATCCCTTCGCGCCATGTAGAATGTGACCATGCTGAACTGGTTTCTGTTAGGATTGTTGCTTGCCGCGGGATTGGGCTTGCTGCTTTACTGGTTGTTGATAGTGACGGAAGGAGTCTATCTTGGACGGCGCATAGTGGTGTGGATGTATGACCTAACGGCGCATCGCTATGATCGTATCAAGCAGTTTGATGGGGATGCAGAGCGTTTTTTGGTCATCCGTCCATTGCTTGGCAGATTGTTAGAGCGGCCGGCACCGCTCGTGCTGGATGTGGCCACCGGCACAGGGCGGCTGCCTGCCCATTTGCTAGATGAGCCAACGTTTAACGGCTGTGTCATCGGTCTGGATGCTTCAGCGCGTATGTTATCTCAGGCGTGGCCCAAACTCAGCGTGTATCATCACCGAGCCAATCTTGTGCAGCAAATTGCCGTAGACCTGCCGTTTGCAAATGGGGTTTTCGACGCCGTTTCCTGTCTGGAGGCGTTGGAGTTTTTCCCCGACGATACCCTGGCTCTATTGGAGATGGTTCGCGTATTACGCCCGGGAGGCACGCTTCTGGTCACACGCCGCCGTGGCTGGGAGGCAAAAACCTTTGTTGGACGATATCGCGACCAGGAAACGTTCGAAGCACTCTTAAGTTCGTTGGGATTAATAGGTGTCGAATCCCGCTTGTGGCAAATTGAATACGATCTGGTTTTTGCGCGCAAGCCAGAAATGATCAAGGATTGAGTGAGATTTTCGTTGCGGTTGGCTGATCCGAGGCGGGTTGACTTGGGCTGCCAATTGGGAATGTAGGCCGAAAAATGCGTGTGGGGGGTGGAAGACGGAAAGGTGAACCGCTCCCAGTCGTGGGAAATGCTGGTACAAGGGTTGCTGTAGGTGTGCTGGTACTCACCGGCGTGACCGTATGGGTAGCAGTTGATGTTGCTGTAGGTGTGTTGGTGCTCATCGGTGTGACCGTATGGGTGGACGTGGAAGTCGCCGTAGGAGAGCTTGTTCTAATCGGAGTCAAGGTGGGTGAACTCGTTGTAGTGGGCTCAGATGTTGGTGTTGGCGTCACAGTGTCTGTGGCAGGATGAACAGGCAAACTGGTCGGCTCAGCCGTTTGATCGAATGAGCCGGAGAAAAGGGGGTCAGGGCTTGCTGTTGGCGCCGGTTGGGTTGATACCGTGCTTGTAACGGTCACGGTAACTGTTGTTTTACTGGGGACATCG
The DNA here is from genome assembly GCA_009937635.1 of Chloroflexota bacterium. GTDB lineage: Bacteria > Chloroflexota > Anaerolineae > Promineifilales > Promineifilaceae > JAACFF01. The sequence goes on from JAACFF010000079.1 coordinate 15,288, forward strand.
ACAAATATCGCTTCTTGCTCATCTCCTGTTCTAAGCAGAGCAAATGTGACTAAGATTAGCAGTAAGACCAAGGCTATCCCTGCTAGAAGCAGAATTGGAATGCCAAATAGGCGGCGCTTGACGGTACGAGTCTTTACAGGCTCGATGTAGATGGGGCATTCTACGTGCTTGTCGGTAAAACAATGTGTTTCCTGGTGCCCAAGCAGGATGTTGACGGGCTCTGTTTGTGCATGGCACGCTGCTTTTTGAGACGGGTACACGAACCGGGTATTAGGATCATTCTTCGTTCCCAGGTAAGGGCAGCCCGAGTGTTCCTTCCCCACTGTAATTGCCTTGGATGCCATTGAGTATTCGCGTACCTGATTACGATGCTGTTTACAATATATTTCGCGAGTGCAAAGTGTTTATAACTGGCGGATAAACGTAACTAATACATCTTATTTCATGGACCTTTCAAGAAGGCTTACGGTTATTGACTCTGCTGAATTTAAAGAAACTCATTATTGATGCACCTAAAATAAGCGTTCTTTGTTTATTGGGGGCTCCAGAGAGCCAAAAGCAGAATACACGATCCAAGAAGTTGGATCACGTTGACGGAAAAGCCATTTGGCTGAATAATCTGACCAGCCAAATCTATGGGGAAAGACAGACTGATAAATGAAAGGTGACGGGAGAAAACCAATATGCTTGAAACTGATGGGAAATTCTACCTTGGGCGCATTAACGATCCCGCAAGCGGCGAGACAAGGGACGAAATAGTGCTGTATGATCCGGACGATCTCACAACCCATGCGTTGGTTGTAGGGATGACTGGATCTGGCAAGACAGGTCTTTGTATCGACTTGCTAGAGGAGGCTGCCCTTAATGATGTCCCGGCCTTGATGATCGATCCCAAGGGGGACATAACCAATACCTTGCTACATTTCCCAGGGCTGCTGCCTTCGGATTTCGCACCGTGGATAAATGTTGACGAAGCTCGCAGAGCAGGTAAAAGCGTAGAGGAGGTGGCTGGGAAAACGGCCGACCTGTGGCGCAATGGCCTGGCTGGTTGGGATATCACCCCCGAACGAATCCAGGCGCTGAAAGATAGCGTGCGCTTCGCGGTTTACACGCCGGGCTCCGACTCCGGATTGCCGATCAGTATCCTGGCTTCATTGGCTGCACCGGACGTGCCGTGGCAGGAAAACGAAGAACTGCTTCGAGAACAGGTTTCGGGAACGGTAACAGCTTTGCTTGGCCTAACCGGCATGGTTGACATTGATCCCGTGCAGTCTCGTGAGCATATCTTGCTGGCCAATATCTTTGAACACGCTTGGAGCCAAGGGAAAGACCTGGATCTGGGTGAACTGATCATGCAAACTCAATCCCCACCATTTGAAAAACTGGGCTTTTTTGAGGTTGATACGTTCTTCCCCGAAAAGGATCGTTTCAAGCTGGCTATGAAACTTAACAATATTGTGGCTTCGCCAGGTTTCCAAAGCTGGCTTGAGGGTGATGCCTTGGATATTGAGCGATTGCTGTACGATAGCAACGGCCGTGCCCGCCACACCATTTTCTACATCGCACATCTCAAGGACGATGAGAAGATGTTCTTTGTTACATTGCTCTTTTCCACGGTGGAAACCTGGATGCGAACGAAAAGAGGTACCGGTTCGCTGCGCTCCCTGATTTATTTCGACGAGATATTTGGCTTCCTACCACCCGTCGGCAATCCACCATCGAAAGAACCGATGCTGCGCATGTTGAAACAGGCACGTGCTTTTGGCGTCGGCTTGATTCTGGCCACGCAAAACCCGGTGGATGTTGACTACAAGGCGATGTCCAATGCTGGCACATGGATGATCGGCAAATTAGCGACGGAGCAAGATAAAGCGCGGCTGCTCGACGGGCTTACGAGTGCAGCCGGCGGCGGTTTGGCCAGGGGAGATTTTGATCGCCTTATCTCTTCACTGGGCAAACGCGCCTTTCTGCTGCGCAACGTGCACGAAAAGAAACCGGTGATTTTCCGAACCCGCTGGGCGATGAACTACCTGGCCGGGCCTGTAACAAGAACACAAATCCCTGCCCTTAACGAGTTGGCCGGCGTGGGCAAAGTCGAAACCCCCCGTGCCAGTTACGAACCGGCGAAAGGGTTTGCCGCCACAGCGGCTTTGGCCGAATCGGAAGTTTCGGGTCCGGTTAGCGAGGCCAAACAGGAATTGCCGGGCACAAGCACTCGTCCAGCCGTGCCAGCACATTATGGCGAATTTTTCTTGCCCATCAACCAAAGCCTTACAGATGCCGTCAAGCAAAGAGGGCGTTCGATTCCTCTCGGCGCTGAGGAACATGGAATTTTGTACCGGCCCGCACTATTGGCTCAGGCGGAGGTGCTATTCGTGAATCGTAAATATGGCCTGAATCAGGAGATACAGACTTCGGCTCTCGTCGAAGAGCCGGGACGGCGTGGCAATGTGCGTTGGGAGGATTTCCGGTCAAAGGCTCTTGATTCGCGCTCTCTTGACCGGCGTCCTGATTCGCAGGCTCGTTTTGGCGCGCTGGAACAACCTCTGTCAGATGCGAGGCTTATGCGGATGATGAAAAGCGACTTCGCCGATTCGATCTACCGTGAGATTTCAGTGCCGGTTAAAGCGAATGAAACCTTGGGCGTTTATGCGGGGCCTAATGTGAATGCAAAGGCCTTTCAAAGGATGTGCGAGGAAGCGGCAGAAGAAAAGCAAGAAGTGGAAGTAGATAGAATGGATGCCAGATACCGGAGAAAAATCGAAAGCGTCCAGAATCGTTTAACGCGCGAGGAACGGGAACTGCGTGAAGACGAGGCGGAACATTCGCGCAGGAAAAGTGAGGAGATGAGTTCCTATGCGGAAACCGCTTTGGGTTTCTTCGGCATCGGCCGAAAAAAGAGCATTTCGTCGGCCTTGTCAAGACGAAGCCAGACAGCCAGGGCTAAAGAAGATATACAAGAATCGATCGAAGAAATCGATGAATTGAAGGGGGATCTTGAGCAACTGCGGGAAGAACTCGCAGCGGAACTGGACGAGATTGAAGAAAAGTGGGCTGAAATTGCTGCTGATGTTGAGGTAATCGAAGTTTCCCCGTATAAGAAGAATATTGATGTGGATCTCTTTGGTGTGGCCTGGGTCCCCTATTATTTAGTGGAAGTAAACGGCGAATTTGAGGAATTTCCCGCATTCCTTTTTATGTGAGATTGCCAACAGTTTTCTTCACGGTTTGATCCTACACTTGCCTGAGTTCGATATGAGCCTATTCAGGATGCTGGTTGGCAATGGTTATAATTGGCGGCTTGAGTAGGTAAGATTAAAGATGCAGGCAACTGTCCCACAACCATCACCTGGTGGCCCTAAGCTGGGCCGCAAACTCGGCTATCTTATGCTGCCGCCGCTGGTCATCCTGGCGGTTTTTACGTTGATCCTGGCTACGGTCGTCGGCCAGTATCGTGGCGATCACGATGGGCGTATTTATACTGGCGTGCAGATCGGAGATGTTGATGTGGGCGGGAAAACGGCCGAAGAAGCGCAAGCAATTTTGGCTGAAGAATTTCCTACGTTGCAGCAAGGCGGAATCAACTTTATTGATGCGGCTTCAGGACGGCAATGGTCAAGAACTCATGCGGATCTGGGAATGAGCTTAGACGAAGCGCGTACCGTGGAAGCAGCGATGGCAGTGGGCCGCGTGGGTGGGCCGCTAAACCAGGTTCGTGACACTTTTGATAGTTGGTACTACGGCCGTTCAATCTCTCCAGTAATTGTTTTTGACGAAGGACAGCTAGATCAAGCTGTGGTTGGATTGGCGGATGAAGTTAACCAACCAGCCATTGATGCCATTATCGCTTATCAGGACAACGCTGCCGAGTTCCAGCCAGGGCAGCCGGGGCGCGCATTGGACAAGGGCGAACTTCGCTCACGCCTGCTGGAACCAGTCAGCAATTTCCGTGAAGCTGAAGTGGAGTTGTTGGTACATGAAACTTACCCCACGCTCTATGATGATAGCGAAGTGGCCCTGGAGGTCCAGCGTATTTTGGATGGACCGGTGACCTTCTATTTGCAGGAACCGTTAGACAATCTGGATCT